>NZ_JASTZY010000005.1:0-130402 GCF_032193695.1 Bifidobacterium sp. H6bp9
GGTTTCCCTACTTTGACCGGCGTAGTCCTTTGAGTGGTTGTCCCGTCGCCGAGCTGGCCAGAGCTGTTCAATCCCCATGCGTAGGCGTTCCCGTCGCTGCCCACGGCCAGCGAACAATCCCATCCGGCACTGACCTGCACGTAGGTGAAATCCGCAGGTGCGTTTGTAGGTTTCCTCACTTTGACTGGCGTAGTCCTGTCGGTTTTCGTCCCGTCGCCGAGCTGGCCATAGTAGTTGTTTCCCCATGCGTAGGCGTTCCCGTCGCTGCCCACAGCCAAGGAAAAACTGTTGTTGGAACTTTTTCCTCCGCTGATCTGGTTGAACCTGATGCCCCGGCTTGTGTCGGGCGGGGTGATGGTGGTGGATTCCCTGCCTAGCTGGCTGCCCTTGTCCGGGCTGATGCTCCACGTGCTGTTCGGTGTCCACTTGGCCGTCAGGGTCAGGTCCTTGTCGACGGGCTTGCTGAAATCGTATGCGACCTCCCCGATGAACCATCCGTCGAACAGATATCCTTCGCGCGTCGGGTCGGGTGAGGGCCGTTTCGCCTTCCCGTTTATGGTGGAAAAACTCTGGTCTTCTGGTTCTGGTTTTCCTCCGCCCGTGTCGAAGTGGACCGTGAGCGTGGATCGTGGTTCGGCGGCTCGTGTCAGCGGCTGGTCGACCGTGTAGTTGAGGTTTCTGGTGAAGGGCTGGCCGTCCTGCCTGCCGGTGATCGTGATGGCGGCTGGTCCCGGCTTGTGGGCGGGCATCTGCGCCTGCCATGAGTCGTTGTTCCTGGTGAGTTTGAGCGGCTGGCCGTCCAGGCTGGCTGTTTCCAGGATGGGCGCCTGTGTGGTGTCGAGCCGTGCTGGCTCGCCGTGCTGGCCCTGCCCGTCCAGGCTCCACCTGTATAGGCTGCCCTGCCTGCTGATGGCGGTGACCCTGCTGCCGATGCTCGCAGCCTGCACGTATGACTGATTCCCGTTGTCCGCGCGCTTGGGTGCTTCACCGGGCTTCCAGGTCCAGACATGGTCGTCCTTGCCGACGATCATGGTCTGGTCCCTGTTGGCGGTGATCCTGCTGATATGTGCGCTGTCCGGCAGACTGACCGGGGTCATGCTGGCAGTGTTGCCAGCCAGGTACCAGGCCTGCCCGTCCGTGTCCAGGAGGATGAACCCCTGGCTGAGAGCCTGGGCTTGAATGATGCGCATGTCCGGGTCCCGCTTGATACGTTCGGGTTCGGCTTTCCTGGTGTTGTTTGCGTCCCAGGTCCAGGCCTGCCCGTCCGCGTCCACGATGAGAGTCTGGCTGCCGGAAGCGACGGCGAGGACGGCCTGCGCCTGCCCAGGCAGGCTGGTTGCGGCCTGCTTTGTGAATTTCAGGTTCAGACCCTGACTGTCGGCATCGCTGGCCTGATAGGTGTGGATTCGTCCCTGCTGGTTCACGGCAAGCAGCCGGTCATCGTTCATGCTGATGCTGGTAAATCGGATGTTCCCATCGGCGTTAAGGATGGTGGGTGTGGGCTGTTGGCTGTTCCAAGCGTAGATCTTCTGGTCGGATCCGAGCGCCGCCTGCCATCGGCTGCCGGATGCGGCCTGCAGGTAGTGGAACCCGTCGGGAGCCTGGACGGGAGAAAGTACCTGTTTAGGTGTGCTGTCCTGCGTCCAGGTGTAGATGCGACCGTCGCCGGTCAGACCGACAAACCGGTCTCCTGCGGCTTGGATGCTGATGTAGTAGGGTTCTTGCGGGCTGGGTGGGCTGATGGTCAGCCGTGCGCCGGAGGCGGGTCCGTGGTCCGGGCTCAGCCGCCAGTCCGTGGTCTTGATCCACTTGGCTTTCAGGGTCGAGTCCTGGAGGATTGGGATTTGGAAGTCGAAAGGCTGGCCATCATGAGTCCACCCGCCGAATAAGAAGCCCTCGCGCACAGGATTCCGTTGCGGGGGAGCGACGAGAGTCCCGGTTTTCACAGTTGATTGTGTTGGCTTGCTGCCGTCGGCCGGGTCGAAGCGCACTGTATGCGAAGTCTTATCATCTGTCTTATCGGATGGTTCGGTTGAAGCGGATTCTGCACTGCCGGTAGCATCCGTCGGCGATGACGGGGTGCCAGGGCTCGGTGTTGTGGAGCTTAATGGAGTAGATGTTTGTATCGGTGATGGTGTGGGAAGTGGTGTGTTGGTTGTGTTGCTGGGGAGGGTGCCGGGGGTTTGGTTAGCTACGCGAGGGGTCTGACGACCCCCCCCCCCCGGTGAGTATGGGAGCGTCCGCCTGGGCGGATGCGACGCCCAGGCCTGCCAGCATTCCCAGCAGGATGACAGCCATCGCCATGATGCGACGCAGACGGGAAACCAGATGCATGAAACCAAAACCCCTTCACCAAACACCAAGCGGAATCAACACCGCCTGCCTAATAAAGTTCTTCCTGTCGGAAAGCCGTGCTGTCTGTCAATGCCAGCCCTGCATCGGATTGCAGGAGCCATGGCGCAAGCCAGCCGTCTTCTCGACATCCCCCGCTTTTCACCCTACCACCCGGTCGGCAGACAACACACATAAGCCAGAGCCAGCCGTCCGAAGACAACGAGTTCGGCAGCTGACGTTACGGAATTATGCCAGGACGGGGAGAACAGGCAGCGGCCAGGCTTGTCCGGGTGGTAAGCCCTGTTGCCTGCCCTGCTGTGTTCATCTCCCTTCCTGGGCGGAAACAAGAGAGGTCTGCCTGTATCCCCGCAGGCGGAAGTGTGGTGGGGGCGCGGGAGGGGAGTGTCGGCTCTCTTGGGGTGTGAGCCTTCAGTGACACGTTTCCTCCCTGCTCCCCCTTGATGGGCCGGGGGCGGGGGGATTGATACGCCGCCCGGCCGCTCTTACTCGTGCGAAGCGTGAACCAGTCGGCGTGTTTCCTTCCGGTGGCGGCGGGAGGCGAGGACCCCGCCCATGCCGGTCATGCCCGCGGCCAGGGCGAGCAGGATGCCCTGCCCGCCTGCCTTGGGGAGCACGCCTGCTGGCAGGTACGTGTACTTCAAGGAGGTGTCGGGCGTTTGGGGTGCGCCGCCCAGCGTGTAGTCCACGCTGACGGTGACCGTGCCCGGCTGGTGCGCGGGCGTGAACACGCTCACGCTACCTCCGTCGCCGCGCGTCAGGCCTGATGCGGGGGTCTGGTCGAACCTGACGCCGGTGATCACCAGAGCCAGGTTGAACGACACCGGCACAGGAACAGGGCTCTGGGCTTTACTGTTGTTTGCCCCTGTGGGGATGTTGTCGTTGCCGAGCTGACCAGAGCTGTTCCATCCCCAGGCGTAGGCGACTCCATCTGTGCCAATCGCCAGTGAATAATACCAACTGCCACTCACTAGTATGGCGTTCAGCCACGGGCCGGTCGAACTCGGGGACTGCATGGAGGCGAATACCTTTACCGGGGAATGTCGGTCACTGGTAGAGTTATTGCCAAGCTGGCCTTTACCGTTCATTCCCCATGCCCAGACGTTCTCATCTTCGTCAATGACCATCGAGAACTTAACTCCCGCGCTGACCTGCGTGGCTGTCACTGTGCCTGCATTCGCGGGGTATTGCACGCGCACGGGGACAGGATTCGCACCTTCTTCTCCGGTGGTGGTGCCGTTGCCGAGCTGGCCATGGCTGTTTTGTCCCCATGCCCAGGTGGTTCCGTCCTCGCCGATGGCCAGTGCATGCCAGCCGCCGGCGCTCACCTGGACGGCTTTCAGCCATGGGCCTGCTGCGGCTGTGGACTTGCCGGTGGCGAACACGCGGCTGGGCGTGGGGTGGAAGATGTTGGTGCTGGTACCGTCGCTGGTGTTGTTGCCGAGCTGGCCGTCGGCGTTGTAGCCCCATGTGTACACGTACCCGTCCTGGCCGAGGGCCATGTCGAAGGACCAGCTGGTGCTGATCTGCACGGCGTGGAGGACGCCGCTCGCATCCGAAGGATCCTTGACTGTTATGGGCACGGTCTGCGCGCTTGAGCAGTCATAGCTCCATCCTCTGGATATGCTGCCCCAGGTGTATACGGTGCCGTCGGCGGCCAATGCCATGGAGTTCCAGGCTCCTGCGGCGACCTGGATGGCTTTCAGCCCTTCGCCGGTGTTGCCGGGCCCGTGCACGCGCACGGGTGTTGACGAATTGGACTTGGTGTTGTTGCCGAGCTGCCCGTGGTCGTTGAGCCCCCAGGCGTACACGTACCCGTCGCTGCCGATGGCCAGCGAATGGTAGCCGCCGGCATCAGCCTGCACGTAGGTGAAATCCGCGGGCGCGCCTGCAGGCTTCGGCACCGGGACGGGCGTGTTCCGCTGGGCGGTCGTGCCGATGCCGAGCTGGCCGAACTTGTTGTTGCCCCAGGCGTAGGCGTTCCCGTCGCTGCCCACAGCCAGCGAATACCCCGTCTGATCGTTGATCATGTACCCTCCGCTGCTGACCTGGCTGAACCTGATGCCCCGGCTGGCGCTGTCTGGCGGGGTGATGGTGGTGGTCTCGTTGCCCAGCTGGCTGCCTTTATTGGGGCTGATGCCCCACGTGTTGCTTGCTTTTTCTGGCGTCCAGTGGGCGGTGAGGGTGAGGTCTGTGGTGACGGGCCTGCTGAAATCGTAGGCGACCTGCCCAGTGAACCACCCGTCGAACTGGTAGCCTTCGCGCATCGGATCAGGCGTGGGGCGCTGGATTCTGCCGTAGACTGGCTGGATGCTCTGGTCCTGTGGGGTCGGGCCTCCTCCGCCAGTGTTGAAATGGACCGTGTAGGCGGAATCCTGTTGGCCGTCTCTGGTCAGTGCCTGGTCGACCGTGTAGCCGAGGCTCCTGGTGAAGGGCTGGCCGTCCTGGCTGCCAGCGATGGTGATGACGGCTTGTCCGGGCTTGTGGGCGGGCATGTCCGCCTGCCATGAGTCGTTGTTCCTGCTGAGCGTCAATGTGTGGCCGTCCATGCTGGCTGATTCCAGTGTGGGTGCCTGGGTGGTGTCGATTCGGGCTGGCTTGCCTGGCTGGTCCTGCCCGTCCAGGCTCCACGCGAACAAGCCGCCTTTCCTGCTGATGGCGGTGATCCTGCTGCCGGTGCTTGTGGCCTGCATGTACTGCTGGCTCCCGTCGTCCGCGCGGACGGGGGTCTTGCCGGGCTTCCAGGCCCAGACGTGGCCGTCCGCATCAGTGATGGCGGCCTGGTCCTTGTTGGCGGCGGTCGAGCTGGCCTGCACGCCGTCCGGCAGGCTGAGCTGGATCATGGCGGCAGTGTCGTCTGGCAGGTACCGGGCCTGCCCGTCCGCGTCCAGGAGGAGGAACCCCTGGTTGAGGGCCTGGGCCTGGACGATACGGGTTTCCGGCTGTTGCTTGATGCGTTCGGGTTTGGCGCTTCCGGTCTTGCTCGTGTCCCAGGTCCAGGTTTGCCCGGCCGCGTCAACGATGAGGATCCGGCTGCCGGAGGCTGCGGCGGTGACGGCCTGCGCCTTTCCGGGCAGGCTGAGTGTTTCCTGTCCGTCGGGCTTGGGGCTCGTGCTCTGGCTGTCTTGGAAGGTGTGGATCTGTCCCTGCCGGTCCACCGCCAGCAGGAGGTCATTGTCCGTGCTGATGCTGGTGAACCTGGCATCCTGGCTGGTGTCGAGGATGGTGGGCGTGGGCTGTTGGCTGTTCCAGCTGTATATCCGCTGGTCGGATCCCAATGCGGCCTGCCGGCGGCTGCCGGCTGCAACCTGCTGGTAGCGGAACCCGTCGGGAGCCTGGGCGGGGGCGGGAACCTGCTTGGGTGTGCTGTCTTGCGTCCAGGTGTAGATGCGCCCGTCGCCGGTCAGGCCGACGGTCTGGTCTCCGGCGGCATCAAGACTGGCGAATTGAGGTTCCTGTCTGCTGGGCGGGCTGATGGTCAGCCGGGCGCCGGAGGCGGGCCCGTGGTCCGGGCTCAGCGTCCAGTCCGTGGTCTTCGACCACTGGGCTTTCAGGGTCGTGTTCTGGAGGATGGGGGTCTGCAAGTCGAAGGGCTGGTTGTCGTATGTCCACCCGTCAAACAGGAAACCATCACGCGCAGGATTCTGTTGCGGGGGAGCGGCGAGAGTCCCGGTCTTCACGCTCGTTTGGGTGGGTTTGCTGCCGTCGGCCGGGTCGAAACGCACGGTATGCGAAGCTTGATTATCTGTCTTGTCGGCTAATTTGGAAGGAGCGGCGTCTGCGCTGTCAGGCGTTCCCGTCGTCGATGACGGGGTTCCTGGTGTGGGGCTTAATGGTGTGGCTGGTTGTATCGGCGATGGCGAGGATAGCGGGGTGACTGGAGTGCTGCTGGGGAGAATGCCGGGGGTTCCGTTAGCTACGCGAGGGGTCTGACGACCCCCCCCCCCCGGTGAGTATGGGAGCGTCCGCCTGGGCGGATGCGACGCCCAGGCCTGCCAGCAGGCTGATCAGGACGGTCATCATCGCCATGATGCGACGCAGACGGGAAACCAGATGCATGAAACCAAAACCCCTTCACCAAACACCAAGCGGTATCAGAACCGCCTGCCTAATAAAGTTCTACCTGTCGGAAAGCCGCCCAATGCTCGAGGTCAGCCCGTGCAACAGACTGCACAAATCCTGACGGAAGCAAATTGTCTTCTCGACATCCCCCGTTTTTCACCCTACCACCCAGCCCGTCAACAACACACGAGCCGGGTCAGTCATCGATGACAATGAATTTTTTGGTTGAGGAAAAGCGTTTGTTTACAAATTATCCAGTAGTGGGAGCACGGACGAAGGCCGAGCTGACTTGGGGTTCTGTGCCGCTTGATCGGTTTGCCCAAGTTCCCTTCTTCCCATTGCAGAGGCGGGGCGTGCATCTGCTCTCAATTCCTGACCGCGGCAGTCGACAGTAGTGTGGTGGTGGGGGCGCAAGAGGAGTGCCGGCTCTCTTGGGGATGAGCCTTGAATGCGGCATTCCTCCGTGCGCCCCCGTTGTAAGCCGGGGGTGGGGGGATTTGATCCGCCTCCGGCCTGTCTTACTCGTGCGAAGTATGCAATAGCCTGTGCCGTTCTCTCCTATGGCGGCGCGAGGCCAGGACCCCGCCCATACCGGTCATGCCGGTGGCCAGGGCGAGCAGGATGCCCTCCCTTCCGGCCCTTGGGAGCACGCCTGCAGGCAGATATGTATATCTGAGGGAAGTATCGGGCTGCTGGTGTATGCCGCCCACCGTGTAGTCCACACTGACCGTGACCGTGCCCGGCACGTGTATTGGCGTGAGCACGGTGACGCTATTGTCTTTGCCATGCGTCAGGCCTGATACGACAGTCCGGTCGAATTTGACGCCGGTGATCACCAGCTGCAGGTTGAACATCACCGGCACAGGAACATATGCATTATAGGTGGTGCGGTCGCCGATCTGGCCAAAGGCGTTGTATCCACAGGCGTATGTGTATCCGTTTGGGCTCACAGCCAGCGAATGATGGTCTCCGGCAATGAACTGTGTGGCTTTTAGTCCTTTGCTCGAGTCGGTGGGGTTGGCGGGGTCGCGCACGTGCACAGGAACAGTTGAAGAGTTGCTGGTGCTGTTGCCAAGCTGACCAAAGGCGTTGTATCCCCATGCGTAGGCGTATCCGTCGCTGCCAACGGCCAGTGAATGATAGTATCCGCCGCTCACTTGTACGGCTTGCAGTCCTTTGCTCGTATCGTAGGGGTTGGCGGGGTCGTGCACGCGCAAAGGAACAGGATTCGGATAATGAACGCTGCTGTTGTTGCCGAGCGAGCCATTGCTGCTGTCTCCCCAGGCGTAGGCGTATCCGTCGCTGCCCACGGCCAACGAATGATAGGTTCCACAGCTCACCTGTACGGCTTGCAGTCCTTTGCTCGTATCGGTGGGGTTGGCGGGGTCGCGTACGCGTACCGGAACAGACGAATCTGCATAGTAATCGTTGCTATTGTTGCCAAGCCGGCCATATTCGTTGTTTCCCCATGCGTAGGCGTATCCGTCGCTGCCCACGGCTAGCGAGTGCTCGTATCCGGCACTGACCTGCACGTAGGCCAAATCTGCAGGTACATCTGTAGACGTCTTGGGATCGGGTTTCTTCACCATGACCGGCGTAGTCCTGCTGGTGGTTGTCCCGTCGCCGAGCTGACCAGAGCTGTTGTATCCCCACGCGTAGGTGTTCCCGTCGGCGCCAACGGCCAGCGAATGATAGGTTCCGCCGCTCACCTGTACGGCTTTCAGTCCTTTACTCGTATCGTAGGGGCTGTCGGGGTCGCGCACGCGCACAGGAACAGTCGAATACCCGCCGCTGGTCTTGTTGCCGAGCTGGCCATTGTCGTTGTTTCCCCATGCGTAGGCGTATCCATCGCTACCCACGGCCAGGGAATGATAGTATCCGGCACTGACCTGCACATAGGTGAAGTCCGCCGGCAGGTCAGGATACGTTTTGCGATCGGGCATCTTCACCATGACCGGTGTGGTCCGGTTGGTTTTCGTCCCGTCGCCGAGCTGGCCATATTCGTTGTTTCCCCATGCGTAGGCGTTCCCGTCGCTGCCCACAGCCAAGGAAAAACCATAGGAATAATAACCTTCGTATTTTGATCCGCTGACCTGACTGAATCTGATGCCCCGGCTGGTGTTTGGCGGGGCGATAGTGGTGGATTCGTTGCCCAGTTGACTGCCCTTGTCGGGGCTGATCCTCCACTTGTCGTTCCCGCTTTCAGTCCACTTGGCGGTCAGGGTCAGATCCTTGGTGACGGGCTTGCTGAAGTCGTAGGCGACTTCCCCGATGAACCATCCGTCGAACTGGTAGCCTTCGCGCGTCGGGTTAGGGGTGGGCCGCTTTACCCTGCCGTAGGTGTTTGAGATGTTCTGGTCTGCGGGTTTGGGGCTTCCTCCGTCCGCATTGAAGGTGACGGTGTGGGTGGTGCCCTGCTGGTCGTCTCGTGTCAGCGGCTGGTCGACCGTGTAGTTGAGACTCCTGGTGAAGGGCTGGCCGTCCTGCCTGCCGATGATGGTGATGGTGGCTGGTCCCGGCTTGTGGCCGGGGATTTCCGCCTGCCAGATGCTGCTGATCTTGCTGAGTTTGAGCGGCTGGCTGTCCAGGCTGGCTGATTCCAGGGTGGAGTCGGTGCTGGTGTCGAGTCTGGCTGGCTTGCCGGGCTGACCCTGCTCGTCCAGGCTCCATTTATATATGTCGCCCTGCCTGCTGATAGCAATGATCCTGTTGCCTGCAGCTGTTGCCTGCACAAACTGCCGGTTCCCGTTGTCTGCGCGCTTGGGCGCTTCGCCGGGCTTCCAGGTCCAGAGGCGGCCGCCTTTGCCGACGATCATGGCCTGGTCATTGTTGGTGGCGGCCGAGCTGGCTTTCATACCTTCTGGCGGGTTGACGGCAGTGGAATCGGCTGCGGTGTTGGCCAGGTACCGGGCTTGCCCGTCCGCGTTCATGAGGAGGAACCCCTGGTTGAGGGCTTGGGCTTGGACGGTGCGCATGCCGGGCTGCTGTTTGATGCGTGCGGGTTCGGCTTTTCCGGTGTTGTTCTTGTCCCAGGTCCAGGCTTGCCCGTCTGCGTCCAGGGCGAGGATCCGGCTGGCGGAGGCTGCGGCGAGGACGGCCTGCGCCTGCCCCGGCAGCCTGGTTGTGGTTTGCTCGACGGGCTTCTGGTGCGGATTCTGGCTGCCGGTCTGGCTGTCTTGGAAGGCGTGGACCTGTCCCTGCCGGTCCACGGCCAGGAGCCGGTCATCATACATGCTGATGCTGGTGAACCTGCTGCTCTGGCTGGTGTCGAGGATCACGGGTGTCGCTTGTTGGCTGTTCCAGGTGTAGATGTGCTGGTCTGATCCTAATGCGGCCTGCGATCGGCTGCCGGCTGTGGCCTGCAGGTAGTGGAACCCGTCGGCGGCCTGGGCGGGGGAGGGAACCTGTTTGGGTGTGCTGTCCTGCGTCCAGGTGTAGATGCGCCCGTCGCCGGTCAGGCCGACAGTCTGGTCTCCTCCGGTTTGGACGCTGACGTAGCAGGGTTTCTGCGGGCTGGGCGGGCTAATGGTCAGCCGGGCGCCGGAGGCGGGCCCATGATCAGGGTTCAGTGTCCAGTCCGTGGTTTTCGACCATTGGGCTTTCAGGGTCGTGTCCTGGATGATGGGGGTCTGGAAGTCATAAGGCTGGTTGTCGTGTGTCCATCCGTCGAACCGGAAGCCCTCGCGCACTGGGTTCTGTTGCGGGGGAGCGGCGAGCGTGCCGGTTTTCACGGTTGATTGAGTAGGCGCGTTCCCGCCAGCTGGGTCGAAGCGCACTATGTGTGAAGTGTGATCATCACTATCGGATGGCTTGGTTGAAGCGGATCCTGTGTTGTCCGGACTGCTTGTTGACGATTGCGGGGTGTTTGGGCTTGGTGTCGTGGAGCTCAGTGGCGAAGAAGGTGTCAGCGGTGATGGCGAGGGCAGTGGAGTGTTTTTTGCGTTGCTGGGGAGAATGCCGGGGGTTTGCTTAGCTACGCGAGGGGTCTGACGACCCCCCCCCCCCGGTGAGTACAGGAGCGTCCGCCGCGTTTGCGGATGCGACGCCCAGGCCTGCCAGCAGGCCCAGCAGGACGGTCATCATCGCCAACGCGCGACGCAGACGGGAAACCAGATGCATGACTCGTAAACCCCTTCACCAACACCAAGCGGAGCCAGCGGCTCGCTTAAAAGCGTCTTGTTTGCCGGAAAGCCGTCCTGTCTTTCAACGCCAACCCTGCACCGGATTGCAGGAACTGTGGCGGAAGCCAGCCGTCTTCCCGTTACCCCTGTTTTTCACCATACCACCGGTTTGACAAGCAACACACAAGCCGGATCCAAACGCCCGACGGCTGTGATTGCAGTAATTGGGCATAGTCGGCTGCTTAGGGCAATTATGAAATTGCATGAAAGGGGCTGGCTAGGATCGGGTGGGGGTGGCCGCCATGGTGGGGTGGTTGCATGCCCGTATCCCGCCATGGCGGTTGCCCCTCTCCTGATGTGCCGTCCAGACTTTGCAGGCTGGACGGAGTGTGGTGGGGGGCGCGGGAGGGAAGTGTCGGCTCTCTTGGGGTTTGAGCCTTGATTGACACGTTTCCTCCCTGCTCCCCCTTGATGGGCCGGGGGCGGGGGGATTGATACGCCGCCCGGCCGCTCTTACTCGTGCGAAGCGTGAAGCAGCTGGTGTTGTTCCCTCCGGTGGCGGCGTGAGGCCAGGACCCCGCCCATGCCGGTCATGCCGGTGGCCAGGGCGAGCAGGATGCCTTCCCCGCCTGCCTTGGGGAGCACGCCTGCGGGCAGGTACGTGTATCGGAGAGAAGTGTCGGGCGTTTGGGGTGTGCCGCCCAGCGTGTAGTCCACGCTGACGGTGACCGTGCCCGGCTGGTGCGCGGGCGTGGTCACGCTCACGCTGCTGCCGTCGCCGCGCGTCAGCCCTGATGCGGGGGTCTGGTCGAATCTGACACCGGTGATCACCAGCTGCAGGTTGAACACCACCGGCACAGGAGCCGACTTGTCGTTTGTGCTGTTGTCGCCGAGCTGGCCTAAGCCGTTCCATCCCCATGCCCAGGCGTTGCCGTCGCTGCCCACGGCCAGGGAATGATTGGCTCCGGCGCTGACCTGTGCGGCTTGCAGTCCTTGGCTCTTGTCGGTGGGGCTGGCGGGGTCGCGCACGCGAATAGGAACAGGATTCGTGTCACTGGTTCCGCTGGCGGTGTTGTTGCCGAGGTTGCCAGCCCAGTTGCATCCCCATGCCCAGGCGTTGCCGTCGCTGCCCACGGCCAGCGAATGATCGCCTCCGGCGCTGACCTGCAGGTAGGTGAAGTCCGCTGGCAGGTCCGGGTACGTGCTGCGGTCGGGCGTCCTCACCCTGACCGGCGTGTACCGGTTGCTGCTTGTCCCGTCGCCGAGCCGGCCATACTGGTTGTTTCCCCATGCCCAGGCGTTGCCGTCGCTGCCCAGGGCCAAGGAATGATAGGCTCCGGCGCTGACCTGCAGGTAGGTGAAGTCCGCTGGCAGGTCCGGGTACGTCTTCCGGTCGGGCGTCTTCACCCTGACCGGCGCATGCCGCTCGATGGTTGTCCCGTCGCCGAGCTGGCCATTATTGTTGTTTCCCCAGGCGTAAACGTTGCCGTCGCTGCCCACGGCCAGCGAATAAAGCTCTCCGGCGCTGACCTGCAGGTAGGTGAAATCCTCTGGCAGGTCCGGGTACGTGCTGCGGTCGGGCGTCTTCACCCTGACCGGCGTGTACCGGTTGCTGGCACTCGTCCCGTCGCCGAGCTGGCCATAGCCGTTCCATCCCCAGGCGTAAACGTTGCCGTCGCTGGCCAGGGCCAGGGAATGATTGGTTCCGGCTCTGACCTGCAGGTAGGTGAAGTCCGCTGGCAGGTCCGGGTACGTCTTCCGGTCGGGCGTCTTCACCCTGACCGGCGCATGCCGCTCGATGGTTGTCCCGTCGCCGAGCTGGCCACTGCCGTTGTATCCCCAGGCGTAAACGTTGCCGTCGCTGCCCACGGCCAGGGAATGAAAGTATCCGGCGCTGACCTGCACGTAGGTGAAATCCGCTGGCAGGTCCGGGTACGTGCTGCGGTCGGGCGTCTTCACCATGGCCGGCGCATGCTTGTCGTCTCTCGTCCCGTTGCCGAGCTGGCCATCGTTGTTGTTTCCCCAGGCGTAGGCGTTGCCGTCGCTGCCCACCGCCAAGGAAAAACCATAG
Organism: Bifidobacterium sp. H6bp9; assembly: GCF_032193695.1. NCBI lineage: Bacteria > Bacillati > Actinomycetota > Actinomycetes > Bifidobacteriales > Bifidobacteriaceae > Bifidobacterium > Bifidobacterium sp. H6bp9. The sequence continues at coordinate 12,607 of NZ_JASTZY010000005.1, forward strand.
CTGGGGTTTGTTGATCCGCTGACTTGGCTGAATCTGATGCCCCGGCTGGCGTTGTCGGGCGGGGTGATGGTCGTGGGTTCCCTGCCCAGCTGGCTGCCCTTGTCCGGGCTGATGCTCCACTTGGTGTTCCGGCCTGCGGGCGTCCAGTGGGCGGTCAGGGTCAGGTCCTTGTCGACGGGCCTGCTGAAATCGTAGGCGACATCCCCGGTGAACCAGCCGTCGAACAGGTAGCCTTCCCGCGCAGGGTCGGGGGAGGGGCGCTTCGCCCTCCCGTACGGGGAGGAGACATGCTGGTCTGCTGGTTTGGGGTTTCCTCCGCCCGTGTCGAAGCGGGCCGTGAACGCGGATCCTGGCTCCGCAGCCCGTGCCGGCGGCTGGTCGACCGTGTACGCAAGGCTCCTGGCGAAAGGCTGCCCGTCCTGCCTGCCCGTGATGAGGATGGCGGCCTGTCCCGGCTTGCGGGCAGGAGCTTCAGCCCGCCAGGAGCCCTTGCTCCTGCTGAGCGACAACGCCTGGCCGTCCAGGCTGGCTGATGCCAAGGTGGGCGCAGCAGTGGTGCCTAGCCTGTCGGGTTTGCCGGGCTGGCCCTGCCCGTCCAGGCTCCACGCGAGCATGCCGCCCTGCCTGCTGATGGCGGCGATCCCGCCGCCGGCAGCGGCGGCCTGCACGTACTGCTGGCTCCCGTCGTCCGCGCGCTTGGGGGCTTCGCCAGGCTTCCAGGCCCAGACGTGGCCGTCCGCATCAGTGATGACGGCCTGGTCCTTGTTGTCGGTGATCCTGTTGGCCTGCGCGCCGTCCGGCAGGCTGACTGGGGTCATGCTTGCCGTGCTGCCAGCCAGGTACCGGGCCTGCCCGTCCGCGTCCAGGAGGAGGAACCCCTGGTTGAGGGCCTGCGCCTGGACGATGCGCGTTTCCGGCTGCTGCTTGACGCATTTGGTTTTTCCGGTCTTGCTCATCTCCCAGGTCCAGGCTTGCCCGTCCTCGTCCACGATGAGCGCCTGGCTGGCGGAGGCCGCAGCGGTGACGGCCTGCGCCTGCCCGGGCAGGCTGATGGCGGCCTGCTGTATAAGTTCCGGGTTCTGGCTGTCGGCATTGCTGGCCTGATAGGCGTGGACCCGGCTCTGCCGGTCCACCGCCAGCAGGAGGTCGTCGTCCGTGCTGATGCTGGTGAACCTGGCATCCTTGCCGGTGTCGAGGATGGTGGGCGTTGTTTGTCCGCTGTCCCAGGTGTATATCCGCTGGTCGGATCCGAGGGCGGCCTGCGATCGGCTGCCGGCTGCGGCCTGCAGGTAGCGGAACCCGTCGGGGGCCTGGGCGGGGGCGGGAACCTGCTTGGGTGTGCTGTCCTGCGTCCAGGTGTAGATGCGCCCGTCGCCGGTCAGGCCGACAGTCTGGTCTCCGGCGGCGTGAACGCTGGAAAATCCAGGCTCCTGCCTGTTGGGCGGGCTGATGGTCAGCCGGGCGCCGGCGGCGGGCCCGTGGTTCGGGCTCAGTGTCCAGTCCGCGGTCTTCGACCATTGGGCTTTCAGGGTGGTGTCCTGGAGGATGGGGGTCTGCAAGTCAAAAGGCTGGCCGTCGTATGTCCACCCGTCGAACCGGAAGCCCTCACGTTGAGGGTTCTGTTGCGGGGGAGCGGCGAGCGTGCCGGTTTTCACGGTTGACTGTGTGGGCTTGCTGCCGTCGGCCGGGTCGAAGCGCACTGTGTGCGAAGCCTGATCAGCTGTCTTGTCGGCTGATTGAGTCGGTGTGGTGTCCGTGTTGCCAGGTGTTGTCGTCGTCGGTGACGGGATGCTTGGATTTGCTGTCGGGCTTAACGGTGTGGCGGCTTGTATTGGCGATGGGGAGGGCAGCGGGGTGCTGGTTGCGCTGCTGGGGGGAATGCCGGGGGTTTGCTCAGCTACGCGAGGGGTCTGACGACCCCCCCCCCCCGGTGAGGACAGGAGCATCCGCCGCCTGGGCGGATGCGACGCCCAGGCCCGCAAGCATTCCCAGCAGGACGATCATCATCGCCAGGATGCGGCGCAGACGGGAAACCAGATGCATCAAACCAAAACCCCTTCACCAGATGCCAAGCGGAGCAAACGCCGCTTGCATAACAAAGTTCTTCTTGTCGGAAAGCCGCCTATTGCTCAATACCAGTCCGTGCAACAGATTGCACGAGTCACGACAAAAGCCAGCCGTCTTCTCGACATCCCCCGCTTTTCACCCTACCACCCAGCCCGCAAACAACACACGAGATGCAAATGCACGGCGGTAGGCCTAAGCAACAGCTCCTCCCATCTTCCCTGGCAGATAGAATGGACAGACAACACGTCACGGCCGCTGATCGGCCGATAAGGAGCATGACTATATGACCGGAAACGTTACCGACACCGTCATCACCCTCAACAATGGGGTCACCATCCCCCAGCTGGGGCTCGGGGTCTTCCAAACACCCGATGGCGAGGCCACCAGCCAGGCTGTCACCTGGGCCCTGCAGGCGGGCTATCGCCACATCGACACCGCCATGATCTACGGCAACGAGCAGTCCGTGGGGGAGGGGCTGCGCCGCTCCGGGGTTGACCGGCGGGATGTCTTCCTGACCACCAAGCTCTGGAATGACGACATCCGTGCAGGGCGGGCCAAGGAGGCCTTCAAGGAGAGCCTGGACAGGCTGGGCGTGGACTACCTGGACCTCTACCTGATCCATTGGCCCGCCAAGGGCTGGCAGCAGGCCTGGGAGGACATGGAGGAGCTCTACACCCAGCGGCGGGTGCGGGCCATCGGGGTCTGCAACTTCCAGAAGCACCACCTGGACGAGCTGCACACCATCAGCGGCACCAAGCCGGCGGTCGACCAGATCGAGTCCTCGCCCCAGTTCGTCAACGACGACCTGATCGACTACTGCCACGGCACCCTGCGCGTGGACGTGGAGGCCTACAGCCCCCTGGGAGGCACCGGCGGCAACCTGCTGGCCGACCCCAGGCTCAAGGCCATGGCCGAGCGCTACGACCGCTCCCCGTCACAGATCGTGCTGCGCTGGCACCTGCAGCGCGGGGTGATCGTCATCCCCAAGTCCACCCACAAGGAGCGGATCGAGCAGAACGCGCAGGTCTTCGACTTCGAGCTGAGCGATGAGGATATGAAGGCCATCACCGCCATGAACAGGGACGAGCGCACCGGCGCGGATCCCGACAACTTCGACTTCTAAGGGATTGTGGTACAGGAGGAGACCCGACCTTGCAGGCGGGGCCTCCTCCTGGGACCCGGCGGAAGCCCCAACCCTTCCACCTGGCCTGGCTTCTATGGTAAAGGATTTGTGACGATTCAGCTAATCGGCATTGCCGCTGATGGCTTCGTCGTCGGCCTCCTGCTCCTGGGGCGAACCTGAGATGTCGCGGTGGATGGACTGCATCTGCACCTCGATGTTCTGCAGGGAGCGGGCGCAGTCCAGCAGGGTCTGCGAATGCTCGGCCAGGCGGGCGTCGGGCAGATCGGACTTGTAGCGCAGCTGGTGCTCCAGGGAGGCCCAGTAGTCCATGGCGATGGTGCGGAACTGCACCTCGACCGGCGTGTAGTGGGGGCCCGAGGTCAGGAAGACCGGCACGGCGTAGATGACGTGCAGGCTGCGGTAGCCGTTCATCTTGGGGTTGCGGATGTAGTCCTTGACCCTCAGCACCTGGATGTCCGACTGGTCGGAGAGGTAGCGGGAGACCGAGTAGACGTCGTCCCGGTAGTTGCAGATGACGCGCACGCCGGCCACGTCGAAGATGTGATCGCGCACCGAGGGAATGGTGACGGGCAGGTTCTTGCGGTGCAGCTTGCCGATCAGGGAGTCCACGCTCTTGAGCCGGCGCTCCATGTGGTGGATGGGGTTGTGGCTGAACCGGACCTGGAATTCCGTGTCCAGCACGTCCAGCTTGGTCGAAATCTCATACATGGCCCCCTCGTAGGTCTGCATGAGATTGACGAATTCCGTTATCTCGTCGATGTCCAGCTTGGGACGGTCCTTTTCGTCCAAGTCCGACAGTCGCTGCTTCATTTCGGATGCGCTCATGGCACTGTTACGGTCGAGAATCACATGAACCTCCCATGCCGCCGTTCGTAACCATGACTCATGGTACGCACAGGCCCCGATGGCCGCGGGACCCGACCTGCGCATACAATCAGGGCTTATGGAAGCAGGCGAGGGCATGAGCGTGACCGCTCAGCGTACGGACAGCAGGGGCGTCTACTATGTGCGGACCCTGGGCTGCCAGATGAACGAGCATGATTCCGAGCGGATCGCCGGGGTGCTCCGGGCCCAGGGCTACCAGCAGGCCACGCCCGAGCAGGTCCGCGCGCGCGAGGTGGACGTGATGGTGCTCAACACCTGCGCCGTGCGCGACAACGCCACCCAGCGCATGTACGGGACCATCGGGCGCTGGCACAGGTTCAAGCAGCACAAGCCCGACACGCGCATCGCCGTGGGCGGCTGCATGGCCCAGAAGGACCGGGAGCGGATCGTGAAGGCGGCGCCCTGGGTGGATGCGGTCTTCGGCACCAGGGACATCGGCTCGCTGCCCGGGCTTTTGGACAAGGCCCGCAAGGACGGGCGGCCCCAGGTGGGGGTTACGCAGGAGCTGCGGGATCTGCCCGGGCGGCTGCCGGCGGTCAGGGCCTCGCGCACGCAGGCCTGGGTGTCCATATCGGTCGGCTGCAACAACACCTGCACCTTCTGCATCGTGCCCTCGGTGCGCGGGCGGGAGCGGGACCGTTCCATGGACGACATCCTGCAGGAGGTTGAGGACTGCGTGCGCTCCGGGGCCCGCCAGGTGACCCTGCTGGGGCAGAACGTCAACTCCTACGGCTGGTCCACGGGGGACCGCTTCGCCTTCGCCCGGCTCCTGCGCGCCTGCGGCCGGGTGCCTGGATTGGAGCGGATCCGCTTCACCTCGCCTCACCCGGCGGCCTTCACCGACGATGTGATCGCCGCCATGGCCGAGACGCCCACGGTCATGCACCAGCTGCACATGCCCCTGCAGTCGGGCTCCGACCGGATTCTGCGGGCCATGAGGCGCTCCTACCGGTCCCAGCGCTTTTTGCAGATACTGGACAAGGTGCGGGCCGCCATGCCCGATGCCCTGATCACCACCGACATCATCGTGGGATTCCCCGGGGAGACCGAAGAGGACTTCCAGGCCACCATGGATGTAGTGCGCCGGGCGCGCTTCTCGTCGGCCTTTATCTTTGAATATTCGCCTCGTCCGGGCACTCCGGCCGCCCGCATGTCCCAGCTGCCCAAGGCCGTGGTCCAGGACCGGTTCGAGCGGCTGCAGGCCCTTCAGGAGTCCATCACCATGGAGCATATGCAGGACTTTCTGGGCAAAGAGGTGGAAGTGCTGATCGGCGACGGGCACGGCCGGCACGACGGCAGCACCCATCGGGTGACCGGGCATGAGCGCACTGGGGTGTTGGTCCACGTCGGGGTGCCCCAGGGGAGGCCTGCGCCAAAGCCCGGGGACCTGGTCACCTGCACCGTCACCCAGGCCGGGCCCCACTATCTGATCGCTGACCCGGATCCTCGGGCGGGGCAGGTCTATGACATCCGCTGAACCCCGCATCGTCTCCATCGTGGGTCCCACAGCCTCGGGCAAGACCGCCCTGGGCGTGGCCCTGGCGCAGGCTCTCCGGGCGCGCGGGCAGGAGGCTCATATCGTCAATGCCGATGCCTACCAGATGTACCGGGGGATGGACGTGGGCACGGCCAAGCCTTCGGCAGGGGAGCGGCAGGCGGTGGTCCACCACCTGATCGACATCATCGAGCCGGAGGAGGCCATGAGCGTGGCCCGCTTCCAGACCATGGCCCGGTCCCTGATAGCCGACCTGCGGGCGCAGGGAATCCGGCCCATTCTCGTCGGCGGCTCCGGGCTCTATACCCGGGCGGTCATCGACGATCTGTCCTTCCCCGGCACCGACCCGGCGGTCAGGGCCAGGCTGGAGGAGCGGGCCCAAAAGGAGGGCCCCGGGCTGCTCTTCCGCCAGCTGCAGGAGCGGGACCCGGAGGCTGCGGCCCGGATGGACCCCCGGAATGTGCGGCGGACCGTGCGGGCTCTGGAGGTCATGGAGATCACCGGACGGCCCTATTCGGCCAGCCTGCCCCGGTACCGCTACCTGCTGCCCGCCCTGCAGCTGGGGCTGGACCTGCCCCGGGATGAGCTGGACCGCAGAATCGACCGACGCACCCAGGCCATGCGGGACCAGGGGCTGGTCGATGAGGTGAGCGGGCTGCGCAACCGCCTGGGGACCACGGCCTCACGCGCCCTGGGCTATCAGCAGATTCTGGACTATTTGGACGGCCGCACCGACCTGGATGCCGCCTTCGAGCTGATAGCGCAGAAGACCAAGCGCCTGGCCCGCAAGCAGATGGGCTGGTTCGGCCGGGATCCGCGCATCCACTGGCTGAATGCCCTGGCCCCGGACCTGGCCCGGCAGGCCCTGGACCTGGTGGACCAGGCCGACCAAGGCTGCTTCGACCAGGCGGACGCCCAGGCCGACCAGGCGGACCAGGGGAGGGTGACCAGACACCATCTGGGCGCGCTTTGACTTCAAGTACTTGAAGTTCCTAGGCTGGACGAGTATGACCACCATCACGCAGCCCCAGACTGAAACCCAGACCGCCCAAACCCAGCCCGACCAGGAATCAGGGCCCTGGTACACCATCCGCCAGGCCTCGCTCATGTCGGGGATGCCGGAGACCACCCTGCGCTATTACGAGACCATCGGCATCATTCCGCCCATCGCCAGGGATCCCTCGAGCGGCCACCGCTGCTACAGCCAGGAGGATCTGGACCTGCTGGAGACCATCTCCTGCCTGAGCGCCACGGGCATGTCCCTGGAGCACATGCGGGAGTATCTGGGCAACCGCGCGGCGGGAGCCGAGGCCGCCGGACGGCAGATCGAACTCCTGGACGAGCAGGGACGGCGGCTGGACCAGCGGATGGCCGACCTGCAGGCGCGGAAGCGCTATGTGCAGCTCAAAATACAATACTGGGGTCACGTGCGCGACCACGACCAGGCCGGGGCGACAGAACTGATCAACCAGAGTGCCCAGATCATCGAGGCCGCCAAGCGCAGCGGCAACGAGCGGCTGGCTGGCTGAGACTGCCGGGCTGAGGGTGTCGGCTCAGTGGGCTGGGCCCTGGTCCCATCCGGCGATCAGGAATATTCTGGTTGGGTTGACCGGGCGGACCATGCCTGCAATCAGGGTCTGCAGGCCGTCGGTTTTGCCCCGGAGCGCCCGCTGGAGGGCCCGGCGGTGGGCGGTCGGATCAGCCCGTCCCCAGTCCAGGTCCCAGCCGGCATCGTGGGACAGACGTGAGAGGAAGATGCGCAGGGTCATGCCGTCGCAGTCGGCGAAGGGGTGCAGGCAGGAGAGCTCGTCGTAGTAGTGGGCCAGGCGCTCCACGAAGACCGGACGGTCCAGGCTGGCCAGGTTGCGTTCGGCCGCCAGCTCCTGGCCGATGGCTGCCGCCCCCTGCTCCAGCATGGCCGCCGGGTACAGGTTGGTGTTGTCGTCTGGTTGAGATCGGCGCAGCGCTTGCTCTTCCGGCAGGCTGGGCAGCAGCCGGCGGTGGATGGCCAGCAGCTCTGCAAGATCGCCCTCGGTCGCCCAAGGCCGCTGACAGACCAGGATGGTTCGCAGAAAGAGGGCATCCACATTGGTGTTCGTACTATTGCTCTGGGCTTCCAAGCGTCGGGCCGTGTCGGCCAGTGCCTCAGTCTGCTTCCTGCCTGCCATGAAGTCGTTGACTGCCTGCAGGGCTGAAGGGCCAGGCTGACGGTCATCCAGAAGCAGGTTGCGCAGGGCGAAGGCCACGGCGCTCTGACGTTCGGCTGGTGTCATGCCAACGATGCTAGCCCTGACGGCCCCCCGTCTGAAAGAGTTGTGCACACTGACCCGTCGGGCCCGGCGCGGACCGGGGTTCTGGGTAGGCTGAAAGGGTTATGACACGTAAGCAGCAAGCAGACGCACGCGGTCGCGGCCGGACCGCATCCAAGGACAGCCAGGACCCGGAACCCTTCTGGCACAAGGCCTTGCTGGCCCTGCCCCGGGGCCTGGGATCCCTGGTGCGCGCCGTGGCCGGCAAGAACGGCGACAACTCCGCCTACCGCAAGGACGGGCTCTGCTTCGTGCTGGTCATTCTGGCCGTGCTCTTCAGTGCCAGCGAATGGTTCCGCGTGAACGGCTTCCTGGGGCGGGGGCTGCATGCCCTGGCTGCGGGCGTTCTGGGGCTCTGCAGCATCATCCTGCCGGTAGTCCTGCTCTTCGCGGCCTTCCGGCTGGTCTGCTACACCGGGCGCGAGGCCGGCAACCTGCCTGTGGTGGGCGGCCTCATGGTGGTGCTCTGGTCTGTCTGCTCCATTCTGGATGTGCTCATGGCTTCGGACCATCGTGGTTTCGACATGAGGGCCATCAGCGGCTCAGGCGGCCTTCTGGGGTTCGCTCTGGGTTCGCCCCTGGCCTGGGGGCTGTCCAAGGTCTTCGCCGTCATCATCTTCGTCCTTGTGGGCATTTTCGGCCTCTTTATCACCTTCAGATTCCATATGAGCGACCTGGTTGCCTTGCTGCGCGGCAAGAGGACCCATGCCTCCGGCTCGGCTCAGGCGCAGACCGCTCCCAACGAGGTCAGGCTGGGCGATGACACCCTGCCTCTGGCGCCCGGCGTGCCCACCCACGAGGAGCAGGACCAGGAGACTGCCCAGGATTCCGGCCGTGGCGGGGTGGCCGGCTGGTTCAGTCGCTTGCTGCATGGCCGCATCGGCAAGGACACGGACACCCATCTTGAGCGTTACGAGGCTGACGAGCCCTTCTCCCAGGCGGCTTCGCTGGAGGGGGCTGACCAGGCCGACCAGGCCGACCAGGGTGATCAGGTGTCCACGCAGAACATGCCCGCGGTGGAGGCCCCGGCCACGGCCGCCCTTCTGGATGCCAGGGAGCAGGGACACCCTAAGGTGGATCCGGCTGCCCTGTCCGGCGTGGGGGCCTCGGATCCTTGGGCCGCTGCCGCTGTCGCAGCCGACACCGTGCAGATGGATGCCCAGCCCGCTCCGGCCGCAGGGAACCAGACGGCCGGCGCTCAGGCTGCAGAAGCGTCAGGTTCCTCAGACGACCGCCAGGTGGACGAGAGCCGGCCCTATGTGCTGCCCAGCACGGACCTGCTGGTCAAGGGCAAGCCTCATGCGGTCAGGACCTCGGCCAACGACGCGGTCATCAAGGCCCTACAATCGACCTTCCAGCAGTTCGACGTGGATGCCAAGGTGGTCGGCTTCCTGCGCGGCCCCTCGGTCACCCAGTACGAGGTGGAGCTGGGCCCGGGCGTCAAGGTGGAGAAGGTCACCAACCTTCAGCGCAACATCGCCTACGCGGTGGCCAGCTCGGACGTGCGCATCCTGTCGCCCATCCCTGGCAAGTCGGCCATCGGCATCGAAATTCCCAACGTGGACCGCGAGATCGTCCACCTGGGCGACGTGCTGCGCTCCGACAAGGCCCAGCAGGACGACAACCCCATGATGACCGCCGTGGGCAAGGACGTGGAAGGCCACTATGTGACCGCCGACCTGACCAAGATGCCCCACCTGCTGGTGGCCGGCGCCACGGGTTCGGGCAAGTCCAGCTTCATCAACTCCATGCTGGTTTCGCTGATCATGCGGGCCACGCCGGAACAGGTCCGCCTGATCATGGTGGACCCCAAGCGTGTGGAGCTGAGCGCCTACGCCGGCATTCCCCACCTGCTCACGCCCATCATCACCGAACCCAAGAAGGCCGCCCAGGCCCTGGAATGGGTGGTCAAGGAGATGGACGCCCGCTACGACGACCTGCAGTTCTTCGGATTCCGGCACATCAAGGACTTCAACAAGGCCGTGCGCGAGGGCAAGGTCCACGCCCCCGCCGGCTCCAACCGCAAGGTGGCCCCTTACCCCTACCTGGTCGTGGTGGTCGACGAGATGGCCGACCTGATGATGGTGGCCAAGAACGACGTGGAGAGCTCCATCCAGCGGATCACCCAGCTGGCGCGTGCCGCCGGCGTCCACCTGGTCCTGGCCACCCAGCGGCCCTCGGTGGACGTGGTCACCGGCCTGATCAAGGCCAACATCCCCTCCAGGCTGGCCTTTGCCACATCCTCCTCAACCGATTCCCGGGTCATTCTGGATGCCACCGGCGCCGAGACCCTGATCGGCCAGGGCGACGCCCTCTTCCTGCCCATGGGCCAGGCCAAACCCACCCGCGTCCAGGGCGCCTGGGTTTCCGAGTCCGAGATCCGCAAGGCGGTGGATTATGTGCGCACCCAGCGCAAGCCCCACTACCGCGAGGACATCGAGCAGATGGCCGACAAGGCCGACCACAAGAACGAGATCCAGGAGGAGATCGGCGACGACATGGACGAGCTGCTCCAGGCGGCCGAGCTGGTGGTGACCACCCAGTTCGGATCCACCTCCATGCTCCAGCGCAAGCTGCGTGTGGGCTTCGCCAGGGCAGGGAGGCTGATGGACCTGCTGGAGTCGAGGGGAATCGTAGGGCCATCGGAGGGTTCCAAGGCCCGCGAGGTGCTCATCCAGCCGCCGCAGCTGCAGCAGGCCCTGGCCTTCATCCGAGGCGACGCCCCCTCCATGGATCCCGCCCCGGATGAGCAAGCGCAGGGCTGAACATCGGTCCAAAAAGTTGGGCCTGGTCTACCGTTATGATGAAACTGCCGCCCGGCATCTCTTACCGGACGGCCCGAGCGCACGAGTATCGCGTATAAGGAGTGGCAATGCAGGAGCATGCCGAGTCAGAGACCGGTCGTGAGAGGCGCAGGCTTCTCGAAGGATGGAATTCACCCCCAAACCTGGTCACTTACACCCGTATCCTCCTGGTCCTGGTCTTCATCGCCCTGGATCTGATGGCCGGTCCCTGGGGCGAGCGCAGGCCCGGCTTGCGTTGGACCGCCGCTGTGCTCTTCATCCTCGCCGCCTCGACCGACAAGCTGGACGGGTGGCTGGCCCGCCGGTACAACCAGGTGACCGAGCTGGGCAAGCTCATGGATCCCATCGCCGACAAGCTGCTGATCTGCTCGGCGCTGATTGTGGCCTCCGTCTTCGGCGAGCTCTGGTGGTGGGTCACCGCGCTCTTCCTGGTGCGGGAACTGGGCATCACCCTGCTGCGGGTCCTGGTCATCAACAAGCAGGGCCGGGTCATCGCCGCCTCCCAGGCTGGCAAGTACAAGACCCTGTTTGAGTGCATCGGCCTGGGCATGCTCATGGTGCCCCTGTCAACGGTCTGGCCCTGGTACCTGGTGGCCACCCGCGTGGTCATCCTGGTGGCCCTGGCCCTCTGCCTCTACTCGGGGGCGGAATACGTGATGGGGATGCGGCGATGATCGGCAAGAGCGTGCAGGGCCGTTGCGACGACCTGGCTGGACGGATCATCGACACCTGCCGTGATTCGGGCCTGTTCCTAGCCGCCGCCGAATCGCTGACCGGGGGACTGCTGGCCGATGCCTTCGTCAGGATTCCCGGTGCGTCAGACGTCTTTCTTGGGTCGGCCGTCACCTACGACATCGCCGCCAAGGCCGCCATCCTCAAGGTGGACCAGGATCTGCTGGCCACCCAGGGTGCGGTCCATCCGCGGGTCGCCCAGGAGATGGCCGAGGGCACGGCCAGGCTCTACACCAGGCCGGGGCACGAGGATACGGTCATCGGCATGGCCACTACAGGCGTGGCCGGGCCGGGCCCTGACGGGGACGATCCTGCCGGGCTGGTCTACATCGGTCTGGCCCTGCCCGTCCGGGTGCTGGGTCGGCGTATCGAGACCGGCCTTCAATCCCACGCCTACCGGACCTATGCCTACGAGCTGCATCTGGACGGCGACCGGGAACAGGTGCGCCGGGGCACGGTCATGCGGATTCTGGACCAGCTGGATCGGGCCCTGCACTCGCGGGGCTGACGGCCTGATGTTCTCAAGCCGATGCCGGACCTTGTGCATACGTGACCTTGGTCACAAAGCTGGCCTTTCGGGTTCATCCCCTGGAATAATTCAGCGGCCTGTCTGTTGGTCACTGTGTAAGAAGTTGAACACGATAATGGCGAAAGGGGCTGCTATGGCCAGCACCGAGACCGTGATGACTCGAACCAACGATACCTATGATGTCAAGCCGGCCGCACCCGGAGTGGAGCGTAACGCGCGGGTTCGTGATCTGACGCCCGCCCAGCGTCGTGCCGTCGTCTTCGCCCAGCAGCAGGTGATCCGTGCCAAGGCCGCCAAGAAGGCCAAGGAGGAGCGCCAGGCCAACCTGAACAAGATGTGGATGGAGGAGGACGGCATGGAAGCCAGCCGTCAGCGGGCAGCCTCCACCAATGACGGCCGGGCCGTCACCCATACCGTCTCCCTGCGCGAGGCCCTGGGCCACGTGCTGCGCGAGCTGAGGACCAACGATCACAAGACCCTGCGTGAGGTCAGCGAGAAGGCCGGCGTGTCCCTGGGCTACCTGTCCGAGGTGGAACGCGGCCAGAAGGAAGCCAGCTCCGAACTGCTGAGCTCCATCGCCGACGCGCTGGGCCTGGGTGTGCCGCAGACCCTGCGGATGGTGGCGGACTACCTGGAGTCCACTCAGGAGTAAGCATGTCAGGTCCGGTCGGCTGACCCGGCGGACCGTTCTTGAGGGCGTCCGGTTCTGAGGAACCAGGCGCCCTCTTCTGCTGACTGTCGGTTGCTACCGTAGAAGGGTTGTGACAGGGTGGGTCTTGGACGAAAGGTGATGTCGGGTGCGTGAACGGGAATTCTGGCAGCTGCTGGAGGAGGTCTTCGGCCGGGTCTACGGACGCAGTCTGGCCCGTGACCAAAGGCTGACCGCCCTGGATGCCATGACCGTAATAGAGGCCCTGGATGCGGGCGTGGAGCCGCGCGTGGTCTGGAACGTGCTCTGCGATCAGATGGAGATTCCCGACTCCCGGCGCTGGGGAAAGGACCACAATGCGCCGCCCCTGCCGGCAGCCTGATCGGCGGGTTTTATTCTCCGCGAATTTATTTTCCATTCCAGGCGATTTTCGAACATTTGTTCGCATGGTCGGGTATACTGATACCCATGGTCCGGTGACCATCGGCACGTTCGACCACATCGGGCGCCGGGACCGCAGACAGGTTCCGACGGCGGATAGGCTGTCAATCGTGAGGTCGTCAATCAGGATGTCGTCATCGTGAGGTCGGTTACGAAGAAGGAGAGCCATATGGCACGTCAGAGCAACAGTGGCAAGGCGAAGAAGGAAGAAGAGGGCGGGATCGACCCCCGTCGCCAGGCAGCCTTGAACACGGCCCTCGCGCAGGTGGAGAAGAGCTTCGGCAAAGGTTCGGCCATGCGTCTGGGCGACAAGCCTGCCCAGGATGTGGAGGTCATTCCCACCGGGTCCCTGGCCTTGGACATGGCCCTGGGCATCGGCGGACTGCCCCGCGGCCGCATCGTCGAGATCTACGGTCCGGAATCCTCGGGCAAGACCACCCTGGCCCTGCATGCGGTGGCCAATGCACAGGCCGGCGGTGGAGTGGCGGCCTTCATCGATGCCGAGCACGCTCTGGATCCCGAGTACGCCAAGAAGCTGGGTGTGGACACGGACTCCCTGATCGTCTCCCAGCCGGACAACGGCGAGCAGGCGCTGGAGATCGCCGACATGCTGATCCGGTCGGGCGCCTTGGATGTCATCGTCATCGACTCGGTGGCCGCCCTGGTGCCCAAGGCCGAGATCGAGGGCGACATGGGCGACAGCCACGTGGGTCTGCAGGCCAGGCTGATGAGCCAGGCCCTGCGCAAGATGACCGGCGCCCTGTCCCAGGCCAACACCACAGCCATCTTCATCAACCAGCTCAGGGAGAAGATCGGCGTCTTCTTCGGCAGCCCGGAGACCACCACTGGCGGCAAGGCCCTGAAATTCTACGCCTCGGTCCGCCTGGACATCCGCCGCATCCAGACGCTGAAGAACGGCGATGAGGCGGTGGGCAACCGCACCAAGGTCAAGGTGGTCAAGAACAAGATGGCCCCGCCCTTCAAGGTGGCCGAATTCGACATTCTCTACGGAGAGGGCATCTCCAAGGAGGGTTCGGTTCTGGACATGGCCCTGCAGACCAACATCGTCAAGAAGTCGGGCTCCTGGTTCACCTATGAGGGCGATCAGCTGGGTCAGGGCAGGGAGAACGTCCGTCAGTTCCTCAAGGACAACCCCGGCCTGACCAAGGAGATCGAAGATAAGGTCAAGGTCGCCTTCGGCCTTATTCCCGCTCCCTCTGAGGACGACAAGGCCGATCAGACTGATGCTGACCAAGACAGCAAGGAAGACGACTCGGCTCCCGTCGACATCAACACCACTGTGCCCACGGCCCAGGCTGCATGACCTGATGATCTCGGCCGAGGACTTCCTCAAGGAAAATCCGGTCCGACTGGCGCAGACCGAGGATCCTGCCGACTCCAGCACAGAGTCGAAGAATCCTCGGTCGGACCAGTTCCAGGCAGACTCTGCAAGTTCGGCAGGGTCAGCAGCTTCGGTGGCAGTTCTTGATCCTGCCTCTTTGCAGAAGGATGACAGCGACAAGGAAGATAGCCGCTCAGTGCAGTCTCCTGTCCTGGGCCTTGGGCATGGCGCTCGATTCGGAGGGAGCCTGGAAGACATCGACAGTGCTGCCAATCCGGATATTGATGCTGAATCTCTGGCAGGTCACCATTCCCGTGGGCACCGCTTCGCCCGGGGTTCCGACAGAAGGACCCGCCGTCGTGGCCGTCGTCCACGCGCAGGCGGCTTCGGCGGAGGTTCCGCGCCTGCAGCTCCGCGAGCGGATGCTGAAGATGTGGATGCTTGCCGGGAGGCTGCCCTGACCCTGCTGGATGCAGCGGCTCGTTCGAGCGGAGCCCTGGCCCGTCGTCTGGTCGACAAGGGGTTTGACACAAACGTGGTCGATCAGGTGATTGACAGGCTGACCCGACTGGGCCTTGTTGATGACCAGGCCTATGCCCAGGATCTTCTGCGCTCCTGTCTGCATCGCACCATGGGGGAGCGCGGCGTGCTCTCGGAGATGACCCGCAAGGGTCTGGATCCGGGACTGGCTGCGCAGGTGGTGGCCCAGGCCTCCCGTGAGGGGCTCTTCGTCGACTCCGCCTACGAGCTCGGTCGCAAGGTGGCCCGCAAGACAGCCGGACTTGATCTCAAGGTGCGCAAACGGCGATTCTGGAGTGCTGGATCCCGCAAGGGCCACAGTCCCGGCCTCCTCAACCAGGTGGCAGCCGACCTTTTCGTCTCTGACGACCCTCTCGATTGAGGTGTGTCATTAACTTATCGGTATCCAGAATGAAAGCATGCAAGGCAATATGCGGCTATGGCCGTTTCCTTGAACTGCTGCTCTTGTTCTAGATCTGTTAGAAGGTGAAAGTGTCGGATGCTCAAAAAGAGTGAACTTCTGCAGGAAAATGCAGCACTGGTAGCCCTGCTCAGAACCATTGACAAATCTCGTGACACCTGGAGCTCCATCGCTGAAAAGGTTGTACGCCAGGGTAGCGCTATCCAAGTCTTTGAGCATGAGCTTGACCCGCAGCATCATCGGCTGGATGACCCCGATGAGGATGACGAATATGACGACCGTATTCAGTCGACCCTGTTGGGAGAGGATGACATACCGATTACCACACAACGTCGTGTACAGCTCCTGCAGGCTCGCAAAGAGGCAGAAGCCTTGGTTCACGATTGGTATAAGCAAGGTTTAGAGATGGTGTCGGTCCTCGACGGACGGTATCCGTTGAGTCTGCGTGAAGTCGTTGATATGCCTCCGTTCCTGTTTTCCAAAGGGCGTTTCCTCAGCCCTAATCAACAGGATGCGGGTGTCAGCGTGGTCGGTTCGCGCAATGCAGGACCGGAGGCTTTGCATTTCGCTTCTGATGTGGCAACGATGCTGGTGAGCAGAGGCCTGACCGTCATTGCCGGCTTGGCCCTTGGTGTGGATGCTGAGGCTCATCGTCGTGCCCTGCAGGAGGATGGCCGTACGGTGGCTTTCATCGGTACAGGCATAGGGAAGTATTACCCCGCAAAAAATCGCCATCTGCAGGATCTTATCGAACATAACGGCCAAGTATTTTCGCAGTTCTGGCCCTGGCAGGGGCCCACGAAGTGGACCTTTCCGGCGCGTAATGCCACCATGAGCGGCTATGGTATCGCAACGGTCATTGTTGAAGCCCATGAATATTCCGGCACCCGTGTTCAGGCTCGGCAGGCTCAGCATCATGGTCGGCCAATCATAATTCGCGATGCCGTCGTTGACCATACTGAGTGGGGCAAGCGTCTGGTCGACAAGCCCAATGTTTACGTCGTATCCAATGTGGATGATGTGGCCAGGGCCATCAATTCGATACAAAGGGTCAACAGCGAATTGAAAGATGCCATCAACGGTCTGGTTGCACAAGCGAGTGCCTATGCCAAACGTGTCTTACTGGTCTGACCATTGCTGACTTTTGATGATGGCAAGCATCAAAGCAGCTGAGGGGAAGAAGATGAGACCTCTCATATACCCCGGGTTCTGTCATCGACCGGATGAAAATCCGGACGACGGATGGCCATCCATCTCGACCTGACGTTGCCGCCAGGCTCTAGCGGCCTACCCGAAGGCGGGACGAGCAGCCCCTGAATGCCTTCTGCTTGGCCTTGCTCCCGATGAGGCTTGCCATGCGGTCGGCGTTACCGTCGACCCGGTGGTCTCTTACACCGCCGTTTCACCCTTGCCCGCCTTTGCCAGGCGAGCGGTCTGTTCTCTGTTGCGCTATCTCTCAGGTCGCCCTGGGCGGACGTTATCCGCCATCGTGCTCTGTGGAGCCCGGAAGTTCCTCAGCCCTTCCCAGGAGGAGGGGCCGCGGCCATCCGAGAGGTCTCGTTTAGCATGATAGAGATTCACAAGGACCTTAGCAAAATCGGAACAACCTACTTAGCTATATTCAAAAATATCTTTGAACAATATACTGTGTAAGTTAAAAGCGAATATTTAACAATTTTGTAGTGATAAATAATTCATTGCCAGTTAGTAGCCACGGATGCCCTTATGACAGGTGGACAGACCACGAGCTGTTTACCAGTCATAGGGGCATCCTCATTGAGTATAGCTTTTACTCCCTCATAACCTAGTTGGTAATGGGGAAGGGCGACTGTGGTCAGTGGTGGTGAGAGGTGGGCTGCAATGATCTCTTGATCGTCAAAGCCGACGATTGAAATGTCATCAGGTATGCGGGATCCTCCACGTTGGAGTTCGTCATACAGGCCCATAGCCACTCGATCATTGTGACAAAAAACTCCTGTTGCACCACTATCTTTTACCCGCCTTGCAACGCTCCGACCTCCCTCCTGATTGGGTTCCACTTCAAAGGTCAAAGATGGATCAAAAGTTATGCCAGACTCTTTTAGGGCTTGCTTGTATCCATCCAAGCGCCCAGTCTTTGCCGGAGATTCAGCTCTGGTATTGACAAAGGCGATTTTTGAATGTCCTCGTTCCAGCAAAAGCTGTGTTGCTGTTCGGCCTCCCTGAATTTCATCCGGGACAATTGCCAGGGGAGAATTTTTCTTATTCCCGAAGCAGTTCACTAGAACGGTTCGAACATTCTCGAGGGGTTTAGGTACTTCGATTGAATGGTGATACCAGGTCGAAAAAGCGATCCCCCTGACCTTGTATCGCAAAAACATTCGTATAGCCTCGTCTTCAAGGCCTCGGTTGCCTTCAGTGTTGGCAATCAGAAGAACATATCCTTGTTCCCATGCCGCATTCTGTGCCCCATGAATAATTTGCCCTGCGAATGGAGTGGTTGCAATGGAATCGGTAACCAAGCCTATGAATTGTGAATAACCACGCACTAAATTTTGAGCCATAGCATTAGGCCGATAGCCTAATGCACGTATTGATTCCAGAACTTTCTCTCGAACTTCGGGACTAATCCGAGAGACCTTCTTGTTGTTCATGACTAAGGAAACTGTAGAGACTGACGTGTGCGCTCTTTGAGCTACGTCCTTGAGCGTCACCGGTTTGCTTTCATTCTTGATCGAATGGGGTTTGCTTGCCCCCTCTTCTTTCGCGTCTGTGGATTTTCGTTGGTTCATCCTTTAGAAGCCCCGCCTTCAATGCCCTGTATCATTGCCTTATTTAGTATAAGAAAGACCAGCATTAGAGGGGTAATCGTCACGCATACGGCAGCAAAAGTTGCAGTCCAATCAGTATTACCCATGGCTCCAATGTAATTTTGCAACCCGAGTGGAATAGTCTTCAGCCCATCAGTCAGGATGAACGTGTTGCCGAATATAAATTCATTCCATATGAAAATGCTGTTAACCAGGACTACGGTTACGACCGTATTCAGAGATAGAGGTAGTGTTATTTCCATAAAAATGCGGTATGGACCGGCACCATCTAAGGAAGCTGCTTCATAGTTTTCTCTAGGAATATAATGATAAAAGGAGCTGAAAAGAAAAACCGACATAGGTATTGAGAAACCCGCTAGTGGAATAATCATGGACAAACGTGTGTCAAGAAGGTTGATTTGAGAATAGTCAATGAATAGGGGTACCAAAGCAATCTGGGTGGGGACGATCATGCCCATCAGGAAAAGCATACGAATTATTTTGCTCCACTTAAAGCCTAAAACTTCGATAGCATATGCGGCCATCATGCCCATAATCACGATCAACAGATCAGCGCCAAATGTAACGATAAGGCTGTTGAAAATATACTGACCAAGATTGCCGGCTTGAAATGCTCTTGAGTAATTCTCCAAGGTGAAGCTGTGAGGTATTCCGAAAGCGTTGCCGGATGCAAAATCATGTTCGGTTCTTAGACTGGTGATAAAGAGCCAGAACAGGGGATAAACTTGGATTATCACAATCAGGATTATGAACACCCTATTCAAAACCATATGGAAGTTTAGCTTGTTTCGGCGAGCAGATGGTTTGTTCTGTTCTTTCAGAGCTAACGTACTTGTTGCACTCATGCTTCTTCCTTTCTGAAAATGACCTTGAAGATCAAAGCAACTGCTATCAAGCACTCAATAACGATGAAAACCGAAATGGCACTTGCATATCCGTAGTTGGTATTTGAGAAAGCTGTCCGGTACATATAAGTCGTTACAAGTTGCCCATATCGTCCATTGGTCAGAAGGTAAGGTATATCGAATCCTCGTAGTCCATACGTGACTGCCATGATTACCGTCGTGATCCACACGGGTCGTATGTAGGGGAAACGAATCTTAGTGAAAAGTTGCCATCCATTAGCACCGTCCAGTCTTGCTGCTTCTTCTATTTCAGGTGGAACTGACATGAATGCTGCGTAGATAATCAGCATGTACAGACCGCTAAATCGCCATCCTTCCGGTATAGAGACAGCCGCAAGAACAGTATGAGGGTCTGATAACCAGGCATGGGTCCAGGAATGCAGCCCTATAGCATCCAAGGCCTGATTGAGCAGTCCTTTTGGATCAACCGAGTATATTCTCTGGAAAAGAAACGAGATAGCTACTGTTGAAATGACTGCTGGCAGGAGGTACAAGGTTTTGACCAAATCCCGACCTTTAGTCATTCCCGTGAGCAACGTGGCTACGAGCAGCGCGCCTCCTAGCTGAAGGACTAGGCAAATAACTAGGTAGACCATAGAGTTGCCAAAAGACTGCCAGAAGACGGAATCTCCAGTGAGCATTTTTATGTAATTGGCAAGCCCAGTAAATTTCATGTCAGAGATGCCATCCCAATCGAAAAAGCTGATGATCAAAGATTGGATGACAGGCAAAAGTACACCAGCTCCGTACAGGAGAAGGGGAGGAAGAATAAAAATCAAAACTGATTTCTTAGATCTATATGGAAGCATAATTTGTCCTTTTAAACGGGCAGAGCTCTGTAGGTGAGAGCCCTGCCCGAAGTTTGTCAAATATCAGTTCAAATCTTTGAAAGCTTTGGGCCCGTTTTCTTGGATGACCTTATCCATAGTGCTGATAAACTTATCAACGCTTATATCGCCCTGGACCAAGAGGGGCAGTTCTTGTTGCAACCGCGTATTAGAAGTTGAGTCAAGCTGTGTGTCCCAAGGCATCAGAGTCACTTTGCCGACTTTATCTGCATCATCGAAGTTGCGTTTGTACAGCGGCGTAGCGTCGGAAGGTATTTTTGCAGTACTTGATTTCATCGGGGTGATTTGGCCAGTATCGGCATAAATCTTCGAATATTTGGTTAAGGAATACTTGATGAAATCGCGAACTAGCGGATCATAGGTCTTAGCGTTGATTGCCATTCCTATTCCCGATGGAGCGGCATACTCATTCTCCGTGGTTTTGGCACCGGGTGTTGTTGGCAATAGGAAATAATCAATATCGTCGCGGACTTCTGGATTTAGCTTAGACGTGGCTAATGCTGGTAGGTCCCAGCTCCCATCGTTGTAAACGGCCGCTTTGCCGGATGTAAAAAGTGCCTGAGCATCGGCGTATTCAGTTGATGAGAATCCTTGTTGGAAGCATTGTGATTTCCCTAGATTAGCCATCCACTCTACCGCTTTGCGTCCCTCGGCATTCGAAAGTTTAGCATTACCCTTTTTAAGGTTTTTAATAAACTCATTTCCAGATGCTCTAAAGGGATAAAAAGCCATGTAACGTTCCAGTGGCCACATGTCCTTACCGTTCAAGGCGATCGGCGTACTGCCGCTTTTCTGTAAGGCCGTGCACATGGCAGGAAAGTCATCAAGGGTCTTCGGTACGTTGATGCCGGCTTTTTTGAATAAAGCCTTATTGTAGAAGAACACTTCGATCTGTGACTCAAAAGGAACCATATACAAACTACCATCATCAAAGCGTTGATAGTCCAGAGCCGAAGTACGGTAGTTGTCGTAGATTTTCATATCCTTCAACATCTTTTCAACATTGACCATACTTCCCTTCTTGGCCAGTTTCTGTGCAAAGGGTGTTGCATCGATGTCGAAAAGATCTGGGAGTTTATTCGCGGCGGCCAGCGTTTCTAATTTTTGAATGTAAGAAGGCCGATCAGGCGTGGTAATTAGTTTCAGTGAAAACCCTGGGTGTTCTTTGGAATAGTCTTTAGAAATTTGCTTCATGGCCTTGATGACTCCCCCGTCAGCCGGTCTGGACAGCAGCCATGAAATTTCGCGTGGCTTGATGTCGCCCTGAGGGTTGACGCTCTCGGCCTTACCAGATCCTCCGCCACTGCCGCAACCTGTTACTAGTAATAATGCAGCTACCGTTGCTGCAATGGCAGCATACTTGTTTTTTCTCATCCTGGTAATCTCCTTTGATTATTTGTATAGGTGGGGTGTCATTTTGCTGACAGATTTATTCTTATTTTTTTTTTTTTTAATTGTTTGCCTGTCTCATTGTTGGGTTGTGGATATTGTGACTGCTGTGATTGTTGCTTCCCCGTCTGTCACGCAAATGCCGAAATAGCTACCAAGAGGATTTTCCAAACGCGAATGGAGGGTAGTTTTCCCGTCGACATTGCAAAGGCAGATATCCTTATCCAAAAGAATGTCGACCTCATGTTTGCCTATCGACAGATTGCATGGACGCTCTAAATCCACGAAATGAGGAATATCACCCGATATCTGCCACTGCTCTTTTCCTGTAATTGGCCTGGGCCAGCGGTCTAAGACCAGCCTTGAGTATCCGGGCTCTAATCGGAGCGAATATGCTTGGTCACCGTCGGCTGAGCTTCTGATTAGAAAAGCAAGGTTGTTGGGTTCAGGCTCGTGAAGAATGAAATCAATGTGCACTAAGCATGTGGAAGGAAGCTCATCTGAACTCATCCTGACCACCATGCCGTCGTCTCTTTTCAGATTCACGTCGAATTCGAATTGAGCCATGGATTGAGGGAGCCCAAATACCTCCTTAATTTCGTGGGGGATACGGAATGATAGGGATCCGTTCTTCTGCTGTATTGCTTCAAGCACCGACATGGTTCCTGCCCACTGCCAGGCACCATCATCTTTGTTGTCTGTGCGTGTTGGAATCCATCCGAAGAAAAAGCGCCTGTTATTCCACTCCACGCTCTTTGCGGCATAGAAGGCTCGTGCATCGATGCTGTCCGAATCGGGTGGCCTCAACCATGGCCCTTGAAGAGATCTGGCCATACGATAACGCGTGCAGAAACGTTCCGAGAATTCTGAATATACGAGATACCACCATTTCCCCCAATGGAAAAGGTCTGGGCACTCGTGGGTGATGAACCTGTCGGGTGCCCAAATGGGATCAACGGCACGCCACGTGTGTAGATCTTCGGAGACGCATTGAGCAATCAAACCCCGTCTTCGAGATGGGCCGGATTCGCGGCGTGCGGCTATGAGCATATGCCACAGTTGATCAGACTCGTTGAAGAAGACGAATGGATCTCTCCAATCCGATGTGTCATACCCCTGAGTGGCACAGAAAGTATCGGCAGGAATCTTGTTCCAGTCAGTGAGGGAGCCATTGCTTACGGCATGCATCACCCACTGAATGGGGTGGTTTCGCTGATCCTTGATCTCAGGATTGACTCCTGTATAGAAGAGGTGGGTAGTGCCCTTTGCGTCCTCTACAACGCTGCCAGTGTAGGCGTTAAAGTCTTTGTCTTCTAATGAACCGTTATGCAGAACAGGTCCGTAATCGTGGTAGTTTCGTAGATCTCTTGTGCCCACTAGTCGCCAGCCCATTCCTGTTTTAGGGCCCTTGCGCTGTTCATCAAGGTAGAAGAGCATGAATTCGCCATCGCGAGTGAAAGGTATAACGTCACCGACCCAACCTCGGACCGGCTGATAGAAGATTTGTCTACTCATTGAAAACCTCGTCGTTTCAGCAGCGATTAATGACAAAATGCGTTGTTCGAACGTTTGAACAAACTGTATTTGTTATACTATTGATTTACATCTATATTGTCAAAATAGGCGATTTCTGAGTTCTATACTGGCTGTTCAAACGTTGTAATCTCAGTGTTGTCCTTGTGCTATTTGGCAAGATCTAAAAATGTAACAATGGTGAAGTTTTGTATTGATCAATTGTCAAAAAGCGTAGATCCGATTAAATGCGATGCATACGGTGTGTTTGTTGATCTAGCAAGCTTGAAGCAAGAAGTCATTTGAGTCAGTGTCGGATTCAGAGGCTTTCGGCTAAAATCGGAAGCACAGTCGATGGTGACCAAGTCCGCCATCGCACCAGCGGTTCGTCCGCTCACAAGTGCAAGGAGATTCCCATGGAGATCGTCATTACCGGTCGACATACCCAAATCAAGCAGCGGTTCCGCGATGTTGTGGACAGCAAGATGAACAGGGTGACGGCCATCGCCCCCGATGCCCAGCGCATCCAGGTCGTTCTGACACATGAAGGCAATCCCCGCCAGGCTGACAGCGCCAAGAGGGTGGAGCTCACGGTTCAGGCCGGCAAGACCGTGATCCGCGCCGAGGCCTCCAGCGCCGACGAGTTCAGCGCACTGGACATGGCCCTGGACAAGCTGACCCAGCGTCTGCGCCGGGTCCGCGACCGCCGCAAGGACCACCGCCGGGGACTTGAGCATCCGCCCCTGCCCGCCGATCTGCCCGTGGATGATCAGACAGGCGATGAGGGCGATCAGGGAGACCAGGGCCAGGAGTCCAACCCCGACAACAGCGCCCAGAGCGCCGTGGCCTCGGACCTGGCTCCGGGCCAGTCGGTCGAGGTGCAGGTGGGGGACACCCCCATCGTCATCCGCCGCAAGCTGCACATCGCCGAGCCCATGAGCATCGACGAGGCCCTCTACGAGATGGAGCTGATCGGCCACGACTTCTTCCTCTTCGTCAACAAGGAGACCCAGCGGCCGTCGGTGGTCTATCGCCGGCACGGATGGAGCTACGGCGTCTTCGAGATCGATACGCCTGAGCATGTAGGCCAGAAGAAGTAACAGCACAACGGATACACGGATATTGAACTGTGGGGCGATTCCCCGGCGGCAAATTGGCCTGACGTCCGGAGAATCGCCCTTCTTCAATGCCCTGTCCGGCTGCCAAGGCCGCAGTTGGGTTCATGGAATAATCGGTTTCGAGAAAATCGGTGCATTCGCGTAAGATAATCAAGGTCTGGGCCTACGTCAGCTGAGGGCGTGCGAAGGCCATAAAAGAACGGTAGGGAGCGCAACGTGGTAGCAGTCTTGGACAAGGTCCTCCGTATGGGCGAGGGTCGTCAGATTCGCAAGCTTCAGGGGGTGGCCAAGGCGACCAACGCCTTCGAGGATCAGATCTCGGCCATGAGCGATGAGGAGCTCAAGGCGCAGACGCCCAAGTTCAAGCAGCGACTGGAGAACGGCGAATCCCTTGATTCCCTGATGCCCGAAGCCTTCGCCACGGTTCGCGAGGTTTCCAAGCGCACCCTGGGCCAGAGGCACTTCGACGTCCAGCTGATGGGCGGCGCGGCCCTGCACTGGGGCAACATCGCTGAGATGAAGACCGGCGAGGGCAAGACCCTGGTGGCCACCCTGCCCAGCTATCTGAATGCCCTGGAGGGCAAGGGCGTGCACGTGGTCACGGTCAACGACTACCTGGCCTCCTACCAGAGCGAGCTCATGGGGCGCATCTTCCGCTTCCTGGGCATGAGCGTGGGCTGCATCATCACCGACCAGCGCCCCAACGAGCGCCGCAAGCAGTACCAGGCGGACATCACCTACGGCACCAACAATGAATTCGGCTTCGACTACCTGCGCGACAACATGGCCTGGGACAAGGACGAGCTGGTCCAGCGCGGCCACCATTTCGCCATCGTGGACGAGGTCGACTCCATTCTGATCGACGAGGCACGCACTCCTCTGATCATCTCCGGACCCGCCGAGGGCGATGTGACCCGATGGTACCGGCAGTTCGCCAAGCTGGTTCCCAAGCTGACCAGGGACGAGGACTACGAGGTCGACGAGAAGAAGAAGGTCGTCGGCATTCTGGACCCCGGCATCACCAAGGTCGAGGACTACCTGGGCATCGACAACCTCTACGAGCCCGCCAACACCGCCCTGATCGGGTACCTGAACAACGCCATCAAGGCCAAGGAGCTCTTCCTGCGCGACCGCGACTACGTGGTCCAGAACGGCGAGGTCCTGATCGTGGACGAGCACACCGGCCGTCTGCTCAAGGGCCGCCGCTACAACGAGGGCCTCCACCAGGCCATCGAGGCCAAGGAGGGCGTGGAGGTCAAGGCCGAGAACCAGACCTTCGCCACCATCACCCTGCAGAACTACTTCCGTATGTACGACAAGCTGGCGGGCATGACCGGCACGGCCGAGACCGAGGCCGCCGAGTTCATGAACACCTACAAGCTGGGCGTGCTGCCCATCCCCACCAACAAGCCCATGATCCGCAAGGATCAGGACGATCTGATCTACCGCTCCAAGAAGGAGAAGCTGGCCGCCATCGTCCGTGACGTAGCCAAGCGGCATGCCAAGGGCCAGCCCATCCTGCTGGGCACCGCATCCGTGGAGTCCTCCGAGGTGGTCTCCTCCCTGCTGGACGTGGCCGGCATCGACCACCAGGTGCTCAACGCCAAGCAGCATGCGCGCGAGGCTGCCGTCGTAGCCGTGGCAGGGCGCAAGGGCGCCGTGACCGTGGCCACCAACATGGCCGGGCGCGGCACCGATATCATGCTGGGCGGGAACGTGGAGTTCCTCGCCGATCAGAAGCTCAAGGAGCAGGGCTACTCGCCCGACGACACCCCTGAGGAGTATGAGAAGCGCTGGCCCAAGATGCTGGATTCCGTCAAGGAACAGGTCAAGGATGAGCATGAGGAAGTCGTCAAGCTGGGCGGCCTCTACGTGCTGGGCACCGAACGGCACGAGTCCCGCCGCATCGACAACCAGCTGCGCGGCCGTTCCGGCCGTCAGGGCGACCCCGGTGAGTCCAGGTTCTACCTGAGCCTGGAGGATGACCTGATGCGCCTGTTCAACACCCAGCTGGTGGCCCGAATGATGTCCTCCAAGAGTCTGCCCGAAGGTCAGCCCATCGGCACCAAGAGCGTCTCCAAGGGTGTGCGCAATGCGCAGAAGTCCGTTGAATCCCGCAACTACGAGATCCGCAAGAACGTGCTCAAGTACGACGATGTGATGAACAAGCAGCGCCAGGTCATCTACGGCGAGCGTCAGGCCGTGCTCAAGGGCGAGGACATCCACCAGGACATCCTCCGCTTCATCCGTGAGACCGTGACGTCATACATTCGTGGGGCGCAGAACGGCTCGGACAAGCCTCAGGATTGGGATGCCGACGGGCTCTGGAAGGCGCTGGCCTCCGTCTATCCGATCAGTCTCGACCAGGATGAGAGCATGGACTCCCTGGAGGGTCTGAAGGGTGACAAGGCCGTCAAGGCACTGGCGGACAAGATCGTGGAGGATGCCGAGTCCATCTACCAGAAGCGCGAGGATGAACTGGGCGAGAAGGGCTCCAGGCAGCTGGAGCGCCAGGTGGTCCTCTCCGTCCTGGACAGCAAGTGGCGCGAGCACCTCTACGAGATGGACTACCTCAAGGACGGCATCGGCCTGCGCGGCATGGGTCAGCGCGACCCCCTGGTCGAGTACCAGCGCGAGGGCTACCAGATGTACAACTCCATGATCGACGCCATCAAGGAGCAGACCGTGCAGCTGCTCTTCAACGTGGACCTCAAGCAAATTGCCGCCAGCCAGGAGAACGAGCGACGGGCCCGCGAAGAACGCGAAGAAAACGAGGGGAGCCAGTCCGAAGAGGTCAACTACCAGGCGCCTGAAGAGCCTGATGCCGAGGACGAGACCACCGACATCGACGAGACGGCCGAGGAGCGTGATGAAGATGCTCCGGCAGGCAGCGTCCAGGAGGACTCCGACGAGGATGCCGCTGACGCGCAGTCGGGTCTGAGCACGTCCGCCGAGGACTCGGAGGCTCCCGACGCTTCGACCCCGGCTCCGGTCGGGCCTGCGCCCATCAGCCATGCCGAGGGCAAGGTTCCTGCCAATAAGAGGCCCAAGGCCGTAGAGGACCACTCGCCCTGGGCCGACGGCCGCACCTTCCCGGGCACGCCCCGCAACGCACCTTGCCCCTGCGGCTCCGGACGCAAGTACAAGATGTGCCACGGTCAGAACGAGAAGAAATGACAGGTACGCGTAAGCATTAGCGGCTTCTGCAGATAGGGTTGCTGATCTGGTTGAAGGCCATCGCTCGCAAGGGCGGTGGCCGCTTTCATATATTGGATTGCCAACATCCATATATTGGTAGCAAAGTGACCAAAATATGGGATGGCCTTGTGCAGGGGAGGGGCAGGGCAGTAAACCTAGAGCAAACAGCGGGGCATCCGGCCCCGCTTCTTCAAAGGGAAAAGAGTCATCATGCGGCCACTTAGCTGGAAATCCGTCCTGAACTCCTTGGTGTCCGGTCGACACCTGAGCGCGGATGAGGCCGAGTGGTGCATGAACGACCTGATGGACGGCAATGCCGACCCGGTGCAGGTGGGCGCCGCCCTGTCCATGCAGTCCACCCTGGGGCTGACCAGCCCTGAGGTCGAAGGGGCCGCCAAGGCCATGGTGGGCCATGCTGTGCCGCTGAAGGTCAGGGGTGACGTGACCGACATCGTCGGCACCGGCGGCGATGGGGCAGCGACGGTCAACCTGTCGACCATGGGCGCCATTGTGGCTGCCGCAGCAGGGGTCAGAATCGTCAAGCACGGCAACCGGGCCGCATCCAGCAAGAGCGGCACCGCCGACTGCCTGGAGCAGCTGGGCCTGCCCTTGGATCTGCCGCCGCAGGAGGTGGCTGCCATGGCTGACCGCTACGGCATCACCTTCGTCTTCGCCAAGACCTTCCACCCTGCCATGCGGTTTGCCGGGCCTGTTCGCTCGTCGCTAGGGATTCCGACCGTCTTCAACCTCCTGGGACCCCTGACCAATCCGGTCAACCCCCGCTATGTGGCCATCGGATGCGCGCAACGTCAGCTGAGCCCCATGATGGCCCAGGTCTATGCCTCACGCGGCCAGGAGGGCATGGTCTACACCTCGGTCGAGGGCCTGGACGAGATGGCCCCGACCGGTCCGGTCTCCATCTGGGAGATCCACCAGGGCAAGGTGGAGGAACGCTCCTTCGACCCGACTCGTGAACTGGGCCTCGACCCGGTGGATTTGGATGACCTGCGCGGCGGCGATCCGGCCTTCAACGCCAGCGTCGTCAGGGACTTCCTGGCTGGAAAGTCGGTTCCCTCCCGTTCCACGGCCCTGCTCAATGCGGCATCGGCCATCGTGGCTGACGGCACAAAGATCGACGCCGGTCCCGAGGCTGATCTGAACGTGCGGTTTGCCCAGGCCTATCAACTGGCTACCGAGGTTGTGGACCAGGGCAGGGCCGCCGACCTGCTGGCAGCCTGGATCCACGGAGCCCAGGAGGCGCAGTCCCGCTGCCAGCAAGAGAATCGGGCATCCCGTCCGGTCTTAGTCTAGGTTCGCGGCTGCCAAGCCTGTTCGGGCCTCGCTGGCTGATCTCTCTGCCAACGAGGCCCGAACTGTTTTGGAGGCTTGTATACGGCGGCACACGGCATTATCGCCGATAGTGTTGTTGGTCGTCATCGAAGAGCCCGCTTGAATCGTCGCGGAAATTCTTCCGGTCGATGATCAGTCCTGCGATGCCTATCAGCAGGAGCAGGCCCGCCAGCAGGCCGGTCAAGCCGGACCAGCGGGGGATGAAGATGGTCAGGAAGAAGCAGACCAGGCCCAGCGCCGTCATGATCATGAAGGCCACCCGCCTTCTGCCCAGGTCGCTCAGGTCGGGGTTGGGCGGCAAAAAGTTCGACGACTGGTCCATGACCTCGTCGGTGTCCAGCCAGCTGCTGCCTTGGAAATCGCGAGGCCCGGAGCCGCCGACGAAGGAGTCGCGCTTCAAGTCCTCGGCCCTCAGCGCTGCCTTCTTCTCGGACTTTCGAGCCTTCTTCTCGAATTCCTTGGCCGTCCTGGACGATTCCAGGGAACCCAGCTCGTCAGCGTGCGAGTTCAGGAAGTCCGCCCATTCCTCGTCCCCCTGTGGGGACCCGGTTCCCGCCTCGCTGTTATACTGTTTCCCGGCGTCGTTATGCTTGTGCTCGGTCATAGAACCATCGTAACCTCGGCCGCACGCATTCGCTACCAAGGAGTCTCTGTGCTGTACTGGTTCTTCGTCAAACTGCTCGGTCCGTTGGCGCGTACCTGGTTCAAACCGACCGTTGAAGGCACGGAGAACATTCCCAAGCAGGGGGCTGCCATCATCGCCTCCAACCATCTGGCCGTCATCGACGACGCCCTCCTGCCCATCACCTGCCCTCGGATGATCCACTTCATGGGCAAGGCCGAGTATTTCAACGGCAAGGGGATAAAGGGCAAGTTCAAGAAGTGGTGGTTCAGCTCGGTCGGTGTCTTTCCCGTGGACAGGTCAGGCGGCTCCAAGTCGCTGGGCGCCATGGAAACGGCTCGTTCCATCCTTGAGCACGGGCACATCTTCGGCATCCATCCGGAGGGCACGCGCAGCCCTGACGGCAGGCTTTACCGGGGGCATACCGGGGCGGCGCGGCTGGCCTTCGAGACCGGGACGACGGTGGTGCCGGCAGCCATCATCGGCACCAGGAAGCTTCAGGAGCCCGGCCATGTGATTCCGCATAAGGGCCGGACCAAGGTCATCTACGGCAAGCCCATCACCGTGCCCTGCGTTCCGGTCAACAGCCTCACCCACGAGGAGATCCGCAACCTGACCGACCGGATCATGCAGGAGATCCAGGAGATGAGCGGGCAACGCTACGTGGACGTGTATGCCCAGGTCATCAAGGCGCATGAAAACCATGAGAACAACCAGGAGCTGGACTGACTTCCCGGGAGTTCAGACCACAGTCAGGGTCACGACGGCCGGCGAGCCGTCATCGTTGAGCACCTTGACCTGACTGCCGGGATTGGGGTCCTGGATGCGCACCGTGTGCGTCAGGTTGCCCAAGGGAGCGGAGATGTTGACCTTGAGCCCGTATCCCTCCAGGATCCTGGTGGCCTCGTCCTGGCTCTTGCCTTTCACGTCGGGCATGGTGATGGACTGCGGCCCCTTGGAGATCACCACGTTGACCGCATCGCCCCAGTGCAGCTGCTCCTGGGCCTGGTGGGAGGCGGAGATCACCTGGTTGCGTGGCACCTTGTCAGACCAGTCCTCGCTGTAGCTGACCTTGAGCCGAAGGGCTTCCAGGGCCGCCTTGGCCTCATCCCTGGCCTTGCCGACGATATCGGGCATGGCCACGGGCATGCGACCCTTGGACAGGACCAGGCTGACCTTGGCATCGTGGCGGGTCTTGGTCCCTGGTGCCGGATCCACTGAAATGGCGGCTCCCTCGGGGATGTCCATGGAGTACTGGTCCTTGGAGGTATCGTGGTCTATCCTGTCGAACCCGGCTGCCTTCAAGGCCTGCACCGGATCCTTGCCATTGGGTGTTTCCGGCGTGAGGATGTCCTTGGGCACCGTGGCCTGGCGCACCCCCTTGGAGACGGTCAATTTGAGCCTGCCGCCCCTCTTGCTGATATGGGCTCCGACGGTATCGGGATCCGCGGCCATGACGGCTCCCTTGGCCACCTGGTCGCTGAAGTCATAGGCGGTGTCGACCTGGATGCCGGCGACCTTGAGTGTGCGGGCGTACTTGGCGAAGTCGGCGCCGACGACCTTGCACTCCTGGTTCTCGGAGCAGGAGACGTCATCCGGCTTGGGCAGGGCGACATAGCTGCCCGGACCCAGGAAGTACCACCAGGCGCCACCGCCGCCTCCTGCCAGGGCCAGGACCAGCAGAACCACCAGCACAATGATCAAACCCCGATGCCGGTGCTTGGGTTGAGCCGCTTCAGCGCCTTGCTGCATGGTCGTTGCATCGGCGGAAGATGCTGCCGGATCCTGAGGCTGCAGAACGGTCGTGGTCTCGGCTCGGGAGGGGGTGTCCACGTCGTTGAGCTGATAGCGTCTGGTCGCTGCGCCCGCATCGGTTTCTGGCGGGACGGGCACAGACAGAACCGTGTCCGAATTCTCCGGGTCTCTGGCCGCCTCCTCGTCGTCATTGGCAGCTGTAGCCGTCTGCCTTGGCGACCCGGTCACCTCAGGGTCGTGCTCAGCGGTTCCGGCGATGGCGGACTCGGGCTGTCCACTGGCTGCGGCTGCTGCGGCCCCTGCAGGCAGCACGTAGTCCATGGCCTGTCGGTCCAGTCCCTTGACCACCTTCCTCAGGCTCTCCAGGGCCTTGCCTGCGTCATCCGGGCGATGCTCGGGGGAGCGGTCGGTCATCCCGGAGACCAGGGCGGCCACAGACGGGTCGATTCCCGGGCAGACCCTGGCCAGGGAGGGGACGTCCTCGTGGACGTGCTTGAAGACGATGGTCACCGGATTGTCGCTGGCGAAGGGGACCGTGCCGGTCAGCATCTCGTAGGCGATAATGCCCACGGCGTAGAGGTCGCTCTGGGGGGAGGCCTCATTGTTCTCGATGGTCTCGGGTGCCAGGTAGGCGGCTGTGCCCATGAGCATGCCCGTCGAGGACAGGGTGGCCTGGGCGGCGGCGCGGGCCAGGCCGAAGTCGGTGATCTCCACGTGGCCGCGGTCGTTGATGAGGATGTTTTCCGGCTTGATGTCGCGGTGGATGACGCCGGCTCGGTGGGCGGAGGCCAGGCCGTCCAGGATCTCGCCCAGGATGCGCAGGGTCTCCTTCAGGGGATAGACGCCCTGCCGGGCCATGTCCCGCCGCAGGCTGATGCCGTGGACATACTCCATGACCAGGTAATCCAGCCCCTGATCGACGCCCGTGTCGTAGACCTGGACGATGTGGGGGTTGGCGATGGCAGCCGCGGACCTGGCCTCCCGGCGGAAGCGCTCCTCGAACTGGGCCCTGTGCGGCCCCTGGGCCAGCATGGTGTGCATGATCTTGACCGCCACATGCCTGGACAGCCGCTGGTCCAAGGCCTCGTAGACCGTGGCCATGCCACCCTGTGCGATCTCACGCAGAATGCGGTAGCGCCCGTCGATGATCCGGTCGCTGGTCCTCTCGTCCGCTTCACTCATGCTCGTCTTGTCCGGCCCTCTGCACCTCGGAGGCCTGACCGGCCTCGGCATCAATGGAAGATACACGTTCATGATACCCGGCGGTGGTGGCAAGCGGCAGGAAGCGTCGGCAGGCCTCTAGGAAGATGGTTCGGCCCCCTGTCGACAGATGCAGACGATCGGCCAGGGCCTGGGCTCGGGCCTGGGCTCGGACGGACAGGTCAGCCATGCGTCGACGGCTGGCCTCTACGGCCCCGCAGGACTGCATCAGGTCACGGACCATATTCACCTGGGTCTTGTTGCGGACTTGGGAGGTGCAACTGTACAGTCGGCGGATTTCCTTGGCCTGGTCAGGATCGGCCATGGCCAGGGTGTCGGCCAGGAGGACGGTCCGCTTGCCCTCGCGGATATCGCCACCAACGGGTTTGCCGGTACGTCGGTCGTCGCCTGTTACATCCAGCAGATCATCCGCCAGCTGGTAGGCCAGACCCAGATCCAGACCCAGGGCGCGCACGGACTCTTTATGCTCTTCCAGGTCTGCACCAGAGGCCAGCAGGCCCAGAGCCAGCGGGGCCAGGGTGGTGTAGGAGGCGGTCTTCCAGGCCATGGTGTGCAGGGCCTGGCGGCGCAGGCGTCCCGGATCGTCCAGACAGGCCTCCTCCATGCCCATGTCCAGGACCTGGCCGGTGACCACAGCCGTCTGCATGGCTTGAAAGGCCCTGCCGATGGCCGCTCCCTGAGGCAGCTTGGCAGCCGCCTGGAGGGCCATGTCCGTGCTCAGCGATGCCAGCAGGTCGCCAAGGAGGATGCCTAGGCCGGCGCCGCGGGCATCAGGTTTTGCGGGCGCCCGGCCGCTCGAATCGTTTCCGGCAACCGACCGGCTCAGGGCCAGATGGGCGGCAGGACGGCCCCGACGACGGGGGGAGCCGTCGATGATGTCGTCGTGGACCAGCGCGCTGGTCTGATAGACCTCCAAGGCGCAGGCAAGGTCCACTACCGCCTGTTCACGGTCAGGATTCTGCTCGGACTCCAGAGCCCGCCAGACGTCGCAGAGCAGCAGGGCGCGCAGGCGTTTGCCGCCGCGGCCAGCCTCGATTGCCTGGAGGATGACCTCCTGCAAAGCCTCCTGGGAGGGGTTCTGATCCAGGGGTTGGTCCGGTCCGGACTCTGGAGCAATCAGATGGTCGCAACGGCGTAGGAGCAGTTCCTCCATGCGCTGTTCGACCCGTGCTGCAGTCACGCTTTTCATGCCTTAGAGCCTATCCGCATATCTGCCCAGCGAACAGGCTGCCAGGACCATGGTGGATGGATGACACCACTTGACCACATGATCGGTTGTGGCTTTCCTCGCGATTCCAGCTGGATCAGGATGGTGCCAAGGCTCCCGGTGCTCATACCGGGAGCGGATGGGAGGCGATGACGGCATGGACGATGCGCATGAATACGGCATGAAAGACCTGGTGGAGCACTACCGAGAGGGCCGACGACGATGGGGTGTGGAAGAGGCCGACAGACGATGGCTCCAGCAACCTCTGACAGACTGGACCGCTGGTTTGCAAGGGCCGCAGACGTGCCAGCGGTTGGACGCCGACTCGGCCGACTGCCTGGCCGTGGCCATTAAGGAGACGCTGGCCATACGCGACGGGCTTATTTTGTCCATTCTGGCACCCGAGCCTGGCCTGGACAGCGATCGGCTGATGGATCTTTGCGTTCGTCCCAACGATCCATCGAATGTGACGGCGCTCTGCAGCATCCTGGATGCGGTCTTCAAGGACACCGCAACACGGCCGGACCAGCCCCGTTGCCGTGCTGGGCTTGCCATGCTTGAAGCCATGGCAGATCAGGTTCCGCCGGGGTTTCGGTCCCAGCCACTGGCGGTCGCGGCTTATGTCGACTGGTGGAGTGGGGGATCCCGAGCATCGGGGTTTGCGGAGAAAGCTCTGGCAGACGACCGCTCCTGCAGCCTGGCCGCCATCGTCCTGGCCTTGATAGGCCGCGGCATCGACCCGGCTTGGAGGCAATTGGGCTGAATCGGGAATAATCGTCCCCCTGGGGTGGTTCACTTTAATGAGTCTACGATTTGACCTTGCCAGAGCTGTGCCCTAAAAGCAGTGTCGGCGGGTGGGATGATCCAGGAGGAGAATTTGGCCACGAAGGACACCAAGTCAGCCAAGACAGCCGCAGTGGATACCGAAAAGGGCCGGACCAGTTCAACTGCCGGCAAGACCAAGACCGCCACCAGGTCCAAGACCAGCAGCAAGGCGTCCCGCAAGACCGCGTCCCGCAAGAGCGCCGCCACTAGCACCTCGGCGACCAAGACGAACCGCCGTCCGGCCTCCAAGACCGCCAAGAAGGTCGAAGAGAAGCCCATCCGCCAGCAGGAGGAGCAGGAGCCCGACGAGGACCTGCTCGAGGATCAGGAGGACGACGACCAGCTGGAGGACGAGCCCGACGAGGGCGATCAGGAGGAGGATGAGGCCTCCCAGGTCCAGGATGAGGCCGAAGAGGACCGCAAGGCCGCCCATGCCCTCGCAGCCAAGGTCAAGGGCGCCTTTGTCGTCGACGATTCCGATGACGACGAGAATGTCACCCCCTCAGGCAATCCCAAGCGTCGTGTGGTCACCGCCGGCGCCACTGCCGATCCTGTCAAGGACTACCTCAAGCAGATCGGCCGCGTCAGCCTGCTGAACGCCGAGCAGGAGGTGGACCTCTCGGAGCGCATCGAGGCCGGCCTCTACGCCCAGCATCTGCTGGATACCGAGGGCGAGGACATGGACTTCAAGCGTCGCCGCGAGCTCAAGTGGGCCGCCAACGACGGGAAGAAGGCCAAGGACCATCTGTTGGAGGCCAACCTGCGACTGGTGGTCTCCCTGGCCAAGCGCTACACCGGCAGGGGCATGCTCTTCCTGGACCTGATCCAGGAAGGCAACCTGGGTCTGATTCGTGCCGTGGAGAAGTTCGACTACACCAAGGGCTACAAGTTCTCCACCTACGCCACCTGGTGGATTCGTCAGGCCATCACCAGGGCCATGGCCGACCAGGCCCGCACCATCCGCGTGCCCGTCCACATGGTCGAGGTCATCAACAAGCTTTCCCGCGTCCAGCGTCAGATGCTGCAGGACCTGGGCCGCGAACCCACCCCCGACGAGCTGGCCAGGGAACTGGACATGCCCGTCGAGAAGGTCCAGGAGGTCCAGAAGTACGGCCGCGAGCCCATCTCCCTGCACACCCCTCTGGGTGAGGACGGCGACTCGGAGTTCGGCGACCTGATTGAGGACACCGACGCCATCGCCCCCTCGGATGCCGTGGCCTTCTCCCTGCTGCAGGAGCAGTTCCAGCAGGTTCTCGAGACCCTGAGCCCCCGTGAGGCCGGCGTCATCAAGATGCGCTACGGCCTGGAGGATGGACAGCCCAAGACCCTGGACGACATCGGCCGCGTCTACGGGGTCACCCGTGAGCGCATCCGCCAGATCGAGTCCAAGACCATGTCCAAGCTGCGGCATCCCTCGCGCTCGCAGACCCTGCGGGACTTCCTGGATCAGTGACCTCTGCGCCCGGCGGGGAGGTTCTGATGCTGTCGAGGCCTCCTTGCTAGAAATGGTCATCGGTGCGTAAGCGACCGCCCACGCGAGGACTCCTGTCCCCGTGGGCGCCATGAGGTGAACGGCGAGGTAAATGGTGGCGAAAAAGCCTGATAAGGGAAAGTCCTATGGTGCCGGCAGTCTGACGGTTCTGGATGGGCTGGACGCAGTGCGCAAGCGTCCAGGCATGTACATCGGTACCACGGACAGCCAGGGGCTCATGCACTGCCTTTGGGAGATCATCGACAACGCCGTGGACGAGGCTCTGGCCGGCCAGTGCGACCACATCAAGGTCATCCTGCACCAGGACGGCTCCATCGAGGTGGACGACAATGGACGAGGCATCCCCGTCGATATTGAGCCTCGCACGGGGCTGACCGGCGTGGAGGTGGTCCTGACCAAGCTTCATGCCGGCGCCAAGTTCGGCAACTCTTCCTATACGGCCGTGGGTGGTCTGCACGGCGTGGGCTCTTCGGTGGTCAACGCTCTGAGCTCCCGACTGGACGTGGAGGTGGACAGGGACGGCAAGACCCACCGGATGCGCTTCCACCAGGGCCATCCCGGCACCTACCAGGACCCGGATCCGGAGCATCCCTCGCCTGATTCGCCCTTCAAGCGCACCAGGAAGAACCGGCCTACGCCTCTGGAAGTGGTGGGCAGCGTGCCCAAGTCCCGGACCGGCACCAGGGTGCGTTACTGGGCCGATCCGGAAATTTTCAACTCGACGGCCCGGTTCAGCTACGCCCAGCTGATCGACCGGGTGCGTCAGACCAGCTTCCTGGTGCCCGGCCTCAAGATCACCGTGATCGACGAGCGCATCCCCGCCACAGGAAGCGCCCAGCAGGACCTGCGCCTGGAGGTTGACGGCGAACCTGCTGCGGAACCGGACGATCAGGACATTCAGGGGAACCTTGGTGAACCGTCTGACAGCGGGGACTGGCCAGAAGAAGGCGCCGAAGACCAACCTGCCGAGGATGCGCAGGCGGATGATGCCGACCTTTCGGCCACCGAGCGGGCCGACCGGGCCATGCTGCAGCCGGAGGACCAGTCCGGCCATCAGCGGGTGGAGGAGTTCCTGCACACCGGCGGGGTGACGGACTTCGTGGACTTCCTGTCCAAGGGCGAGCCGGTCAGCGACATCTGGCGGATCAGCGGCCAGGACACCTACCAGGAGGAGACCCAGCGGGTGGGCCCCGATGGCGAGCTGCACGCCGAGCAGGTGGAACGTGTCTGCGGGGTGGATATCGCACTGCGCTGGGTCAACGACTACGATTCAGTCGTCCGCAGCTTCGTCAATGTGGTGGAGACGCCCGGCGGGGGCATGCACGTGGACGGGTTCATGAACGCCATGACCCGCCAGGTGCGCAAGGCCGTGGAGGCCAACGCCCGCCGTCTCAAGGTCAACCTCAAGGACTCCCATACCAAGGTGGAGCGCGACGACGTCCTGGCCGGGCTGGTGGCCGTGGTCACCGTGCGCATTGCCGAGCCGCAGTTCCAGGGCCAGACCAAGGACGTGCTGGGCACGGCCCAGGTCAAACCCATCGTCACCCGGATGACCGACGACCAGTTCGGCCAGATGATCAGCGGCTCCAAGCGCGGCTTCAAGGAGCAGTCTGGCCAGGTGCTGGAGAAGATCGTCGGCGAGATGCATGCCCGCGTCCAGGCCCGGAAGACCAAGGAGGTCACCAGGCGCAAGAACGCCCTGGAATCGGCCTCCATGCCCTCCAAGCTCTCGGATTCCATGCCCGGCAACGATGACATCGCCGAGCTGTTCATCGTCGAGGGCGACTCCGCCCTGGGCACGGCCAAGGCCGCCCGAAACTCCATGTTCCAGGCCCTGCTGCCCATCCGCGGCAAGATCCTCAACGTGCAGAAGGCCTCCCTGTCCCAGATGCTGACCAACAAGGAGTGCGCCTCCATCATCCAGGTGGTCGGCGCCGGCTCGGGGGCCAGCTTCGACATCGACCAGGCCCGCTACAACAAGGTCATCATGATGACCGACGCCGACGTGGACGGCGCCCACATCCGCATCCTCCTGCTGACCCTCTTCTACCGCTATATGCGGCCCCTGATCGAGAACGGGCGGGTCTACGCAGCCGTGCCGCCCCTGCATCGAATCGCCCTGGCAGGCAAGAACAAAGGGAAGTTCATCTACACCTATTCGGACGATGAGCTGGAGGGCAAGCTGGCCGACCTGCATGCCAAGCACATCGACTACAATCCCGATGTGCAGCGCTACAAGGGTCTGGGCGAGATGGACGCCGACCAGCTGGCCGACACCACCATGGATCCCAGGACCCGCATGCTGCGCCGCATCCGCATGGAGGATGCCGCTCAGGCAGCC
Organism: Bifidobacterium sp. H6bp9; assembly: GCF_032193695.1. Lineage (NCBI taxonomy): Bacteria > Bacillati > Actinomycetota > Actinomycetes > Bifidobacteriales > Bifidobacteriaceae > Bifidobacterium > Bifidobacterium sp. H6bp9. The sequence continues at coordinate 50,537 of NZ_JASTZY010000005.1, forward strand.
GGCATCTTCCCCCTGCTCATGGGGGACGACGTGCCGCCCCGCAAGCAGTTCATCGTGGACAATGCCGACGACTTCGACCGGAGCAAGATCGACACCTGATCTGCCTTCGGCAAGGCCCGAAAGGGCGGGGAGAGGAGTGTGACGCATATGGGCGATCCCTTGGGCAGTTTCTCCCCGCAGACGGCCGACTGGTTTCGTCAGGCCTTCCCCGAGGGTCCCACGCCGACCCAGGTGCAGGCCTGGCCGGCCATCCGCGCAGGCGGCGATGCGCTGATCATTTCGCCCACCGGTTCGGGCAAGACCCTGGCCGCCTTTCTTTGGGCCATCGACGAGCTCATGACCAGGCCCCGGCGCTCCCGGAAGCCTGGGGTCGCCGTGCTCTACATCTCGCCCATGAAGGCCCTGGGGACGGATGTGGCCCGCAACCTGCAGGCTCCGCTGGAAGGCATCGCCGAGCGGTTTGAACAGCAGGGAGGCAAAGCGCCCAAGGTCCGGACGGGCATCCGCACCGGAGACACCGATGCCCGCGGCCGCAGAGCCCTGGCCGCCCATCCGCCAGACATTCTGGTCACCACCCCTGAATCCCTCTATCTGATGCTGACCTCCAAAACGGCTAGCACGCTGAAGAACGTGCAAACCGTTATTGTGGACGAAATCCACGTTTTGGCGGGCAACAAGCGCGGGGCTCATCTGGCCCTGAGTCTGGAGCGGCTGGACGACCTGGTCGGAGGGCCCGTGCAGCGGATCGGCCTGTCGGCTACGGTCCGGCCGTCCGAGCAGGTGGCACGTTTCCTGGGTGGCAGCCGTCAGGTCAGTCTGATCCAGCCCAAGTCGTCCACAGCCATGGACCTGCGCCTGATCGAGCCCCTGGAGGACATGGGCGATCTGGCCGCGCCGCCCGGTCAGTCAGGTGAGTCAGGTCAGGAGGGCGACCAAAGAAGCGGGTCCATCTGGCCAGCAATCGAGCGGGCCATTCTGGACCAGGTTCTGTCCCACCGCACCACCCTGGTCTTCGTCAACTCCCGAGGGCTCGCCGAACGCCTGACCGCCCGGCTGAACGACCTGCACCAAGCCGATCTGCAGGCCTCAGGTCATGACCAGCCGGGTTTCTCCGATGAGACAGATGAGTCCAGGGAGCCCGCCCACTACGATTCGGCCACCGGTTCCACTTCCGAGAGGACTTCCGGCCAGAGCGTCGACCAACCCATTGCCATGGCCCACCATGGGTCGGTGTCCAAGGAACGCCGGCGCCAGGTGGAGGATGACCTCAAGGCCGGCAGACTGCGCTGTGTGGTGGCCACCTCCAGCCTGGAGCTGGGCATCGATATGGGCTCGGTCGATCTGGTCATCCAGGTCAACGCCCCGCTGTCGACCGCCTCGGGACTGCAGCGGGTGGGCCGGGCCGATCACCAGGTCGGTCGGGTATCCCAAGCCAGGCTTTTCCCCCTGACCCGCGAGCAGATCCTGGAGTGCACGGCCAGCATGGAGAGCATGGCCCAGGGCGACATCGAACCCACCATCATGCCCAGCAGCCCCTTGGATGTTCTGGCCCAGCAGACGGTGGCCGCGGCCGCCATGGGACCGCTCAGTGAGCAGGACTGGCTGGCCACGGTCAGACGGGCCGCGCCCTTCGCCCATCTGGACCAGCAGGTCTACCGGGCGGTGCTGGGCATGCTCAGCGGCGCCTACACCTCCCAGGATTTCACCGCCTTCCGTCCCATCCTGGTCTGGGACCGCCAGACCGGAACCCTGACGGCCCGACCCGGCGCACAGCGACTGGCGGTGACCTCCGGAGGCACCATTCCCGACCGCGGCTCCTACAGTGTGGTCATGCCCTCCGAGGCCGCCGGCGGCAAGCCCCGCCGAGTGGGGGAACTGGACGAAGAGATGGTCTACGAGTCCCGCAAGGGGGACGTGATCACCCTGGGCACCACCTCCTGGAGGATCCAGCAGATCACCCGCGACCGTGTGGTGGTGGTACCCGCTCCGGGACGCTCCGCCAGACTGCCATTCTGGCACGGGGAGGGCACCGGCCGTGACCCCGCATTCGGCCGTCGTCTGGGCAGGCTGGCCAGGGAACTGTCCCAGGGCCTGATACCGGCGGTCCAGACTGCCTCCGGTCGGCCGGGCTTCACTCAACCCGTCTGTTCTCGTCTGCTGGAGGACGGCCTGGACCGTCCTGCCATCAACAATCTGGCCGCCTTTCTGGCCGAGCAGCAGGCCTCCACCGGCCGGGTGCCCGACGACCGTCACCTGGTGGTAGAGCGCTGCCCCAACGAGGAGGGCGATCTGAGGCTGATCCTCCATTCGCCATACGGCCGCAGGGTCAACGAGCCCTGGGCCCTGGCCATCGCCGCCCGGCTCTCCCGCGAGCGCGGATACGACGGATCCGTCTGGGCGGGGGAGGACGGCATCGTCGTGCAGATCCCGGGTACCGATGCCTTCCTGGAAGACCAGCGAATATTCGGATTCACCCCCGATCAGGTGGAGCGCGAGGTCCGACGTCATCTGGTCGGCTCGGCGCTCTTCCAGGCCCGCTTCCGCCAGTGCGCAGCCCGCTCGCTCTACATGCCCAGGATGGAGCCCGGCCGCAGGGTGCCGCTCTGGCAGCAGCGTCTTCGAGCCTCCCGTCTGCTGGACGCGGCCCTGAAGGAGGATGACTTCCCCCTGGTTCTGGAGACCATGCGCGAGTGCCTCCAGGACGTCTACGACATGCCTGCCCTGCGCGAGCTCATGGCCGACCTGGAGCAGGGGAGCGCCCGTCTGGTCCCGGCCTTTACCCGGACCCCCTCGCCCATGGCCTCGGGGCTGCTCTTCGGCTACCTGGGGACCTTCATGTACCAGTACGACATGCCCAAGGCCGAGCGCGACGCCGCCATGCTGGCCATCGACTCCGATCTGCTGGAGCAGATGGTCGGCCAGGTGGACATGGCTGACCTCCTGGACCAGGAGACCGTCGACCAGGTGACCGCTGATCTGCAGCGGCTTTCGCCCAGGACCCGGGCCAGGGGGGCCGAGGGGCTGGCCGACCTACTGCGCACCCTGGGCCCTATGGATCCGGCCGGGATTCGCCGGCGCATGCGCGGGCAGGAGGACGAACCGGTGACGCAGGCACAGGTCCGGGCCATGCTGGAGGAGCTGCGGACCCAGTCCAGGGTGGTTCCCGTCAGGTTAGGCGCTCGCGACTGCTGGATATGGGCCGGTCAGGCAGGGCGGCTGACGGCGGTTCTGGGCCCTGGCATCATCCAGCCATCCGCCCAGCCGACAAAGGAATCGGAATCAGACAGCGAGGCCTTCGACCAGCTGGTCAGGCAATACGCCGCAGTCCATGGGCCATTCACCACCCAGGATCTGGCCGGCCACCTGGGCCTGGGCAGCGCTCTCTTGGAGGGCAGACTGCGTTCCCTGGCCGCTCGCGAAATGCTCATGACCGGGGTCTTCCCCCGGCCCGACCTGCGTGCCTACGGCGAGCCTGGATGGGAGGGGGGTCAACCCCGCCGAGGGTGGCTGGATCCCGAGGTCTTCCGTCGGCTGCGCTCGCGGTCCCTGGCCAAGGCCAGCAAGGCCGCCAGTCCCGTTCCCGGCCATGTCTACAGCGACTTCCTTCTTCACCGGCAGGGTCTGGCACCCCTGGGCCAGGAGCCCTTGATGGGCGCCGAAGGACTGCTGGAGGTGGTCGGGCAGCTGGAGGGGCTGGCTCTGCCGCCTGAACTCTGGGAGTCGGCCATCTTCCCGGCCAGGGTGCGTGATTACGGTCCCGCATTGATGGACGATCTGCTGGCCTCGGGCCAGGTGGTCTGGGTGGGGTCCGACCAGGGGGAGGGCCCGCTGGGCGCCATGACCTTCTACCTGGCCGAGGACCTGGATGAGGAGCTTCCAGCACAATCCGCCGGTTCTCCGTCAGCCACAAATGGGACCGGCAACCTGAGCCACCCGGGCAACGCGGGCGATCTGGAAAAGGTCCTGCTGGGTGTGCTGGCCGATGGGGGAGCCTACCGCTTCGATCGCCTTCTGCGCGCCTGCGCCAGCCGGGGCGGGGATGGCATGGAGTCCCCTGATTCTAAGGCCCCCGACCAGGAGGCCCTGGCCCGTTCGCTCTGGGGCCTGGTCAGGCGTGGGCTGGTCACCAACGCCTCCCTGGCTCCTGTTCGGCGGCTGGTCCGTGGATCAGGGCCGCAGCCCTCGGGGAGGGCCCGCCGTTTGCCCCATGGTCTGCGTGGGCGCGGCAGGTCCTTGGGACGCGCGGCTTTGACGCGGGCGGCCGGCTCATCTGCCTTGTCAGCGGCGGCGGAGGGATTCTGGACCCTTGTTGCGGATGAGCGCGGAGCAGCAGCAGTTGCAGCGGGGATGGGCATGCCCGATCCAATCGACAAATCGAGAGGCAGCCAGGACGGTGACCGCCAGCGGACCGTCAGCCTGGTCCACGAGGAGCAGGCCATCCTGGACCGCTATGGGCTCCTGGCTCCGGTGCTGCCTGAGGTGCGGTCCCTGCCCGGCGGATTCTCGGCCCTCTATCAGGTCTGCAGGCGCATGGAGGAGGCCGGCCGGCTGACGCGAGGGGTCATCGTCGACGGCTTCGGCGGCGCCCAGTTCGCCCCCAGAGAGGTGATCAACCAGCTCAGGGACTTCCAAGAGGATGAGCGCAAAAGCGATGGCGAAGGCGGATCGGGGCAGCGACCTGCCGAACCCGTGGTCATGGACGTGACCGATCCCGCCAACCTCTATGGCACGGCTCTTGCCTGGCCGACCACATCAGGGGATGGCGGCGGACGGCCCATTCGGCGGATAGGGAACCTCCTGGTGCAGAATCATGGCCGCGCCCTGGTCTATGCGGCGCCCAAGGGTCATCATCTGCTGGTCTTCGGTGAGCCCGAGCGTGGATTGCTGGAGGCCGCCTTCGCCCAGCTGGCCTCATGGCTGAGCCGGGACGGACAGGGACGCATCCTCTTCAGTGATGCCAATGGCCGGCCTCTGACCATGCGCGAACCGGTGGGCATGGCCCTGGCCGCAGCCGGGTTCACGGCCGGTCCGGGCGGCATGGCACTCTACTGAGCCCTTGCTGAGCGCCCTCAGGCCACGAAGGCGATGGGCGCTGCCAGCTCCTGGCCGGAGGCGTCCCGGCGCATGTCCACTTCGGGCAGTTCGACCGGAGAACCGGCGGCGGTGCTGGCGTGCAGGGGCCAGGCGCCCACCCGGGCCAACAGCAGGGTGTCCTGACCCTTGAGGAAGCGCTGGGAGCGCACGCCTTTCGTGCCGCGGCCCTTGACCGGATACATCTCCAGCGGGGTCAGCTTGGCCGACCCGTTCTCGGTGCCGGGCAGGGCCTCGGAGTCGCCGGCCACAGTCAGGACCACGGCCCCGGCCTGGGTGCTCATGCCATCCTCGCCCGTCTCCTGATAGGTCCAGCCGATCTCCCCGGCCGGCACGACCGCGAAGGCGGCGACCTGGCAGCCCTGGGCCAGCCGGATGCCCGCCATGCCGGCCGCATTGCGGCCCTGGGGGCGAACCTTGTCCCCGGTGAAGGTCAGCAGGCTGGCATCCGAGGAGATGAGCACCATCCGATCCCCGTCCTGGCAGGGGGCTGCGAAGACCACCTGGTCGTCACCCTTGAGGTCGATGACCGACCAGGAGTCCATGGTGGTCGGGGATTCGCGGTTCCAGCGCTTGACCGTGCCCAGCCGGGTGCCCAGGGCCAGAGGCGCGGAGTCGTTCATGTCGATGACGGTGACGGCGTGCTCGTCGGCCTGGGGTTCGGTGCTGGCGGTCCCGCCCAGGAGCTCGTCAGCCACGATGCCCCCGCTCAGGTTGGGGTTGGCGGTGGCCGGGATCAGCGGCAGGTCGGCCACGTGGGCGGTGATCAGCCTTCCAGCCGTGGTCACCAGGCCGTAGGTGGCCAGGGTAGTGGTGGCGAATATGGCGATGACCTGGTCGTCATGCCCCCGGTCCTGGTTGCGCGGCCGGGACCGCCAGGCATCCAGGGCGCCCGGGGTGCTGCGTGCCAGCAGTCCGGTGGCGCTCATCATGACCGTGCAGGGCTTGTCCTCCATGTGCAGGTCGCCGCCGTCGCCGCCGCGGCTGGTTCCTCCGCTGGCCAGCAGTGCAGCCTGGGAGCCAGCAGCGACCTTGCCCGAGGTCTGCTGAGCGGTTTGCTGGTCGCTGGCTGCCGACTGCACGGGGGCCAGGTCGCCGGAGGGCTCCTGGTCCAGGATGACCGTGCGCCTGGGCGTGCCCCACTGGGCCGCTGCCTGATCCATCTCCTGGATGACCACCCGATCCAGCTCGGCCGAAGAGCCCAGAATCCGCTCCAGCTCCTCCAGCTGCTTGTTGAGGTCGTCTCGTTCGCCCTCCAGCTCGATCCGGCTCATCTTGGTCAGCCGCCGCAGCCGCAGGTCAAGAATGTACTGGGCCTGGGTCTGATCCAGGTCGAAGACCGCCATCAGCCTGGTCTTGGCCGCATCCGCGTCGTCCGAGCTGCGGATGACCTGGATGACCTCGTCGATGTCGACCAGGGCCAGCAGGAGCCCCTCGACCAGGTGCAGACGCTCCAGGGCCTTCTTGCGGCGGAACTCGCTGCGCCGATGGATGACCGTGCGCCGGTGCTCCACCCAGACTTGCAGCAGCTCCTTGAGCCCCATGGTTCTGGGCCGTCCGTGGACCAGGGCCACGTTGTTGATGGTGAAGGAGTCCTCCAGGGGCGTGTACTTGAAGAGCTTGCCCAGGACCTTGCCCGGATCGAATCCCGTCTTGATCTCGATGACCAGTCGGGTCCCGTTGTGCCGGTCGGTCAGGTCGATGGCGCTGGAGATGCCCTCCAGCTTGTGGTTGCGCACCCCATCGGAGATACGCTCCAGAACCCGCTCGGGGCCCACCATGAAGGGCAGCTCAGTGACCACGATGGCCTTCTTGCGGGCGGTCACGTTCTCCAGGTGGGTGACGGACCTGGTCACGAAGGCCCCCCGGCCGTGCTCGTAGGCTTTGCGGATGCCGTCCCGTCCCACGATGACTCCGCCGCCGGGCAGATCCGGGCCGGGCACGTAGCGCATGAGCTCGTCCAGCCCTGCGTCCGGGTGGGCCATCAGATACTTGGCGGCGGCCACCACCTCGCCCAGGTTGTGGGTGATCATGTTGGTGGCCATGCCCACGGCGATGCCCGAGGCCCCGTTGACCAGCAGGTTGGGGATGGCCGAGGGCAGGACCTGGGGCTCCTTGAGCTTGTTGTCGTAGTTGGGGGAGAAGTCCACCGTGTCCTGGTCGATGTCGGCGTTCATGCCCAGGGCCGCAGGAGCCAGCCTGGCCTCGGTGTAGCGGGAGGCAGCCGGGCCGTCGTCCAGGGATCCGAAGTTGCCGTGGCCGTCGACCAGGGGCAGGCGCATGGCAAAGGGCTGGGCCAGGCGCACCATGGCCTCGTAGATGGATGAGTCGCCATGGGGGTGCAGCTTGCCCATGACCTCGCCCACGGCCCTGGCGGACTTCATATAAGGGCGGTCGGGGTTGAGGTTCATCTGGCCCATCTGGTAGATGATCCGCCGCTGGACCGGCTTGAGTCCGTCACGGGCGTCGGGCAGGGCCCTGGCGTAGATGACCGAGTAGGCGTATTCCAGGAAGGACTTGCTCATCTCCTCGTTCAGAGGGGTTTCGACGATGTGCTCCTTGACCTGCCGGGGGTCGTACCCCGCCGCCTTGCTCCTGCGATGAGTTGCCATGCTCCAGCTCCTGCTCCTTCATGTTCCGCCTTATGATAACCGGACGGTCCGCCAAAGCATTGACAGCAGGGATGCGGTGTCGGCCTGGGGCCTGACCGTGCTTGAATGGGTTGTATGGGTCTGGATACACCTGACATGAAGGAACTGCTGCAGCCGAGTCCGCCTATCCAATACGGGGACCGGGCGGATGACAACCATGTTGGCGGGGCCAGGCATCTGTCCGCCGTCCTGCCTGCCCTGAGCGCCTGCCTGGGAACGCCTGTGGCCACCGACATCCACCCGTCTGCCGAGGCCCTCCAGAAGGCCCTGGGACTGCCGGAGGCCCGGTCGGTGGTCGTCGTCCTGGTGGATGGGCTGGGATTCTGGAATCTGGTCAGCCGCCAGGGCCATGTGCCCTACCTGCGCTCGCTGCTGTCCGAACCCATCAACCAGCGTCCCCTCTACACCAGCCTGCCCTCGACGACCGTGGCGGCCATGGGCGTCTTCGGCACCGGAACCAGCCCCGGGCTGACCGGCATGACCGGCTACACCCAGCTGAATCCGGACACCGGCCAGCTGGGCCAGATGATCCAGTTCAGGGGGGCTCAGGATCCCGAGCGCCTGCAACGCCGTCCCACGGTCTTCGAGACCCTCCAGGCGCAAGGGGTGCGTGTCACCTCCTCGGGCCTGCCGCGTTTTCGCGACTCAGCCCTGACCCGCGCGGCTCTGCGCGGCGGGGAGTACCTGGCCCACAACCACTCCCGTCAGCGTCTCCTGGCCGCCTGCCAGGCTGCCCGCCAGCCGGGGCTGACCTACCTCTACATCCGCGATGTGGACAAGGTGGGCCACCACAGCGGCTGGGAGGGCGAGGAGTGGGTGGCCGCTCTTGAAGCGACCGATGCACAGCTGGCCGAGCTTCATCGCCGCCTGCCCGCCGGGACACTGACGGTGATCGTGGCCGATCACGGCATGGTTGAGTCCGATCCGAACCAGCGCATTGACATCGCCCAGGACCCGGAGCTGAGCCAGGATGTGCGACTGGTGGGCGGCGAGCCCAGGGCGGTCATGCTCTATCTGGACCAGGGGGCGGACCCCCAGGTCGTGGCCGCCCGTTGGCGGGGGCGTCTGGGGGAGCGAGCCTGGGTGCTGACCCGGGGCCAGGCCATCCAAGGGGGAATCTTCGGTCCTGTGGATGCCCGGATTCGACCCATGATCGGCGACCTTCTGGTGCTGGCCGGCGATCGGATCACCTTAGTGAATTCGGCTGATCAGACCGATGCAGCGACCAGGCTGCCTGGCGTCCATGGCTCATGGACCCGTCTGGAGACGCAGATCCCCTGCCTGATCGATCTGGTCTGACTACTTGCCGAAGAGGATCTCATCCCAGCTGGGCACGGCCGACCGTCCGGAGTGTTTTTTGGCCCGCTTGCTGCGGCGGCCCTCCTTGGGCTGATCCTCCTGCTCGTCCTGTCCGGCATCATCGCCTGGATCCTCTTGCCGGGGCTGCTCCTGGTTCGCCTGGCCCTGCCCATGGTTCTGCACGGGCAGGACCATGGTGGATTCGTTGTCTCTGATGGGAGGATGCTCGGCCGTGTCAGAGTCCTCGGTCAGTTCTGCACTGGGGTGGCTGGGCTCCCGCTCGGCTGTCCGCTCCTGGCTCTCCTTGGGCTTGCCATAGAGCCAGGCCGTGAGTGCCGCCTGACGTTCACCGCTCTCCTGGCCTTCCGATCCGGCGTCCTCTTCTTCTATTTGGGTAAAGGTATCCTTCTGGCTTGGAGGCCGCCTGTCGGTCTGATCGTCAATCGCTTCAGCAGGCCGATCCTGGCCATGATCGTCCGTGGAATTGTCCAGCAGCATCCTTGCGGCCCCGTTCAGGCAGGTCACCGTGTTGTCATGCATGTTCCATGCCCAGCGGGCGTTGAAAATCCGTTTGTCCAGCGTAAACACGCCGTTGATGTTCCAGGGTTCGTACCCTCGTCTGGTGGCCTGCCAGGAAACCTGTGTCAGGCTGACCCCCGCACGGGCCAGCACCTTGCCGATCAGTTCCTGATAGTTTCGCCCGCCCGACCCCTTGGGCGCCGGCATGGTCAGGAACTGCTCGATGGCGTACTTCTTCTCGGTTTCAACGGGAGCCGCGAAACGCCGTACCAGCGCTTCGTTGACAGCGTATTGCTGAGCCACCTGCTCGGGGCGGGCACCGGCGCGCACAGCCGCCTGAATGGCCGAGACGGGCAGGGGCTTGGACTTGCCGGTCTGGGGGTCCACGTCCTCTTCCTCCTTGACCTGCTTGGCCTCAAGAATGGCGCGATCAAGCGCATCGTCGACCCTTACGGCGAAGTGCCGGTGGTCACAGACGAAGACCAGATCGCCCCTGTCGTCGACATGGTCAAAGCTGGCCACCCTGGTCCCATTCTCAGACATGCACGCCCCTATCCTCTTACGGTTCCTTTACACGGCCTTAGGTATTTCCATTGTGCCCTATGGTTCGTATTTTACGTGCTTTTGAAATCGTGTATCCTATGCGCAGTACATATCGTGTGAAATGACCGGCATACGAGGTGGCTGGTCGAACAAGGAAAGGGTACACGATGGCACAGGATTACGATACCCCGCGAGACAAGGACGAAGACGAGGAATCCCTGCAGGAGCTGGGCAAAAGCGGCCAGGATGCCGGGGCCGATCTGGACGACGACGAGAACGCCATCGCCGAGGACTATGAGCTGCCGGGCGCCGACCTGAGCAATGAGGACTCTTCGGTGACTGTCATTCCCATGCAGGGCGATGAATTCATCTGCTCCAACTGCTTCCTGGTCAAACACCGGAGCCAGCTGGCCTACACAACCCCCGACGGCAAGCCCGTCTGCAAGGAGTGCGCCGCCTAATGGCCTACGACGAGTCCTACAACGAGCCAGAAACGGTCGAGGTCCTGTTCGAATCCTTGGATGGGGCCGAGGTGCCGGAATACGCCATGCCTGGCGATGCAGGAGCCGATCTGCGAGCCAGGGTGGCCGTGGATCTGGCCCCCTTCCAGCGGGCGCTGGTTCCCACCGGTGTCGCTCTGGCCCTGCCCAACGGGTACGTCGGCCTGGTTCACCCACGCTCGGGGCTGGCAGTCAAGATGGGGGTGACCGTGCTCAACGCGCCAGGAACCATCGATGCCGGGTACCGGGGCGAGATCAAGGTGCCGCTGATCAACTTGGATCCGCATGAGCCGGTTCACTTCGAGCCTGGGGAGCGCATTGCCCAGCTGATCATTCAGCGCTACGTGCAGGCCCGTTTCGTGCCCGCAGAACGTCTGCCTGGCTCGGTGCGTTCGGATGCCGGATTCGGCTCGACGGGCCGATGAGGCATCCTTCGGACACGGACGGCCTGAATGGGTCAGGCGCAAGTGTAGGATTGGTGCATTATATTCAGGATATTGGAGGCTTGAATGGTCACTCCGGAGGGCAGCGTCTGCAGCAATGATGTCGGCGAGCAGGCCCCTTCCGGCCTGTCCTCCAGAGCCTTGGGCTGCGAGATCAGCGACGATGCGCTCAACCCCCTGATGCCCATCCAGGAGATCTGCGCCGCCCACCATCCCGGCGAGGACCTGTCCATGCTCCAGCGCGCCTATGACCGGGCTGTAGTCCAGCATGCCAACCAAAGGCGCAAGTCCGGCGAGCCCTACATCATTCATCCGCTGGCTGTGGCCCAGATCCTGGCCGACCTGGGCATGGGTCCCACGGTGGTTTCGGCCGGCCTGCTGCACGACACCGTGGAGGACACCGACTACACCCTGGAACAGTGCCGCAATGAGTTCGGCGACACCGTGGCCGGTCTGGTGGATGGGGTCACCAAGATATCCAAGATGGACTACGGCGATTCGGCCCAGGCCGAGACCATCCGCAAGATGATCGTGGCCATGAGCCGGGATGTGCGCGTCCTGGTGGTCAAGCTGGCCGACCGGGTCCACAACGCCCGCACCTGGCGCTACGTCAAGGCCTCGTCAGCCCAGCGCAAGGCCCGCGAGACCCTTGATGTCTACGCGCCTCTTGCCAACCGGCTGGGCATGAACGCCATCAAGACCGAGCTGGAGGAGCTCAGCTTCAAGACCCTCTATCCCAAGATCTACAACGAAATCGTAGTGCTGGTCTCCCGCAGGGCGGGCCAGCGGGAGGTCTACCTGAAGCAGATCCTGGACGAGATCCACGAGGATCTGGATGCCCAGGGCATCAAGGCTCAGGTGACCGGCCGGCCCAAGGACTACTTCAGCATCTACCAGAAGATGATCGTGCGAGGGCACGATTTCGCCAACATCTACGACCTGGTAGGGGTGCGCATCATCGTGGACACCATCCGCGACTGCTATGCGGCCCTGGGCGCCGTCCATGCACGCTGGAGCCCGGTGCCTGGGCGGTTCAAGGACTACATCGCCATGCCCAAGACCAACCGCTACCAGTCCCTGCACACCACGGTGGTGGGCCCGGGCGGCAAGCCGGTGGAGATCCAGATCCGCACCTGGCAGATGCACCGCCGGGCCGAGTTCGGCATCGCCGCCCACTGGAAGTACAAGGAGAACGGTTCCGCAGGCCGTGAGCTCTCCCAGCCGGACAAGTCCGATGTCAAGCGCGAACGCCAGGAGGGGGAGCTGACCCAGGAGGACAACCTGACCTGGATCCAGCAGCTGGCCGACTGGACCAGCGAGACTCCGGACTCCAACGAATTTTTGGGCTCCCTCAAGGACGATCTGGGTTCGGCCGAGGTCTATGTGTTCACCCCCAAGGGCAAGATCATCTCCCTGCCGGCCGAATCCACCCCCGTGGACTTCGCCTACGCCGTCCACACCGAGGTGGGGCACAGAACCATGGGCGCCAGGGTGAACGGCCGTCTGGTCCCCCTGGACACCAAGCTTCGCAACGGGGACACGGTCGAGATCCTGACCAGCAAGTCGGACACCGACGGACCCTCGCGCGACTGGCTCAGCTTCGCCAAGAGCCCCCGCGCCCGCAGCAAGATCCGTCAGTGGTTCAGCAAGGAGCGTCGTTCGGAGACCATCGAGGAGGGCAAGGACGAGCTGATCCGCGCCATGCGCAAGCGGAACCTGCCCGTGGCCACCCTGTTGACCCCCGAAGCCATGGTGGGGGCCGCCGACGAGCTCAACTATCCCAATGAGAAGGCGGTCTACGCTGCCATTGGCGACGGACAGGTCTCCACTCAGAACGTGATCTCCCGGCTGGTTCATGACGCTGGACGGTCGGCCCTTGAGGACGAGGTGGAGCAGGAGGCCATTCCTCTGCAGCGGGTCGCCAAATCCAGCCGGCCGGAGACCTCCCAGGGGATCTCGGTCAAGGGCGTGGACGATGTCTGGGTCAAGCTGGCCCGTTGCTGCACCCCAGTGCCGGGAGATCCCATCACCGGGTTCATCACCCGCAACCAGGGCGTCTCGGTCCATCGGTCCGACTGCCAGAACCTTCTGGACCTGCGCAAGAAGCAGCCCGAACGGATCATCGAGGTCTCTTGGACGGGCAAACAGGGCACCTTCATGGTCCAGATCCAGGTGGAGGCCCTGGACCGGCCCCACCTGCTCTCGGACATCACCCAGGTGCTGTCCGACCACGGCGTCAACATCCTGTCGGGCAGCCAGTCCACTGGCCGTGACCGGGTGGCGGTCAGCCAGTTCGTCTTCGAGATGGGCGATCCCCAGCATCTGAACACGCTCCTGGCGGCCGTCAGGAAGATCGACGGGGTCTTCGATGCCTATCGGCTGACCGGAGCCAAGGGCTCGGCCAGTCCCCATATGCGGGCCATCTGACCTTCCCTCTCAGTCACCAATATGTCCGCATACCTTCTGCACTCTTTCGACGGCATTCTTCCTGTTGTGCTGTCGAAGTGATCATTTGCTTCCAGCCTTGAAAATTCACTGGGCCACAGTCTGAAAGACGGCTGTCAACGGTGGTTGCAGAAGGACCCCCGGTGGTCAATGACCAGGCCGGGGGCCCTGACGGAAACAGATGCGATCAGCGCACGGCGTTCATCCACTGTTCCTTGGTGGCCTTCTCGGCCTCCAGTTCCTGCTTCTTGGCTGGATCCTGCTCGGCGGCGATCCGACGGTCCAGGTTCTCAAGCTGGGCGGCCAGCTGCTGCTCGAAGCTGGAGACTCGGGCATCGGCCTCGGGGTCGGACTGGTTCCAGGCCGCATCCTCCACGGCCTTGATCTGCCGGTCCACGGCATCCATCCTGCCCTCGATCCGGCGCACGTCGTCACGGGGGACGAAGCCGATGCCGTCCCATTCCTCCTGGATCTTGGCCAGCTCCTGCCGGGCCTGCTTGGCGGCCTTGGTGTCCTTGACGGGCAGCAGAGCCTCGGCCTTGGCCACCAGGGCCTCCTTCTTGGTCAGATTTTCGCGCTCGTTGACCGAGGTCTTGTCCCGGTCTGCCTGGCGGGCGTTGAAGAAGACATCCGCGGCCTGGCGGAACCGAGCCCAGAGGGCGTCGTCATCCTGGCGTCCTGCCCGTCCGGCCTGCTTCCAACGGTCCATGAGCTCGTTGAACTGGTGGGAGGTGGGCCCCCAGTCGGTGGAGTCCTTGATCTGGTCGGCCTCGGCGATGATCTCCTCCTTGATCCGCTTGGTCTCGGACCGCTGGGCATCACGCTGCTGGGCCCACTTGCGGCGGGCCTGGTTGAAGGTGGTGCGGGCAGACGAGAAGCGCTTCCAGAGCGCGTCCGCGTCGGCCTTGTCGATGCGGATGGTCGTGCGCTGGTGATGCTGCCACTGCTCGAAGAGGGAACGGAACTTGTCCGCTGTGGACCGCCAGTTGGTGGAGTCGCCCAGGGATGCGGCCAGATCTTCGGCCTTCTCCACGATGGCAGTCCGCTCCTTGATGGCCTTGGCCATGGCATCCTTGCGGGCCTGCGCCAGCTCGGCCTTGCGCGCCTGCCCTTGTTCAGCCAGCTGATCCAGCTGTGTGCGGAGGGCGGCGAGGTCGCCGACGGCCTCGGGCTGCTTGGTCTCCTCTTTGAGCGAGGTGAGGGACTCGTCGATCTCGTGGGCCTTGATCTTGGGGCTGCGCAGCCTGGAGGCAAAGAGGTTCAGCTTCTCCTTGAGGTCCAGGTATCGGCGGGCATAGAGGTTCAGGGCCTCCTTTGTGTCTGCGTTGGGGAACTGACCTACCTGGCGCTCCTGATCGCCCTCGCGGACGAATACGTTGCCCTGCTCGTCCACCCGGCCGAAGGCTTCGGCCTTGTCGATCTCTTCCTGGCTGTATGAGGGAGCGGCTGGAGCGGCCTTGACGCGAGGGGCCTTGTGGGCCAGAGCCGCAGGGGAGGGGACTGCCTTGGGCTTGGGCACAGCCGGTGCCGGTGCGCTCTGGGTCGGAGCATCCTCTGCGGGAGCAGTTTGCTCGGCGGCTGCCTGTCCCTGTCCGGCTTCGGGTGCCGGCGCAGCGGCGACCTGGCCCGCCGCATCCACGGTGTGGTCCTTCTGCGGTGTCGAGGTGTTCTCGGGTGTAATGGCGGTGTTGTCGGCCATGGCCAGCTCCTTAGGCTTGTGTGTTGGAGAGATCGCAAAATATGGCAATACCATTTTCCTTGACCTCCTATAGTATAGGTTCTTATGGCAAAAGGCACATCTCTATCCGGTTTCCCTGAATGGCTTCCTTCACAACGAGTAGTGGAGCAGCGCATCACCGACACGCTCCGCAAGGTCTTCGAATTGAACGGCTACATCGGCATTGAGACCAGGGCCGTAGAAGAGGGATCCAGCCTGCTCAAGAAGGGGGAGACCAGCAAGGAGATCTACCTGCTTTCCCGTCTTCAGGACCTGGGGCAGGAAAAGGATGTGCCGGTGGAGCGCCGGCTGGGCCTGCATTTTGACCTGACCGTGCCGCTGAGCCGCTACGTGGTGGAGCACAGCAACGATCTGACCTTCCCCTTCAAGCGCTGGCAGATCCAGAAGGTCTGGCGTGGGGAGCGCCCCCAGGAGGGACGGTTCAGGGAGTTCGTCCAGGCCGATATAGATGTGATCGGCAACGGGGAACTGCCCGACCACTACGAGGTCGAGGTCCCCCTGGTCATGCTGAGCGCCCTGGAGGAGCTGCGGGCCTTCGGCCTGCCCAAGCCCACCGTGCACGCCAACAACCGCAAGCTTTCCGAGGGGTTCTACCGGGGTCTGGGCCTGGAGGATGTCGAGGGCGTTCTGCGCGAAATCGACAAGCTGGACAAGATCGGTCCCGATGAGGTGGCCAGCCTGCTGGTCAGCGAGTGCGGCGCCAATGAGGACCAGGCCAGGGCCTGCCTGGATCTGGCTGAGCTGACCGCCGACGATGGCCAGCAGCTGCGCCAGCGCTTCGACGCCCTGGTCGACAAGGTTGGCATCGATAAGGGGTCTTCTTCATATGCCCTGGCCATCGAGGGGCTGGAGACGCTGGCCATGATCATCGACGAGGCCGCCCGCATCCGGCCTGGCTCGGTCATCGCCGACCTGAAGATCGCCCGCGGGCTGGACTACTACACCGGCTCGGTCTACGAGACCTTCCTGGAGGGGGCGCAGTCCCTGGGGTCCATCTGCTCTGGAGGCCGCTATGACAACCTGGCCAGCCAGGGCAACCGCACCTACCCGGGTGTGGGGCTGTCCATCGGGCTTTCACGCCTGCTCTCCTACCTGCTGGCCCAGGGGGTCCAGGCCTCAAGGGTCTCCCCGGCTGCGGTCATGGTCGCTGTCTGGGACGAGGAGGACCGCACCGCCAGCAACCACATCGCCCAGGACCTGCGTGACAGGGGGATCGCCGCCGACGTGGCTCCCACCGCGGCCAAGATCGGCAAGCAGATCCGCTATGCCGACCGCCTGGGCATCCCCTATGTCTGGTTCCCCGCCAAGGAGGGCCAGCAGGAGGGCGACCAGGTCAAGAACATCATCACCGGCGAACAGATTCCGGCTGACCTGGTGTCGTGGACGCCGGATAGCCTGTATGCCCGGCAGAGTGTGGAATACCAGGCCTGACGCAGGGGCAGGCCGAGCATTATGGAGGTACAGGAAAGCATGGGCCAGTCGGCTTACAGAACGAGCTACGCCACGGATGTCACGCAGGATATGGTCGGTCGCCAGGTGACGGTGGCCGGGTGGGTGGATCGCCGCCGGGATCACGGAGGCGTGGCCTTCATCGACCTGCGTGACCGTTCCGGTCTGGTGCAGATCGTCATCTATGACGAGGAAGAGGCCCGGCCCCTGCGCAGCGAGTACGTGATCCAGGTCACCGGCAAGGTCCGCGAACGCCCCGAGGGCAACGACAACGAGCATCTGTCCACCGGGCACATCGAGATCGTGGCCGACAAGATCGAGGTTCTGGCCAAGTCGGCCGCCCTGCCCTTCCAGGTGTCCACGGCCCTGGAGAACGAGGCCGAGAACAAGCTGCCCGGCGAGGATGTGCGGCTGCGCTACCGTTATCTGGACCTGCGCCGCCCCTCCATGCAGCGCAACATCCGTCTGAGGGCCGCCATGAACCGTGCCGCCCGTGCCGCCTTGGACAAGATGGACTTCTGCGAGATCGAGACGCCGACCCTGATCAAGTCCACCCCCGAGGGTGCCCGCGACTTCCTGGTGCCGGCCCGTCTGGTGCCCGGATCCTGGTACGCCCTGCCGCAGTCCCCACAGCTGCTCAAGCAGCTGCTGATGGTGGGCGGCTTCGAGCGTTACTACCAGATCGCCCGCTGCTACCGCGACGAGGACTTCCGTGCCGACAGGCAGCCCGAGTTCACCCAGCTGGACATCGAGATGAGCTTCGCCTCCCAGGAGGACGTCATGGCCATGGCCGAGCAGGTCATCGCCGAGGTCTGGAAGGCTGCAGGATTCGAGGTCACCCTGCCCATTCCCAGGATCAGCTGGCAGGAGGCTATGGACAAGTACGGCTCCGACAAGCCTGACCTGCGCTTCGGCAACCCCATCGTCGAGCTGACCGACTACTTCAAGGACACCCCCTTCCGTGTATTCCAGGCTCCCTACGTGGGCGCCGTGGTCTACCAGGGTGCTGCCAACCTGCCCCGCAGGCAGTTCGATGCCTGGCAGGAGTGGGCCCGCCAGCGGGGTGCCAAGGGTCTGGCCTATGTCCAGTTCACCGGCGATGGCACCCTCAAGGGTCCCGTGGCCAAGAACCTGTCTGATGCCGAGCGCCAGGGCCTCAAGGAGGCTGTGGGCGCCTCGGACGGGGATGCCGTCTTCTTTGCAGCCGGACCCCGCGAGGCCTCGCAGACCCTGCTGGGTGCGGCCCGTGTGGAGATCGCCCGCCGCCAGGGGCTGCTCAAGCCCGACGAGTTCGCCCTGACCTGGGTGGTGGACTTCCCGCTCTTCAAGCCCACCGACGACCCGGATGACGACGATGTGGCCGTGGGCCATTCCAAGTGGACCTCCATGCACCACCCCTTCACCATGCCCTCGGCCGACTGGATCGACCGTTTCGACGAGGATCCCGAGCACGCCATGAGCGACTCCTACGACATCGTCTGCAACGGCGAGGAGATGGGCGGCGGCTCGGTGCGTATCCACCGTGACGACATCCAGGACCGGATCTTCAAGGTGCTGGGCATCGGCCCCGAGGAGGCCCAGGAGAAGTTCGGCTTCCTGCTGGATGCCTTCAAGTACGGCGCTCCGCCCCACGCGGGCATCGCCTTCGGCTGGGACAGGACCGCACAGATCCTGACGGGGGCGGATTCCATCCGCGACGTCATCGCCTTCCCCAAGTCCGGCGGCGGCCAGGATCCCATGACCGGGGCTCCGGCCCCCATCTCCGACCAGCAACGCGCCGAGACCGGCGTGGACTGGGAGCCGGATGAGGAGGATGCCGACTGAGCGCATCCCGCCGCTGATCGGCGAGAGTCTTCAAAGGGCTGGAATCCTGCGGGGTTCCGGCCCTTATTGTGTATGCCTTGTTATGCACTGCGGACCGATCGGGCCGGGCTTTGCCCTTGCCTCGGCTTGACCGAAGAACCGTTTCTATGGCCGTTCTGCAACAAAGGATGAGTAAACTGCCCAATATGAGCGAAACAACCAAACATCCGTCGGAGCGGATTCTGCCGGAGAAACCGGCCTCGGATCGCCCCGTCAAGGACAAGTCCGGGCCGCTGGTCGAGCTGGCCCACGTCGAGAAGCATTTTGGCAGCCTGCACGTCCTCAAGGACATCAACCTGCAGGTCGACACCGGCGAGGTGCTGGTGGTGGTCGGGCCCTCAGGCTCCGGCAAGTCCACCATGTGCCGGACCATCAACCGCCTGGAGTCCATCGACTCCGGCGTTATCAGGATCGAGGGGGAGCCCCTGCCCCAGGAGGGACGCGACCTGGCTCGGCTCAGGGCCGAGGTAGGCATGGTCTTCCAGTCCTTCAACCTGTTCGCCAACAAGACCATCCTGGAGAACATGACCCTGGCGCCCATCAAGGTGCGCCACATGCCCAAGAAGGATGCGGAGGACCTGGCCATGGACCTCTTGGCCCGGGTGGGCGTGGAATCCCAAGCCTCCAAGATGCCCTCCCAGCTCTCCGGCGGGCAGCAGCAGCGTGTGGCCATCGCCCGCGCCCTGGCCATGCAGCCCAAGATCATGCTCTTCGACGAGCCCACATCAGCCCTGGACCCGGAGATGGTCAACGAGGTGCTGGATGTCATGATCCAGCTGGCCCAGGAGGGCATGACCATGATCTGCGTGACCCATGAGATGGGCTTTGCCCGTCAGGCGGCCGACCATATCGTCTTCATGGCCGATGGGCGGATCCTGGAAAAGGATGACCCCGACGACTTCTTCGACCACCCCAAGACCCAGCGGGCCGCCGACTTCCTGTCCAAGATTCTGACCCACTGAAGCAGGAGGGAAGCATATCCGCATGAATGCAAGCATGCATGGCATGGGCCGGCCGCTGAAACGGCTGGCCAGGAATCTGACCGCGATCCTGTGCGCTCTGGGTTGCCTGGTCTCCCTGGCGGCCTGCGGCTCCGACAAGGAGGCAGGCAAGATCCGGGTGGGCATCAAGTTCGACCAGCCCGGTCTGGGCTTCAAGAAGGCCGGGACCTATGTGGGCTTCGACGTGGACGTGGCCACCTATATCGCCGACAAGCTGGGCTACAGCGCCGACGACATCGTCTGGAAGGAGGCCCCCTCCAAGCAACGGGAGGCCATGCTCCAGAACGGCGACGTGGACATGATCCTGGCCTCATACTCCATAACGGATGAGCGCAAGCGGGCCGTCTCCTTCGCCGGACCCTACATCGTGGCCGGCCAGGACCTGCTGGTGCGCAAGGAGGACCACCATATCCGCGGCCCCGAGGACCTCAACGGCAAGCGTCTGTGCTCGGTGACCGGGTCCACCTCGGCCGTCACCGTCAAGAAAAAGTTTGCCAAGGAGGTCCAGCTGATGGAGCAGCCCGGCTACGCCGAATGCGCCACCGCCCTCTTCTCCGGCATCGTCGATGCGGTCACCACCGACGACATCATCCTGGCCGGCCTGGCCTCCGCCTCCCGGGGAAGACTGCGGCTGGTGGGCAAGCCCTTCACCCAGGAGTACT
Source organism: Bifidobacterium sp. H6bp9 (assembly GCF_032193695.1). Taxonomy (NCBI): domain Bacteria; kingdom Bacillati; phylum Actinomycetota; class Actinomycetes; order Bifidobacteriales; family Bifidobacteriaceae; genus Bifidobacterium; species Bifidobacterium sp. H6bp9. The sequence continues at coordinate 70,741 of NZ_JASTZY010000005.1, forward strand.
ACGGCGTGGGCATCAAGAAGGGCAATACCAAGCTGGCCCACAAGATCAATGCGGCCCTGGCCGACATGGAGGCCAACGGCTCCTGGCAGCGGGCGCTGGAGAACAACACCCGGGGCACCCACTACAAACCCGACCCGCGGTTCAATCCGCCCAAGCCCACGGAAGGAGAGTGAGATGTCAACCATCATCGAACTGTTTTCCGACTACGACATCCCGGCGGCCTTCTGGGTCAACATCCAGCTGACCCTCTGGTCGGCCCTCTTCTCGCTGATTCTGGGCATCATCCTGGTGATCATGCGCATCTCGCCCATCTCCTCCCTGCGCGCCGTCGGCCGAGGGTATGTGGAGTTCTTCCAGAACATGCCTTTGACCATCATCATGGTCTTCATGGTCCTGGGGGCCTTCGCCCAGCTCAAGATCAGCTTCTCGCCGGAATTCTCCGTCAACTTCTTCTGGCTGGCGGTGACGGGCCTGTCCCTGTATACGGCGGCCTTCGTCTGCGAGTCCCTGCGCTCGGGCATCAACACGGTGCCCCTGGGCCAGGCCGAGGCGGCCCGTGCCTTGGGGCTGAGCTTCTTCCAGTCGGCCTCGCAGATCATTCTGCCTCAGGCCTTCCGCGGGTCGGTGGCGCCCCTGGGCAACACCTTCATCGCCCTGCTGAAGAACTCCACCGTGGCTGCAGCCGCTTCCGTGGCTTCCGAGAGCTCCTCCCTGATGAGCGAGATGATCGAGTTCCACGCCAACGCCATTGTGGCCATCTTCCTGATCTTCGCCCTGGGATACGTGATCCTGGTTCTGCCTATCGGGGCGCTGACCACGTACCTGTCCAACAAGCTGGCAGTAAGGAGGTGAGCGGCCATGGCACAGGACAATGAGAGCTCGCTGCTCTTCGATCAGCCCGGTCCCAAGGGCCGGCGCACCATACGAATCGTCAACTGGATAGCCGCCGTCATCTTCGCCATCGTGGTCATCCTGGTGCTGATGAGGCTGCACAACCCTCCGGACGGCGAGAACCAGCTGAGTTGGGAGCTCTGGCGCCCGGCCCTGGACTACGAAGCCTGGTCCGACTTCTACCTGCCCGGGCTCTGGCTGACCATCAAGGCCTCGGTCGTGGCAGTGATAGGCTCGGTCATCTTCGGATTCGTCTTCGGCATCGGCCGTCTGCTGCCCAACGGGTTGGTCAGGGCAGTCTCAGGCATCATAGTGGAGTTCTGCCGGGCTGTTCCGGTGTTGATGATGATGATCTTCTTCTGGCGCTGGTTCGCCTTTGCCGGAATCAGCCAGGCCTCCTACTGGGCCGTCGTGCTGGGCCTGATCCTCTACAACGGCTCCGTGGTGGCTGAGCTGATTCGTTCGGGCGTGGGCAACCTGCCCAACGGCCAGCGCGAGGCCTCCCTGGCCCTGGGGCTGACCAGGACCCAGTCGCTGATGCAGATCGAGGTTCCCCAGGCCGTCTACGCCATGCTGCCGGCGGCTGTTACCCAGCTGGTCGTGGTCCTCAAGGACACGGCTCTGGGCTCCATCATCATGTACACGGATCTGCTGCAGGAGTCCCGTCGTCTGGGTTCCATGTACTTCAACATCCTGCAGACCCTGGTGGTGGCCTCGGTGGTCTACTTCTTCGTCTGCTTCCTGCTGTCCCACTTCGCCCGCTGGCTGCCCAAGAAGATGCAGGAGCGCACTGCCGCCCCCGCCGACTTCGTGGAGCCTGCCGCGCCCGTGGCCATCATGGATCCCTCCAATGTCAACCAGATAGCCGTGGCCAAGGAGGTGGACGAGGACCGGTACGGCGGCGCGCCGCTGCAGTATCATGCACATCACCGTGGATCCAACGCCTCCATCAAGCACTGGAGGAAGACCCGTTACATCCAGGGCTATGACAGGACCCAGCCCGACACGCTGGTCGATCCGCACAAGGCGAGTCTGGAGATTCCGGACTTCCTCAAGCCTGGACGTGGCGGCCGCTCCGACGGCGATCAGAAGGACGAGGGCAAGAAGCAGGAGGGCAAAGACCAGGGCTGACCGGTCCTCAGCTCCCATGATTCCAAGCCAGTCTCCGGCCGGACTTGTGTGCCTGGCCGGATAGACTGGTGGACATGGTCCAAGAACATGCTGATTCCTCAACCGCCTCAACCGACCAGCCTCCCTCCCTGGGCGACCTGGTCCCCGAGGCGGGAGGCCCCCGCAACCTGACCGAGGATCAGATTTACGACCGCTTCTTCTCCTGGGTGGCTTCCCGGGGCATCACCCCCTGGCCGCACCAGGAGGAGGCCGTCCTCTCCCTGGTTTCAGGCGACCATGTGATCCTGTCGACCCCGACCGGCTCGGGCAAGTCCATGGTGGCCCTGGCCATGCATTTCATCGCCTTGTGCACAGGGCGGCGCTCCTATTACACGGCTCCCATCAAGGCCCTGGTCTCCGAGAAGTTCTTCGACCTGGTTTCGGTTCTGGGTCGCGACCGTGTTGGCATGATCACCGGCGACACCCATATCAACACGGATGCCCCGGTCATCTGCTGCACTGCCGAGATCCTGGCCAACCAGGCCTTGAGGGAGGGTCGCCATGCCGATATCGGCTGCGTGGCCATGGATGAGTTCCACTATTACGGGGACCCGGACCGAGGCTGGGCCTGGCAGGTGCCTCTGCTGACCCTGCCCGATGTGCAGTTCCTGCTCATGTCTGCCACCCTGGGCGACGTGGATCAGATCGCCGTGGACCTGGAACGCAAAACCGGGGTGGGTGTGGACATCGTCGCCGATGCCCCTCGGCCGGTGCCTCTGGACTACCGTTATGTGGACACCCCATTGCCCAACACTGTGGAGTCCTTGCTGGCCGATGGGGATTCGCCGGTCTACATTGTTCACTTCTCCCAGGATGCCGCCCTGGAGACGGCCCAGGCCCTGTCCAGCACGGGGGTCTCCGACCGGGGCCAGCGGGACCGGATCAAGGAGGCCATGGCCGGCACCCGCTTCACCACGGCCTTCGGCAGGATTCTGCAGCGGCTGCTGCGCACCGGGGTCGGGGTCCACCATGCGGGCATGCTGCCCCGGTACCGGCGCCTGGTGGAGCAGCTGGCCCAGGATGGCCTTCTGCCGGTCATCTGCGGCACGGACACCCTGGGGGTCGGCATCAACGTGCCCATCCACACGGTCCTGCTGACCGGGCTGACCAAGTTCGACGGCTACAGGATGCGTCGCCTGAGGGCCCGGGAATTCCACCAGATTGCTGGCAGGGCCGGGCGCATGGGCTTCGACACCAGCGGGCTGGTCGTGGCCGAGGCCCCCGAATACGAGATAGAGAACGCCAGGGCCGTGGCCAAGGCGGGCAACGACCCCAAGAAGCTCAAGCGGATCAAACGCAAGAAGCCCCAGGAGGGGTTCGTCACCTGGGGCAAGGGGACCTTCGACAAGCTGATCGAGGCCCGTCCCGAGACCCTGACGCCGCACCTGAAGATCTCCCACGCCATGGTCCTCAACGAGGTCGACCAGGGCGGCGATGCCAGGAGGCGGGTGGAGGACCTGATCGAGGACTCCCGTCAGACCCCGCAGCAGAAGGAGCATCTGCAGGACCGGGCCTACGAGATCTTCCAGACTCTGACCGACACCGGGGTCATCGAGACCGAACGGAACCCGGACGGCGGCCTGGACTACTTCACGACCGTGGATCTGCCCGAGGACTTCGCCCTGGACCAGCCCCTTTCGCCCTTCCTGCTGGCCGCCCTGGAGCTGCTGGATCCCGAGGACCCTGACTACGACATGAACCTGCTCTCCATGGTCGAGGCCACCCTGGAGGATCCCCGGCAGATTCTCAAGGCCCAGCAGCGGCAGGCCCGTGACGCGGCCATCCAGCAGATGAAGGAGGATGGCCTGGAGTACGAGGAACGGATGGAACGCCTGCAGGAGGTGACCTGGCCCAAGCCCCTGGAGGAGCTGCTGGGGGAGGCCTTCGACCGCTACCGTCGGGACGTTCCCTGGGCCAACGACTATGAGATCCACCCCAAGTCCGTGTTGCGGGACATGATCGAGACGGCCTCGGACTTCAACGGCTACATCGCCCGCTACGGAATATCCCGGTCGGAGGGGACCCTGCTGCGCTATCTGTCCGATGCCTACCGGGCGCTCAGCAGGACGGTCCCCGAAGAGTTCATGGATGAGCGACTGGAGGACATCCTGGCCTGGCTGGGACTGATTGTGCGCTCGGTGGACTCCAGCCTGGTGGATGAATGGGAGGCCGCAGGCAGGGCCGAAAACGGCGAAGTCGCAAGCGGCCTGGATGCCGCCCCGCCCAAGGTGGAGGACCAGGTGGTGGCTGACCGGCGTGGGCTGACCCTGCTGGTGCGCAACGCCATGTTCCAGCGGGTGGAGCTGGTGGCTGCCGACCGGCCGGAGGCCCTGGCCGACCTGGATGCAGACTGGGGCTACGGCCTGCGGGCCTGGAGCGATGCACTGGATGACCTCTATGAGGACCATGAGCAGATCCTGACCGATGCCCAGGCCCGGTCCTCGGACTTCTTTAGTCTGGATGACCGGGACGAGCTTCAGGGGCACACCTGGCGGGTCCAGCAGATCTTCGACGATGTGGAAGGCGAACGCGACTGGGGCATCGCCGGCATCGTGGACCTGGATGCCACCCAGGAGAGCGGCCAGGTGGTCTTCAAGGAATACCAGGTGGGTCCCATCGAGGAGCTGATGGACCTCTAGCTCCGAGGCGTTACAGGACCTTGGAGAGGAAGGACTGCAGCCGAGGGCTCTGTGGGTGGCCGAAGATCTGCTCGGGCGTGCCCTCCTCCTCGATGATCCCGGCATCGGTGAAGATCACCCTGGAGGAGACCTCCCGGGCGAAGGCCATCTCGTGGGTGACCAGAATCATGGTCATGCCGCCCTCGGCCAGGGAGCGGATGACTTCAAGCACGTCGCCCACCATCTCCGGATCCAGGGCCGAGGTGGCCTCGTCGAAGAGCATGATGTCCGGGTGCATGGCCAGTGCGCGGGCGATGGCCACACGCTGCTGCTGCCCGCCCGACAGGTCCGTGGGCCTTGCGTCCGCCTTCTCCTGAAGCCCTACGGTCTCCAGCAGTTCCAGGGCCTGCTGCCGGGCATCCTCCTTGGGGGTCTTGTGCAGCATATGGGGGGCCAGCGTGATGTTGTCGGCCACGCTCATGTTGGGGAAGAGGTTGAAGTGCTGGAAGACCATGCCCACGTGCTCGCGCAGCTTGTCGATGTTGGTCTTGGGATCGGAAATGTCGATCCCATAGACGCTGATGGTCCCCGAAGTGGGCATCTCCAGGGCGTTGATGCAGCGCAGCAGGGTGGACTTGCCCGCGCCCGAGGGGCCGATGATGGAGATGACCTCGCCCGGCTTGACCTCCATGTCGATCCCCTTGAGGACCTCGGTGTCGCCGTAGCGCTTATGCAGGTCGCGGATGGATACGGCCGCCTGGGAAGTTCCCTGGTTGAGGCGACCTTGGTTCTGGCGGATGCGACGGGTCAGTCGTCCGGTGTCCATGTCCGGGTCCTCGAAGTTCATCGATGCAGCCTCCTATCGAGCATATTGGCCATCCAGGTCAGGGCGCTGATGGCGACGAAGTAGATGACGCCCACCATGAACAGGGTCTCGGTCACGCGGAAGTTGGCCGCGTAGATCTGCTGGGCCTGGTAGAGCAGCTCGCCGAAGCCGATGGCCAGCAGCAGGGAGGAGTCCTTGAGCATGATGACCAGCTGGTTGATGATGGAGGGCGTGGCGAATCTGACGGCCTGGGGCAGGATGACCCGACGCAGGGCCATGCGACGTGTCAGGCCCAGGCTGCGGGCCCCCTCCATCTGCCCGACGTCAACCGACTCGATGGCCCCGCGCACGATCTCCACCAGGTAGGCTCCGGAGTTCAGGGACAGGGTCAGCGCGCCGGCCAGCCAGATGCTGATGCGGTGACCGATCAGCTGGGGGACGCCCAGGTAGAAGAAGAAGGCCCAGACCAGAACGGGTGTGCCCCTGAAGACCGCCACGTAGATCCGGGCGATCCAGGACAGGATCCGGTTGGGGCTGATCCGCCACAGTCCCAGGATGATGCCGATGGCCAGGGCGATGACGAAGGATATGGCCGTGATGGCCAGGGTGTTGCGCAGGCCCAGCATCAGGGAGGGGAAGGCCTGGCGGACCAGCTCGAAGAATCCTGGCCTGGAGGCGGGGGCGCTCTTGCTGGACTGGCCGCTGCCCACGTAGGAATCGACCAGCTTCTTATAGCTGCCGTCAGCCTTCATCCTGGCCAGACCCTCGTTGAAGGCGGCCACGAACTCCTTGTTCTCGCCCTTGCGGACGGCCGCCCCGTAGGAGGCGCCAGGCTCCTTCTTGGTCACGGTCTTCAGCCCGTTGCCCTGGGCGATGCCGTAGGCCAGGACCGGGTAGTCGTCGATGACCGCCTGGGCATTGCCGGACTTGACCATCTCATACATGGTGGAGGACTGGTCCACCGCCTTGACCGTGAAACCGTACTGGGCCGCACGCTGCTTGGCGAAGGCCTCGCCCTCGCTGCCCGTCTTGACGGCCACCACGCTGCCTTGCAGATCCTTGTAGCTGTGGATCTGGTCGTTGTCCTTGGCGATGGCCATCTGCACGCCGGAGTCGAAATAGGGGTCGGTGAAGTCGTAGACCTGCTTGCGCTGGTCGGTGATGGTCATACCGGCTATGACCACATCGGCCTGCTGGGAGTTCAAGGCCTGCAGGGCGGCGTTGAAGCCCAGGGACTGGATCTGCACCGAGAACCCCTCGATGTCGGCGATCTTGCGGATCAGATCCATATCGATGCCGACCAGCTTGCCGGAGGAGTCGCGGAATTCGAAGGGGGCAAAGGTGGTGTCGGTGGCGACGCGGAAGGTGCGTCCGTGGACCGCCTGCGCGGCGGGTGAGTCCTGGGCCGCCTGCGCCGGCGTGGCCAGGGGGGCGACAATCAGGGCTGAGAGCCCCAGGACCAGGGCAAGCAGGCCCATGGCCCACCTGCCTGGACCGGATGTCCATCCCTGGCGAACATGCTTGGCGATCACTGGCGATTCTCCTTATTGCTCCTACTGTGCCGGTCCCGGTTGTTTCAGGGCGCAGGCCTTGCTGCCGCCCATGGGCCTACCTGAAGATGTTCAGGCGGATGACCAGTAAACTGTACACACACCGGGTTTCCGGGACCCAACTACGCGCTGGGCGATACGGTCATATAGGTTTCTAGTCTAGCGCGTTCGTCTTGCTGTTTGTGGCAGGCGCAGGCCTATGCTGGTGAAGGCGGGGAGCCATAGGGCCCCGAGGAATGAGGTATTGCAGATGGTTGATGATCTCTTCCAGGCGGCGGATCCCCCCGAGGAGCACACCCTGCCTCTGGCGGTCAGGATGCGGCCCAGGAGCCTGGACGAGGTGGTCGGCCAGGACAAGGTCACGGCTCCTGGAACCCCCTTGGAGCGGCTGGCCCGGTCGGATCCGAACAACCGCCTGACGGCTCCCAGCTCGGTCATTCTTTTCGGTCCTCCCGGGGTGGGCAAGACCACCCTGGCCTACATCGTCGCCCGACAGTCCGGGCGGCATTTCGAGGAGCTTTCGGCCGTCACCTCGGGGGTCAAGGAGGTGCGGCAGGTCCTCGCCCAGGCTCGGGAGCGGCTGGTCAGCCAGGGCCAGGAGACGGTCCTCTTCATCGATGAGGTCCACCGCTTTTCCAAGTCCCAGCAGGATGCCCTGCTGCCCAGCGTGGAGAACCGGGATGTGACTTTTATCGCAGCCACCACGGAGAATCCCAGCTTTTCGGTCATTGCGCCCCTGCTTTCCCGCTCGGTGGTGGTCAAGCTGGAGGCCCTGGACGACCAGGACCTGGCCAAGCTGGTCCGCAGGGCCGTCAAGGACCAGCGGGGGCTCAAGGACCAGGTGCGGCTGGATGCAGAGGCTCTGGACCAGATCGTGCGCTTTTCCGGGGGCGACGCCCGTCGTGCTCTGACCATTCTGGAGGCTGCGGCCGGGGCCGTCACCGAGGGCGGGCCTCGTGCCAAGGGGGCGCGTCGGCCCCTGATCAATGCCAAGGTGGTCTCCTCGGTCATGGACGTGGCCGCCGTCCGCTATGACAAAAAGGGCGACGACCACTATGACGTGGCCTCGGCCTTCATCAAGTCCATGCGGGGTTCCGACGTGGATGCGGCCCTGCACTACCTGGCTCGGATGATCCGGGCAGGCGAGGACCCGCGTTTCATCGCCCGACGGATCATGATCGCCTCCGCCGAGGAGGTGGGCATGGCCTCTCCGGAGGTGCTGGAGATCACGGTCGCGGCTGCCCAGGCCGTGGCCATGGTGGGCATGCCGGAGGCCCGGCTGATCCTGGCCGAGGCAGTCATCGCCGTGGCCACTGCGCCCAAGTCCAACGCCTCCTACCTGGCCATCAACCAGGCCCTGGAGGATGTGGACGCCGGGCATATCGGCCAGGTTCCCCTGCACCTGCGCAATGCCCCCACCAAGCTGATGAAGGCCTGGGGCAACCATGAGGGCTACCAGTATGCCCACGATGCGCCGGATGCGGTGGCGGCCCAGCAGTACATGCCCGACGAACTGGTCGGGCGACGCTACTACCACCCCAATGATCGTGGCTATGAGCGTCAGCTGGGTCCACGACTGGAGGCCATCAGGGCCATCCTGGACAGGGCAGCCGGGCCGGGGGGAAACGCCGGGTCTGGGCAATGACCGTCCAGACTCCTATACTGGGCACCCAATAGACGTTGAGCAGCCACACAATGACCGAAACGCCGCAGGGTCCAGGCCTTCCATATTGACGGTCGCCACGCTCCCACAAGGAGCCTGTCGTCGTCGGCAGGTCTGGCATGGACGCATGGGGCATGCCTGCCTCATGCACGGGCGCGAGGGTGACGATGTCGACAGCGGTCATTGACAATGCAGACATATCCGAACAATCAAAGGGCCTCGGCGTGGCCGAGGACGACCTGGCGGTTCGCGAGATTACCCGGCGAGTAGACAATGCTCGTGAATCGGCTACTTTTTACAAGATCGTGGCCCTGGTGGCCGCGGGAATGCTCATGGACAGCATCGATGTCTATGTGGGCAGCGCAGTAGCCAGTTCAGCACTGAGCACCGGGTGGTCCACGGTCGCCCAGAATTCCCTCTTCCTGTCGGCTGGTTTCCTGGGGCTCCTGGTGGGCTCGCTGCTGGCCGGATTCATCGGAGACCTGCGGGGGCGCAAGACCGCCTATCAGATCAACCTGCTGCTCTTCGGAGGCTTTACCCTGCTGGGCGCTCTGGCCCCGAACATGGCCGTCCTCTCGGTCTGCCGCCTGGGGGCCGGCCTGGGTCTTGGCGCCGAAATCGTCACTGGATTCTCCATGGTCAACGAATTCGCTCCCATCAAGCATCGCGGCCGCTGGAGCGCCATCGTCTCGCTGGTGGCCAACACCGGAGTGCCCCTGGCCATGCTCCTGTGCGCCTGGATCATTCCGCGCTGGTCCTGGCGGCCGCTCTTCGTGGGCATTGGTCTGGCAGCGGCGTTGATCTGGTACCTGCGGCGTGACATCCCTGAGTCCCCTCGATGGCTGGCCCAGCACGGGCGGATAGACGAGGCCACCCAGGTGGTCGAGCTTCTGGAGGCCAACAACGCTCAGGGTAATTCAGGCTCCGGTTCTGCCAGTGGCTCCGCTCTTGTTGGGAAGGATGAAGGCACTCAAGCACCTGCCAAGGCTTCGGGCAGCATTGTCCGCGGCCTGATTGTGGCCACTGTGGCAGTCTCGGCCACCAATGTCTGCTCCTACGCCTTCACCTCCTGGGTGCCTACCATCCTGCTCAAGCGGGGCATCAATCTGAGCGGATCCCTGTGGATCAGCACCCTGATGATGCTGGGTGCCCCCCTGGGCTGCCTGATCGGATCCCTGCTCTTGGACCGGATAGGTCGTAAGCGGATCATCGTCACCGCCTTCCTGCTGACAGCGGTTTTCGGTATGCTCTACGCCGCGCAGACCAGCCAGGTCACGGCCATCCTGGTGGGCATCCTGCTCATGGCCAGCCTCTACGTCCTCATGTCTTCAGTGGTGGCCGTCTATGCGCCCGAGCTCTTCCCGACCACGGTCCGCTTCCGTTGCGTGGGCATTGCCAATGCCGTTGCCAAGCTCTGCAATGTGCTCATGCCCGTGCTGATCGGTGCCATGCTCAGCGTATGGGGGAGCACCTCGATCTTCGTCACCATCAGCCTGGTTGCCCTGGCCTCCATGCTGGTTGTAGGCCTGATGGGCTGGGAGACCTCCGGCCGTTCGGTGGGCTGATACGGTCCGGCATAAGGGCGTAAAAAGCCTGAAAAGCCAGGGGCCTGACACAAACCCAACCGTCCAAGGACGGCGACAGGTTCGGTCGGGTCCCTTTTTCAGTATGAGGGATCAGAGCTGGTTGGCCAGGAGCCGGTTGTAGACGCAGCGCAGCTCGTTCTGCAAGGTCTCAGGGTCGATATCTGGATTCTGTTTGAACAGATCGATCCACCAGTTGTTGACCGATCTGATTCGCTTGCGCGCTATGCTTGCGCCTGACCTGGTCAGAGCGATGATATTGACCCGGTGATCGGCGGGGTTCTGTTCACGGCTGACCAGGCCCAGGGCTTTTAAGGCTTTCAGATCCCGGGCCAACAGACTGGGATCTACGCACAGGTCCCGGGCTATCTGGCGCTGGCTGAGGCCTGGATGGTCATAGAGGTATACGATCAGATCACCCTGGGTGCCTCGTAAGGTGGAGTCGCCTGTATACCGGCTGGCATCGTTGCGTGCATGCCGGTAGATTCCGGCTATACAGCTGCTCAGGTTGTGGTAGTGGCTCTTCTTCAACATCGCTGCTGCCCCCTAGCTGGTAAGGAAGATCGAAGAGTTCTGCGGGCATGGTTAACCCAATGACCGCATGGACCCCTTCTGCGCCGTTCCCCTTCCAGGCCTATTTCCGGCAACTCCCTAGCCTCGGCCCAGCACGGACGACGTATTTTTCATCATATCAATACCGTCGACACCATGGGGATGATCCACAATCAGGACATGGATCAGGCAGGCCATACAGGGCTTTCCTGCCTTTATCCGGCTCCTGGACCGAGGTGAATTGCCTGCTTGTGCGGCCAATTGGAGCTAAGCATCCGACGAGGCAGGGTCGGCCAAGGTCGGGGACTATCACCGTCATTGCTCCACGGTATGCTAAGATGTTCACTTTTTAGCGCTGAGATCTGGAAAGGACTGGCATGCGGGTACTGGACTTCGATGGCACCATCTACGATGGCGAGAGTCTGCTTGACTTCTACCTGTTCACCGCCCGCAAGGATCCGAGGGTGCTTCACTACCTGCCGATTGCCCTCTTCTATGCTGTCCGCTACCGTCTGGGCCGGGTCACACTCGAGCAGCTGGACTCGGCCATGCGCCGGGTGGGCTCGCGCTACCTGCGTCGCCTGACCTCGCGTCCCGGCTTTGACATGGACCGGTTGGTCAACCAATTCTGGGATGCCAACATGCACAAGATCATGGATTGGTACACCCCCCAGGCTGACGATGTGGTGGTGACCGCCTCCTTCGATCTGGTGGCGGGGGAGGCCTGCCGCCGACTGGGCATCACCCGCTGCATCGGCTCCACCCTGGATTTGGAATCCCTGACCGTGGGCTACCTCAACTTCGGGCCTGACAAGCCCCTGCACTTTCAGCGGATCCTGGGCCAGAAGGCGGCCATTGACGCCTTTTACACCGATTCGGCCTTCGATCTGCCCATGATCGATCTAGCGCGGCGGGCCTATATGGTGGAGCATGGCCGGGTCCGTCGCATCAAATAGGTCAACCCTGCCAATTCCTGCCAAGATCCGTCGGCGGGTTCAGCCCCGACCAACCCTGCTATCGTTCTGCTTAGAAGCAAGTGAGCATAATGGCATGCTGAGAACGAGGGAGGGCTTCTTGTGAAAGAGCCGACCACGATACTGATTGTCGACGATGACAGGGATCTGGGCGAGATGTTATCAATAGTGCTGCAGACGAAGTCCTACAGGCCGGTGACCTGTACGGATGGATCCAGGGCAGTGGAGATATTCCCTACGGTGGAACCTGATCTGGTGCTGCTGGACATCATGCTGCCCGGCATGGATGGGATTGGCATCGCCCGGTGGATCAGGTCCAGATCCAATGTCCCCATCATCATGCTGACGGCCAAATCCGACACCAGGAACATCGTCGAGGGTCTGGAGGCTGGAGCCGATGACTATGTGGTCAAACCCTTCAGCACCGATGAACTCCTGGCCAGGATCCATGCACGTCTGCGTCCGGTCTCGGTCCGGGCTGATCAGGAGGGGCAGGAGTCACCGTCCGCCATCCATGGCCTGATAGAGATCAACCGCCAGGAGCACACTGCGGTCAAGCGGGGCAGGCAGCTTTCCTTGACACCCACGGAGTTCGAGCTGCTCTACGTGCTGGCCTCGCATCCCGGGGAGGTGCTCAGCCGGGGAGAGCTGCTGCGGAAGGTCTGGGATTACCAGGATATGGGCGATACCCGTCTGGTCAACGTCCACGTGCAGCGTCTCAGGCAGAAGATCGAAGACGATCCCGAAAATCCCAGAATCATCGAGACTGTTCGGGGCATCGGTTACAAGTATGCGGCTGAGCAGCCAGGATCATGAGCAGTCGCACGAGGCACAGGGTGGTGTCTTCCGCAGTCGGGATGTTCCTGCGCAGGCTCTACAGAGCAGTCAGGAGCTCCCTGCAGATACGAATGGTCCTTCTGGCAACGGTTTCGGCACTCCTGATCGGCGTCGTCTTCATGACAGCCTCCCTGTATTCGGTAAGGACCTCCCTCTTGAACCAGGTTCTGCGACAGGCACAGGCCGACTTTGCCGCTGAGCTGACCAGGGCTCAGGGAGGACTTGACTCCGCAGACATCACCGGTGATGAGGGCAGCTATCAGAAACTGGTGGTCAATATGGCAGCCAACGTTCAGAATGAGGGGGCGCCCAACATGGTTGGGGTCTTCATCTGGCCGGATGACTCCACAGCCCGCAGGTTCGTCCCTGTATCCACTGCCCCGGGAGACAGCGACCTGATCACCCCGGAAATCAGGAATGCCGTCGTCTCAAATGGCAACCACTCATACTCGCAGATGATCAACACGGCCGACAAGGGTCAGTACCCGGTCCCGGGCATCGTCATGGGGTCCATGCTGAGGCCGGCCACTACCGGAGGGATCGAGTTCTATGCCATCTACTCCTTCGCAGACCAGCAGCGCTCCGTGCTCTCCGTGCAGATGGCCCTTCTTGCGGTCAGCGTGGTGACCAGCGTTGTGATGGGGATCATCGTGTTCCTGGCCCTTCACTCAGTCATCCGTCCGGTGACCAAGGTGGCAGGTGCCGCCAAGGGATTGGCCCAAGGGGAGTCGGACGTTCGGGTCACCGAGGACCGGACCGATGAGCTGGGCACCCTGCAGCGTTCCTTCAACGTGATGGCTGATTCCATCAATGAGAAGATCGGTCAGCTGGAGGAGGCCGAAGCCTACCAGCGCAGGTTTGTATCAGACGTCAGCCATGAGCTGCGGACCCCGGTCACCACCATCCGCATGGCCACGGACCTGCTCTTCAAGACTCGGGACGACCTGGATCCCAGCAAGCGCAGGACCGTGGAATTGCTGGACAAGCAGGTGTCGCGCTTCGCCAGCATGCTTGAGGATCTTCTCGAAATATCCAGGTACGAGGCTGGCCAGACATCGCTGAATCCGGACCTGTGCGATGCCTGCGATCTGGTCCGCAACGTGGTCCAGCAGGTCGCCCAGATAGCCAGGACGAAGGGGGTTCCCGTAAAGGCGCTCCTTCCCGACCACAAGGTGATGATCACCGTCGATGCCAGCCGTTGCACTTCGATTCTGCGCAACCTGGTCAACAATGCCATCGATTTCGCCGAGGACGGGCCGGTGCAGCTGCGGCTGGCCGTCTCGGAGCAGGCCGTGGTATTCAGTGTGCGCGACTGGGGAACCGGCATTGCGCCCGAAGACCTGACTCATATATTCGAACGGTTCTGGCGGGCCGATCCGTCGCGGTCTCGGTTGACGGGCGGTACAGGTCTGGGGCTGTCGATCGCCTTGGACAATACCAACCTCATGCATGGCCTGCTCCAGGTGCGCTCGCAGGTTGGGCAGGGGACCTGGTTCCTGCTGACCCTGCCCAGGGATGTCTGTGAGCAACTGGATCAGGGGAGTGCGCCGGTCCGATTCCAGCCTGGCCATGGTCTGGACGTGGAAGGCTTCTTCGAAGAGGCTGCATCATGAGCATTTTCAGACCGTCACGCTGGCCAAGAGCCTTTCGCCCTGTGCGGATGCTGGGGCTGTGTGTGGCCATGGTGGCTGCTCTGGTCGCAGGAGGCTGCGCCAATCCATTCGGGCTGCCGACCTCAGGGTCGGTCCGTCAGCTCAGTCCCATCGAGAATCAGCAGCATCGCGTCTTCTCCTCCCCGGAGGGTCCTGTGGACGGAGCCGTGCCAGAGAGCATTGTCAAGGGCTTCCTGGCGGCTCTGCCAACCGGCATTCAAAGCGATGGCTTTGCTGTCGCCAAGTCCTACATGACCAAGCGGGCCTTTGCGGGATGGGATTTCAATGCATCCGTCTCGATCTATAAGGGTTCCCCTGTCTATGACCGCGTGGATGACGAGGGCAGCGGGAAGAGGACTGCCCTTGACCTGACCACCGAGTGCATTGGCTCCTTGGACGCCCATGGAATATTCTCCGTCACCGAGCAGGACTGCGGCTCAGGGTACAGGACCGAACGGTTTGAGCTCGCTAAAGTGCGCGGCCAATGGCGGATCAGCAAGGCCCCGGCGGGGATAGTGATCTCTTCGGATGATTTCATGCAGGTCTACCGTCAGGTCGTCATCTATCAGTTCCCCTTGGCCAAGGGTGTGCCTGTTCCCGACAACCGCTGGTTCGGCTGGCGAAACTGGAGGACCCTGGCCCTGAAGGAACTGCTGAAGGGCCCTCCGGCCTGGCTGCGGGATTCCGTGACGAACTTCAACACCGCCAAGGTCTCCCTGGCAGTCGATGCGGTGCAGCAGGTCAAGGGACGCATGGAAATCAGGGTCAGCAGCTCCTTCGCCTCCCTGAGCAGCGAAAACAGGGCCATGCTGGTCCATCAAATGCGGATGCTCTTGGGCGACGGCAATGGCGAGTTTGATCTGCGGGTGGTCGATGCGTCAGGGATTGACTACTCCCACGCGGATGACGACCTGACCATAGCTTCAGGGCAGACTTCCAACCGCATCTACAGTCTGGGCAGCAGCGGGGTGGTAGGTTTCAACTCCTCGAACCTGATCAGGGTCGGTCAGCCTCCCGTCTTTCATGAGCCCAGGGGGCTGGTCTTTTCCTCCAATGGCGGTGCGCTGCTGTCTGATCAGGGCCAGGTGACCTGTCTGAAACCCGATGCTTCATCCTGCGGAAAACTGTTTGCCGGCACACCCATTACCGCCATAGCCGGCAGTTTCACCGATGAGGTTTGGGCTGTCAGGCAGAGTGATTCCGCCATCCTGGTCGACGCAGGCAAGCCGGGTGCCTTGGAATTCGCCCTGCCCTGGCTGCATGGGCGGCGTGTGGTCGCCCTGACTGTGGCACCTGAGGGGCAGCGTCTATGCCTGGTGCTCGAAGATGGTTCGCAGGGTATGAACACCCTGGTCATGCTGGGTATTGTCCGAGGCGAGAATCAGCGGCCGAAGGGCTTGAGCGACCAGATCCAGGTCATCGCCCGACATCGGGATATCAGGGCCTTGACCTTCTACAACGACGACACCCTGGTCTACAAGGATGGCGACATGGATGCGGGCGGCCATTCCCAGATCGCCCCTGGTCCGGAGACGATCCAGCATTTGCCGGCCGGAACCACAGGCTTGGCTGCAGGGCAGGTCAATCAGATGCAGAGCCTGATCGCCCTGGACCGTTCGGGCATCGTTCACTGCCTTTCCGGAGCCCTGGAGGGCATGTGGTACATCATTGATTCCCAGGTGGATACGGTTACCAGCGGCAGGTGACAATCACCGGGATGGGTGGGACCGGCTGCGGCTTGGCTGTCGGTGTGGTTGAACTGTTATCGATTTGTTATCACTGCGCCTTGAGCTCGGCAAGAGGAAAAACGATACTGAAAATCGTGGATGTCATCATCGATGATCATAATGCTGTGGCTTCGATGCTGACTACTCAAGGAGGAGAACAATGAATACAGTACTGAAGAAGGCGCTGACCATCGCCACGGCCTCGGCTGCGGTCTTGGCCATGGGAGCTTGCGGCTCTTCCGGATCCAGCTCCAGCAAGGGCGGCGACAAGCAGAAGACCATCGGATTCGTTGCTGTAGGTCCTGAGGGCGGCTTCCGCACGGCCAACGAGAACGATCTGAAGAAGGCCTTCAAGAATGCCGGATTCAACATGATCTATTCGCCGACCCAGAACAACGATCAGCAGAAGCAGATCCAGGCCTTCAACAAGTTCGTCAACGACGAGGTTGATGCCATCGTCCTGTCCTCCACCGAGGACAGCGGATGGGACGAGTCGCTGAAGAAGGCCAAGGAGGCCGAGATCCCGGTCTTCCTGGTCGACCGCAACGTGCAGACCAAGGACGAAAGCCTGGTCGCCTCCCACATCGGACCTTCCAACGAGTGGGCAGGGCAGCAGGCGGCAGAGTTCGTCAACAAGAACTTCCCCGATGGAGCCAATGGCCTGATTCTGGAGGGCCCTGCCGGCCTGTCGGTGGTCAAGGACCGCCAGAAGGGCTGGGATTCCAAGATCGGTGGCAACATCAAGGTTCTGGAGAGCCAGTCGGCCAACTGGTCCACTGACGAGGCCAAGACCGTCACCGCCGGACTGCTGGACAAGTACAAGAGCCAGAATGTCCAGTTCATCTTCTCGCAGAACGATGAAATGGGCCTGGGCGCTGCACAGGCTGTCGATGCCGCAGGTCTTAAGGGCAAGGTCAAGATCATCACCATCGATGGCACCAAGCCTGCTCTGAAGGCCCTGATCGACGGCGATCTGTCGCTGGTGATCGAGTACAACCCGCTCTTCGGCGAAACGACCGCCAAGACCGTCAAGGATTACCTGGACGGCAAGAAGGTCAAGAAGAACATCGTCATTGATTCGAAGGTCTTCACCGCCGACGAGGCCAAGAAGGTCATCGATTCCAGAGCGTACTGATCTATCGCTGATCGCATAGGACGCACAGGACGGCGCACCCGGGAAGGTTGCGGTACGCCGTTTTTCATGGGCGGGAAAGGGTCTTTGGGCCGCGGTACCGCCCCCCGATCAGCATTCAGTTTGATGAGGCAAGACAATGACAAAAGAAGCACCCTTGGTCTCCATGAAGGGAATCAGCATTGAATTCCCTGGTGTCAAGGCGCTCGACAATGTCGATCTGCGTCTGTTCCCCGGTGAGGTCCATGCCCTCATGGGGGAGAACGGCGCAGGCAAATCGACCATGATCAAGGCGCTCACCGGGGTATACAAAATCAACGCGGGAACCATCACCGTCAACGGCCAAAACAGGATTTTCAACGGCACAGCCGATGCGCAGAACGCCGGCATCGCCACGGTCTACCAGGAAGTCAACCTGTGCACCAATCTGAGCGTGGGCGAAAACGTCATGCTCGGGCACGAGGTGAGGGGGCACCTGGGCATCAACTGGCGCAAGACCCATGAGGCGGCCAAAGGCTTTCTGGCCCAGATGGGCCTGACGGATCTGGATCCTCACACGCCGCTCAATGAGATATCCATAGCCATGCAGCAACTGGTGGCCATCGCCAGGGCCATGGTCATCGATGCCAAGGTCCTGATCCTGGATGAGCCGACATCTTCGCTGGATGCCAATGAGGTTCAGGATCTTTTCCGGATCATGCGCAAGGTCAGGGACCGGGGCATCGCCATACTGTTCGTTTCCCACTTCCTGGACCAGGTCTACGAGATCGCCGACAGAATGACCATTCTGCGCAATGGCAAATTCGTCGAGGAGACCATGGTCAAGGACATGCCGCGCGATGTCCTTATTACCAAGATGATCGGCAAGAACGCCGATGAGCTCTCGCTGATCGGCACCAAGTCGAGGAAAGAGACACCCCAAGCCGCAACAGACCGGCCTCTGGCCAGCGTCCGCGGCTTCGGCAGAAAGGGCAGCATCTACCCCTTCGACATGGATCTTTTCAAGGGCAAGATCATGGGACTGGCCGGCCTGCTGGGTTCCGGCAGAACCGAAATCGGCCGCCTGCTCTTCGGCGCAGACAAGCCCGACAAGGGCACCTACACCTTTGATGGGAAGAAGATCTCCATCGACAGCCCGGCCAACGCCCTGAAGAACCGAATCGCCTACTCCACGGAGAACAGAAGGGATGAGGGCATCATCGGCGACCTGACGGTCAGGGAGAACATCATCCTGGCCCTCCAGGCCACCCGGGGCATGTTCAGGCCAATCCCCAGGAAGGAGGCTGACCGGATAGTCGACAAGTACATCAAGGAGCTCAATGTCCGCCCGGCCGATCCCGACAGGCTGATCAAGAACCTTTCAGGAGGAAACCAGCAGAAGGTCCTGCTGGCCAGGTGGCTGGCCACGGATCCTGAGCTGCTGATCCTGGACGAACCGACCAGGGGAATCGACATCGGCGCCAAGGCGGAGATCCAGCAGACGGTGCTGGATCTGGCCGCTCAGGGCATGAGCGTGGTCTTCATCTCCTCTGAGCTTGATGAGGTCGTCCGCCTCTCCGATCAGATAACCGTCCTCAAGGACCGTCACAAGATCGACCTGATGGACAACGATGACACGGTTTCCCAGCAGACCATCGTGGAAGACATAGCCAACACCTCGGTCTCCGGACAATCTCAAGGAAAGGAGGAAAGATGAGCAAGCCCGCCAAGCAGCAATCGGAGGATGAAGGTCCATCCTTCCTGCGCCGCATATTCGGCAATCAGCTGATTTGGAGCGTGGTCGCCTTCCTCGCGCTGATTGTGGTCTGCACCCTAGTGGATCATTCCTTCCTCAGCCTGTCATACAATCCGCGCACAGGCGGCCTGGCAGGACCCCTGATCACCATGATCCAGGAGTCTGCGCGATACCTGATGATCGCCACCGGCATGACCCTGGTCATCTCGACCTCGGGCATCGACCTTTCGGTCGGCTCGCTCATGGCCGTGGCCGGAGCTGCAGCCATGCAGATGCTGATCAACGGGGTGAACGTCTGGATGGCCATTCTGATCTCCCTGGCCGTAGGTCTGGTTCTGGGCTGCATCAACGGCGCCTTGGTCTCCATTCTGGGACTCCAGCCCTTCATCACCACGCTGATCATGATGCTGGCAGGCAGGGGACTGGCCAAGGTCATCACCAATGGGCAGAATGCCGACGCTTCAGGCGTGGCCGGCAGCGGACCGTTGCGCTGGATGGCCAATGGCTTCATTCTGGGAATCCCGGCCAATTTCGTCATAGCAGTGATCATCGTCTGCCTTGTCGGTCTTCTGATGAGGAAGACGGCAGCCGGCATGATGATCGAGTCGGTGGGCATCAACCAGGAAGCCAGCCGAATGACCGGCATCAAGCCCCGTCGGATCCTCTTCCTGGTCTACGCCATCTCCGGTCTGCTGGCCGCTGTGGCAGGGCTGTTCGCGACTGCTTCAGTGATGAGGGTTGACGTGGTCAAGACCGGTCAGGATCTGGAGATGTACGCCATTCTGGCTGTGGTCATTGGAGGCACCTCCCTGCTGGGCGGCAAGTTCTCGCTGCTGGGAAGCGCTTTCGGCGCCGTGATCATTGCGATGATCCGCAAGACCATCATCACCCTGGGCATTGATTCAGCCGCCACGCCAGCCTTCTTCGCCGTGGTGGTCATCATCATCTGCGTCATGCAGGCGCCCAAGGTGCACAACGCGGTCGCTGAGTTCAAACGCAGGCGTGCCATGAGGCAGTCTGCAGAGGTGGTGGCATGATGAAGAAGAGTGCAAGCAGACAAGCAGGTTTCCGGCTGAGCCCCAGGGCCATTCCGACAGTCGCTGCCGTGGTCATCTTCCTGCTCATGCTGATCATGGGCCAGGTGCTCTTCGGCACTTATATCCGGCTGGGATTCATGTCCTCGCTGTTCATGGACCACGCCTATCTGGTGATCCTGGCAGTAGCCATGACCTTCCCCATTCTCACCGGTGGCATCGATCTGAGCGTGGGGGCCATAGTCGCCATCACTGGCGTCGTCGGTGTCAAGCTCATGATCGCCGGCGTGCCGGCGGGGTTGGTCATCGTCATCATGATCGCCATTGGCGCAGTCTTTGGACTGCTGGCCGGCGTGCTCATCGAAGAGTTCAACATGCAGCCCTTCATCGCCACACTGTCCACTATGTTCCTGGCCAGGGGCATAGCCTCCATCATCTCAACTGATTCGCTCAATATGCCGCAGAACAACAACTTCAGCTGGATCGGCGGCGAGGGACTGAAAATCATCGACAACCCGAAGATTTCCAATGATCTTTCGCTGAACTTCGGCGTGGTAGTCGCTCTGGTCGTTGTGGCAGTCAGCTATGTCATCCTCCACAAGACCAGGACGGGCCGTACCATCTACGCCATCGGCGGTTCCCGGTCCTCGGCCGAGCTGATGGGCCTTCCGGTCAAGCGGACGCAGTATGTCATCTACCTGACTTCGGCTGTCCTGGCCTCCATCGCTTCCATCGTCTATGTGGCTGGCATCGGTTCAGCCAAGAACACCATGGGCGTGGGCTGGGAGCTGGACGCTGTAGCTGCGGTCGTCATCGGCGGCACCCTGATCACTGGCGGTTACGGCTACGTGCTGGGTTCTGTCATAGGCGCGCTGGTCCGCTCGATCATCGATCCTCTGACCTCGGACTTCGGCGTTCCTGCTGAGGCCGTCACCATCGTGGTCGGTCTGATGATCCTGGTCTTCGTCATCCTCCAGCGTCTGGTGACCTTCGTGAGAAAGGAATGAAGCAGGGTTTTCCTGGATGATCCGAATAGGGGCTGATGCCGTGGCGATTGCGGCATCAGCCCCCATTCGCATTGCTGGTTCATGATTCGAAGGGGAAGACCAGGCCCCACTGGCGGCGCAGAGAGTCCATGAGCTCCATGATCCGCAGGGTGTCCTTGTGGGGCATCTGGGCGCACTCGGTCTCGCCGTCCAGAATGGCCTGCGCTGCGCTGGACACCTCATACTCATAACCGGTCAGCTGGTCAGGGATGGGGTAGCGCTTCTTCAATTGGTGATCCGCGTCGTACAGGTCGATTGACTCCACGTTGTTGATGTTGGCGCACTGCAGGTAACCCTGGTCTCCCCAGATGCTGCCGGTCCGGTCACTGGCCGAGACCATGGAGCTGGTCGCTGCCCCCATGGATCCATCCTGGTAGAGAATGGTCGTGGAGTTCTGGCTGTCGACGCCCTCCGGGCTGCGGACCCAATCCGTGCAGACCCGCTCAATAGGCTTGGGTCCCATGACCATGTCGATGAAGTTGAGAGGGTAGACACCTACGTCGAGCAGGGCGCCGCCGGCCAGGGCCGGGTCGGTCATTCTGGCCTTGCCCACGGTGACATATCCCAGGTTGGCGGTGACCGTTCTGACGGTGCCGATTTCTCCCGAGGAGACGATGTCGTCGATGATGGAGCGCGAGGGCATGTACCTGGTCCAGATGGCCTCGGTGCAGAGCAGGCCGGTGCTCTCGGATGTTTCGATGACCTGCCTGGCCTGGTCGGCGTTGGCCGTGAAGGACTTCTCGACCAGCACGTTCTTTCCCGCCTTCATGCAGGCGATGGCCTGCTCGGCGTGGAGGCTGTGAGGCGTGGCGATGTAGACCAGATCCACTTGGGGATCGTCCAGGAGCTCTTGGTAGGAACCATAAGAGTGCTCGAATCCATATTGTTTGGCGAAAGCGGCTGCGCGATCCCCATCCCTCGAGGCCACGGCGTATGGGGCAATCAGATGGCTGTACTGCGGGTCCTGGGCCATCATGACCACCGTCTTGGCCAGGGCGTTGGCTATCCGTCCGGCGCCGAGAATGGCGAAGTTGACCCGCATGCCCTTCTGCTCAGCCTCTTGTCCTTTGCCGTTCAATCTGCTCATCCTTGACTCCTTCGTTTGGACGGCCATCTGCTGTGATGGCCTCATATAATGTTTGCAGGGTTTCCTGGGCATGGCGGGCATCCAGCTGGCACTCCCAGACTGTGAAAACCCGCCAACCCATGGCTTTCAGTTTTTCGCCCTGTTCCTGATCCCGCAGACGGTTCCTTGTCAGCTTTGTGGTCCAATATTCCACATTGGATTTGGGAAGGGAGAATTTGGCACACCCCTGATGCATGTGCCAGAAACAGCCATTGACGAATACCATGGCCCTCCACTTGGGCAGAACCACATCGGGATGGCCCGGATACCTCTTGTCGTTCTTGCGGAACCGCAGACCGCGCGAGAAGAGATATGACCGGACCTGGCGTTCTATTGATGTCTCCGTGCCCCTGATTCGGGACATGGTGTAGCTGCGTGTGCCGGGCTGGAATCTGCTGGGTGTCTTTTTCGAAACCATCCCCGGCCCGGCTCAGAGGACTTCGACGCTGTTGATGAAGACCGGCTCAAGGGGACGGTCGCTCGAATCGGTGGCTACGGCGTCCAGCTTGTCGACTACCTTCCGGGAATCCTCATCAGCCACCTGGCCGAAGATGGTGTGATGCCCGTTGAGCCAGGGGGTGGGCACGGTGGTGATGAAGAACTGTGATCCGTTGGTGCCGTGGGTCTTTCCTGTGGCCGGATCCCGGCGCAGCCCTGCATTGGCCATGGCCAGCTTGTAGGGTTCCTCAAAGGTCAGAGAGGGATCGATCTCGTCATCGAACTCGTAGCCTGGGCCGCCCGTGCCCGTGCCCAGCGGGCAGCCACCCTGGATCATGAAGTCCTTGATGATCCGGTGGAAGGTCAGACCGTCATAGAAGGGATCCTGACGCTTCTGGCCCGTCTCGGGGTCGGTCCAGTTTTTGCGGCCTGCGGCCAGGTCCAGGAAGTTGGCTACGGTTTCAGGGGCCTGATCGTCAAAGAGGTCCAGGCGAATATCGCCCTCCGAGGTATGCATGATAACTGTGCTCATGTCACCAATCCTTTCATAAGATGGCGACTCACACTGAGGATCCGAAGGGCATCAGGGCCAGGCGGGCCATCTTGAAGGCCTGCAGACCGAAGGGGATGCCCACCACGGTCAACATGGTGACCAGTCCGGCCACCAGATAGGCCAGGGCCAGCCACCAGCCGCCCAGAATGATCCAGAGCAGATTGGCCAGCCAAGATCCCAGCCCGCCTCCATAGATGACCTGTCGGCCAAAGGGGGTCAAAGTCAGTCTGGCCATCTTGAAGGCCTGCAGACCGAAGGGGATGCCCACCACGGTCAGGCAGAGCAGGATGCCTATCAGGGCCCATGCCAGGGCAATGGCCAGTCCTCCCAGCAGCAGCCAGCAGATGTTGCCGATCAGGCGCATGTGGATCCTTCCGTCAGGGTGGCGGTGACAGCCTTGGCGCAGGCGGTCACCTTCTCGATGATGATAGTCAGTCGTTTCTGCCGCTGCTCGGGCGCAAGCTCCTGGTCCAGGGCATCAATCAGCCGCATGCCGGATTGGACGATCCCTCGCGTCACCTCCACGCCCATGGCCGGATCTGTTGGGCGCAGGGCTGTCCACGCCTGGATCAGCGGCTGGTTGACCTGCCCGTGGAAGTCCAGCAAGGCTTGGATCTGCCGGTCTGTGGACCGATCGTTCCTTGGTGCGGGCTCATGAGGATTCGAGGGGCTGCCGTAGATCAGGGCCTGGCGTAACTGCTCGTCGTGCTGCTCGGCGTAGAGGTTCATCAGCCAGCCGTGTCCGTGTAGCCCTGCCTGTTCAAGATTGGTGCGGGTCCAGACCTCGATCGTCCGGCGCGGGTCCTCAGTCGTGCCCAGAGCCTGGTCCAGGGCACGGCCCCAGTCCGGCAGATGCCGCTCCATGACCATGTCGCAGAGCTGGTCGGCATCGCGGGCGTAGCGGTAGAGGGAGTTGCGGGCCAGATTGGCGCGTCGGGCCACCTCGGCCATGGTCAGCTGGCCGCGTCCGCCGGTGCGCAGGATGGCCTCGGCGGCGGCGATGATCTGGTCCAGGGTTTTGGCACGGTGCTCCTGGAGCGTGGATTCGCGGATCCTGGGCATGGTTCTCCTTGGTCCGGCCTCCTTGGTGCAGCGATTGGGAATCGGGCTGGGCCGGTCTTGGGGCATATGATATGGCCTATTTGCTGAGGAACCAAGCTGTAAGGACTGGTTCAGCGTGCGGCTTGTCCGCGCTGAGTGAACTTGCCAGATATGTTTTTGCGACGTATAGTCGCAAAAAATTCGTAGACCAGGGTGAGGGGAGCTCCGATGACCGGATCGGCAAGTACGGACGTGAAGATGGGCATCCAGAGGAACCGTCAAGAGTCTCAGGAGGCAGCACCGCCCTGGCGTGCCCTCTGGGTGCTGGCCCTGGGTCTGGCCATGATTGTGCTGGATTCGTCCATCGTCAACGTCTCCATCCCCTCCATCATCGCTGCCATCCACATCAACCTGGCTCAGGCCCAGTGGGTGACCGCCCTCTACAGCATCGTCCTGGCGGCCCTGCTCCTGCCTTCTGGTCGACTGGGGGACATTATCGGACGCAAGCGGATCCTGCAGGTGGGCACGGTCATCTTTGTGCTGGGTTCCGTCTTCGCCGCATCGGCCTCCTCCGGCACAATGCTGCTTCTGGCTCGGCTTGTTCAGGGAATCGGCGGTTCCCTGGTCATGCCATCCACCCTGTCTACCGTGTCCGCCACCTTCCGGGGTCGTCACCGGGCTACTGCATTCGGCATCTGGGGGGCCGTCATGTCCTCTGCTGCGGCGGTCGGCCCCTTCCTGGGCGGGGTCTTCACCAGCACCATCGGATGGCGGTGGATTTTCCTGGTCAATCTGCCCCTGGGCCTGATCGTCCTCCTGGCCAGCGCAGTCTTTGTGCCCGAGACCAAGTCAGCGCCCCGGCAGACCGGCGACCGGTGGGGGATGCTTGCCGACTGGAAGGGCATACTCCTTTCGGCCCTGGGGTCGGCTCTGGTGGTCTTTGCGCTGATCGAGGGGCAGACCTACGGCTGGTGGCGCCCCCGCGCCGCACTCGATTTGGGCCCTCTGCACTGGTCCGCATCGGCACCCCTGTCGCCGGTCCCGGTCAGTCTGCTCCTGGGGTTGGCCCTGCTGGCCGCCTTTGCGATGACCGAGCTGGCCAGGGCGCGCAGGGGCAGGATGGTCATCCTGGACGTTTCCATGTTCGCCATCGGCACTTTCGGCTGGGGCAACCTGACGGCCGCCATCGTCAACGCTGGTCAGTTCGCAGTCATGTTCATCCTGCCCCTCTACCTGATCAACGCCAGAGGCCTGAGTCCACTGGGGGCCGGATCCATCCTGGGCGTCATGGCTCTGGGGTCAGTTGTTTCGGGCGGTCTGGCCCGGGTGGTCTCAGCCCGTCTGGGGGCCGGCGGCACGGTGCAGACGGGCCTGCTGATGGAGATCGTCGGCGTGGCCCTGTCCATTCTGCTCATGCGCGGGTCGGTGCCGGTCTGGCCCATGACCCTGACTCTGATCATCTACGGTGCCGGCCTGGGCTTTGCCTCGGCACAGCTGACCAGCCTGGTGCTCTCCGGTGTTCCGGTGGCCCAGTCCGGCCAGGCTTCGGCCACCCAGTCCACCATTCGTCAGTGGGGGACCGCCCTGGGTGCTGCAGTCTCCGGTTCCGCCCTCTCCCTGGCTCTGAGCCTGGTGCTGCCAAGGCATCTGACGGCGCTCAAGGGGATCTCGGCGCAGATGGCCGATGGCCTGGTCAGATCCGTTCAGTCCTCTGCCGGGAATGCCATCGTCGGCCTGCGCGCCCAGGGCACACGGGGTCGGCTGGGAGCCCTGGGTCCTCAGGTGACCAATGCCCTGACCGAGGGATTCACCCAGGGCGCCCAGTGGGCCATGGGCTTTGCAGTCCTGCTGCTTCTCGTGGGACTGGCTGCCTCGGTGCTGGTGCGTCGGGCCGCCCGCAAGGCTGGCGCCGACAAGGTCTGAGGCGTCCGCGATCCTGCTTTTCCCGGGTCCCTCCCCGCACGGAACTGTCTGCCCGCCGGCCGGCCCGGCACGGTTTAGAATCATGGGTATGGGCATACAAGACGAACAGCCGCAGCGGGATGGCGATCTGCTGGTGGCTCTGGCTCAGATCGACACCTGTGTGGGCGATCTTGACGGCAACGCCGACATTATTATGGATTACTCCCATAAGGCAGCTAAGCAGGGGGCGGCCCTGGTGGTCTTTCCCGAGATGAGCCTGACCGGTTACCCGATCGAGGACCTGGCCTTTCGGGCCAGCTTCCGTCGGGCCGCCTGGTCCCGGGCCGACCGTCTGGCCCGGGAGCTGGACGAGCAGGGTCTGGGCCATTTGCATGTGATCGTGGGGACCGTGGGTACCGACGCGGATCAGGACAGGCCCCGCAATCGGCTGGTGGTGCTGCACCAGGGGCGTGTCGAGGCCGGCTATGACAAGCACTTCCTGCCCAACTACGGAGTCTTCGACGAGTACAGGATTTTTACTCCGGGGGACAGAACCGTGGTCCTGGAGGTGCAGGGGCACCGGATAGGGCTGGCCATCTGCGAGGACATCTGGCAGGAGGGCGATCCCATCAGCGACCTGGCTGGCCGGGACATCGACCTCCTGGTGACCATCAATGGCTCCCCCTTTGAAGAGGGCAAGGGGCATGTCCGCTACGAGCTGGCGGCTCGCCGGGCCAAACAGGTCGGTGCGCCTCTGCTCTACCTGAACCAGGTGGGCGGGCAGGACGATCTGGTCTTCGACGGCGGCAGCTTTGTGGTGGACCAGGATGGCACCCTGCTGGAGCGCTCGCCCAGGTTCGTCCAGGATCTGTCCATGTGGACCTTGCCTGCACGAGGGGAGCGCCCAATGCCCAGCAAGTCATGCATGGCCGAAGAGATGCCTGGAGACGAGGAGGTCTATCGGGCCTGCGTGCTGGGGCTACAAGACTATATGGCCAAGAATCACTTCACTGGCGTCTGCCTGGGGCTCTCAGGCGGGATCGACTCGGCCCTGGTGGCCACCATGGCCGCCGATGCCTGCGGGGGGGAGCACGTGCGCGGCATTTCCATGCCCAGCCGCTATTCCTCGGAAGGCTCCCGGGATGATGCCGCCGACCTGGCCCAGCGTCTGGGCGTGCGTTACGTGGTCCAAGCCATAGGCCCGGAATTCAATGCCTTCCAAGGGCAGCTGCATCTGGAAGGGGTGGCTGAAGAGAACCTGCAGGCCCGGATACGCGGCGTCATCGTCATGGCCTACGCCAATGCCGAGGGGCTTCTGGCCCTAGCCACAGGCAACAAGTCCGAGCTGGCCTGCGGTTACTCAACTATTTATGGCGATGCGGTCGGAGGCTACGCGCCCATCAAGGATCTGCTCAAGACCCGGGTCTGGCAGCTGGCCCGCTGGCGCAACGCCCAGGCCCAGGCACGGGGCGAACGTGAGCCCATTCCGGTCAATTCCATCGTCAAGCCGCCTTCGGCCGAGCTGCGCCAAGGGCAGAAGGACTCTGATTCCCTGCCCGACTACAGCCTGCTTGACAAGGTCCTGGAGGCATACATCGAGCATGCGCATGGTCGGGCCGACCTTCTGGCCGACGGCTTCGATCCCGACACGGTCGACACGGTCATGCGGCTGGTGGATCGAGCCGAGTGGAAGCGGCGTCAGTACCCGCTGGGGCCCAAGGTCACCTCCCTGGCCTTCGGCCGGGACCGTCGGCTGCCTGTCACCAACGCCTTCAGGGAATGATCACCATGGGTTCCGAACAAGAGCAAACGGCCTGGTACTTCAACACCGTCACCGGCGAACCCGAACAGGGCAAGCTGTCTCCCCAGGACAGGCGGATGGGCCCCTACCGCAGCAGGCAGGAGGCCCTCGATGCCTGGAAGATCGCCAAGCGCCGGAACAAGGAATGGGATGAAGAAGACCGTCGCTGGCGGCAGGCCTGGGAGGGAGACCCCGGGCAGGGACAGTCATCAGCTGACAGATGAAGCTCCTGCTGGATCGCTCACTAGCGTTAGCGACCAGTCGGCCATGCAGGCAGAACGAATCGGGACTCAGACGGTGTGCCGGGCGAGTTTGCAAGATATGGGCGTGGCGCCCATTGCGAGTCCGCCCTTAGTGTGATATAGCTCACGTCGCGATTCGGTTTCCCGTGGTAGTGCGCACCCTATACTTGAAAGTGACAGTGGTGTGAGGAAGCGCCATTGACCATATCAACAAGGAGTTGACTATGACAGCAGTTGAGACCAACACCGTCTCTCCCGCAGAGCTGCAAGCCAAGGCTTGGAAGGGCTTCAAGGGCGAGGACTGGAAGAAAGACATCGACGTTCGCGACTTCATTCAAAAGAACTACACTCCGTACACCGGTGACGAATCCTTCCTGGCACCGGCCACAGAGAAGACCAAGTTCCTGTGGAACTACCTGGATGACAATTTCCTCGCCGTGGAGCGCAAGCAGCGCGTCTACGACGTGGACACCCACACTCCGGCGGGCATTGACGCCTTCCCGGCCGGATACATCGACGGCAAGCCTGCCGGCGAGACTCAGGATGACGTGATTGTCGGCATACAGACCGACGTGCCCTGCAAGCGTGCGATGATGCCCTACGGCGGCTGGCGCATGGTTGAGCAGGCCCTCAAGGAGGCCGGCAAGGAGCCCGACCCCGAGGTCAAGAAGATCTTCACCCGGTATCGCAAGACCCACAACGATGGCGTCTTCGACGTTTACACCAAGAGGATCAAGCTGGCCCGCCACAACAAGATTCTGACCGGTCTGCCCGATGCTTACGGCCGTGGCCGCATCATTGGCGACTACCGTCGTGTGGCCCTCTACGGCATTGACGAGCTGATTGCCCGCAAGAAGGCCGACAAGGATTCGATTCCTTACCGCAACGACTTCACCGAGGAAGAGATCGAGCACTGGATCCGCTTCCGCGAGGAGCACGCCGAGCAGATCAAGGCTCTCAAGCAGCTGCTGAACCTGGGCAAGGAGTACGGCCTGGATCTGAGCCGTCCTGCCATGAACGCCAAGGAAGCTGTCCAGTGGACCTACATGGCCTACCTGGCCTCGGTCAAGAGCCAGGACGGCGCCGCCATGTCCATCGGCCGTCTGTCCGCATTCTTCGACGTCTACTTCGAGCGTGATCTGGCCGCTGGCCTGATCGACGAGACCGATGCCCAGGAGATCATCGACAACATCGTGATGAAGCTGCGCATCGTGCGCTTCCTGCGGACCAAGGACTACGACAACATCTTCTCGGGCGACCCCTACTGGGCCACCTGGTCCGACGCTGGCTTCGGCGATGACGGCAGGCCCATGGTCACCAAGACCTCCTTCCGTCTGCTGGCAACCCTGACCCTGGAGCACCTTGGACCCGGCCCCGAGCCCAACATCACCATCTTCTGGGATCCGAAGCTGCCTGAGGGCTACAAGCGCTTCTGCGCCCGTATCTCCATCGACACCTCCGCCATCCAGTACGAGTCCGACAAGGACATTCGCGCCCACTGGGGCGATGACGCTGCCATCGCCTGCTGCGTGTCCCCCATGAGGGTCGGCAAGCAGATGCAGTTCTTCGGCGCTCGCGTCAACTCCGCCAAGGCCCTGCTCTACGCCATGAACGGCGGCCGTGACGAGATGACCGGCATGCAGGTCATCGACAAGGACGTGATCAAGCCTGTCACCCCCAAGGAAGACGGTTCTCTGGACTTCCAAGAGGTCAAGGACAATTACGAGAAGGCCCTGGAGTGGCTGAGCGAGACCTATGTCGAGGCCCTGAACATCATCCACTACATGCACGATAAGTACGACTACGAGTCCATTGAGATGGCCCTGCACGACAAGGAGGTCTACCGCACCCTGGGTTGCGGCATGTCCGGCCTGTCCATCGCCGCTGACTCCCTGTCGGCTATCAAGTACGCCAAGGTCTACCCGATCTACAACAAGGATGCCAAGGGCACTCCTGAGTATGTCGAGGGCGCTGACGACGACCTGATCGTCAACTACAAGACCGTCGGCGAGTTCCCGATCTACGGCAACGACGACGATCGCGCCGACGACCTGGCCAAGTGGACTGTCTCCACCGTTATGGGCCAGATCAAGCGCCTGCCTGTCTACCGTGGCGCTGTGCCGACCCAGTCCATCCTGACCATTACTTCCAACGTGGAGTATGGCAAGAACACCGGGTCCTTCCCCTCCGGCCACAAGAAGGGCACCCCGTACGCTCCCGGCGCCAACCCCGAGAACGGCATGGATTCGCACGGCATGCTGCCCTCCATGTTCTCCGTGGGCAAGATCGACTACGACGACGCCCTGGACGGCATCTCGCTGACCAACACGATCACCCCTGACGGCCTGGGCCGCGACGAGGATGAGCGCATCAACAACCTGGTGGGCATCCTGGACGCCGGCAACGGCCACGGGCTCTACCACGCCAACATCAACGTCCTGCGCAAGGAGCAGCTGGAGGATGCCGTCGAGCACCCCGAGAAGTACCCGCACCTGACCGTGCGCGTCTCGGGCTACGCCGTCAACTTCGTCAAGCTGACCCGCGAGCAGCAGCTCGACGTGATCTCCCGCACCTTCCACCAGGGCGCGGTGACCGACTGATCGCCCTTGTGCGATAGTCAACCGTTGATGAGACGGTGAATCATGGGGCGGGGCGCACCAAGGCCCCGCCCCCTTTTCGTCTTTTTCAGGAGGATCCAATGACGGAGACCACCACCTTCCATACCACACAGCCGCACATGCTCAAGGAATCCAAGGTCTACCAGAGCCAGACCCTGATGGGCGGCCTTTCGGGGTTCGAATCGCCCATTGGACTGGACCGGCACGACCGTATGAATGCCCTGCGCACGGGCGACATCGGATTTGTTCACTCCTGGGACATCAATACCTCAGTGGACGGGCCGGGCACAAGGATGACCGTCTTCATGAGCGGATGCCCCCTGCGCTGCCAGTACTGCCAGAATCCTGACACCTGGAAGATGCGCGATGGCCAGCCCGTATACCTACAGGCCATGATCGATAAGGTGGCCCGTTACCAGGACCTCTTCAAGAGCACGGGCGGAGGAATCACCTTCAGCGGCGGCGAGTCCATGATGCAGGCAGCCTTTGTCTCACGCGTCTTTCGCGCTGCCAAGGAGATGGGCGTCCACACCTGCCTGGACACCTCGGGCTTCCTCAATCGCAACTACACCGATGCCATGATTGACGATATCGACCTGTGTCTGCTGGACGTCAAATCCGGCGACGAGGCCACCTACAAGAAGGTGACCGGCGGCACGTTGGCCCCCACAATCGAATTCGGCAAGCGTCTGGCTGCCCGTGGCAGCAAGATTTGGGTTCGCTTCGTGCTGGTGCCGGGGCTGACCGACTCCGAGGAGAACGTCGAGAACGTCGCGCGGGTGTGCGAACAGTTCAAGGATGCCATCGAGCACATTGATGTGCTTCCCTTCCATCAGCTTGGACGGCCCAAGTGGCATGAGCTTCGCATCCCCTACCCGCTGGAGGACGCCAAAGGCCCTTCGGCGGCCCTGAAGGATCGGGTCAAGAAGCAGCTTGAGGCCCACGGCTTCGTGGTCTACTGAGCCGCAGAACCCACTGTGGTTCCCGGGCGGTCCTAGGACAAACCCGAATAATCAACTTGTGACTCCTCACGGCAGATGCCGTGGGGAGTTTTGTTTGCTTGGGCGCAGGCCAGCCAGCCAATCAGCGAATGACCGACTTCATGGTTGGAAGAGCCAATGGGTGGCGGATCCAATGGATGACCGACACTGTAAATCGATAAATCGCTGACCAGTCATGCTCGGTAAACGATTGTCAGCGGGTTGAGGCCATGGACTATGCTTTCAGGCGAGTGTTTTCCGGGCCTGGTCGGCCCGGTGGCGTTATGGAAGACAAACTAAAAAAGAGGTTGAGCGCAGGTGACCACGGATCCTAAGACGCAGCTGCTTTCAGAGCCCGCCCAGGGTGTACCGTCGGTCATCGACGATATGGCCGGATACCGCCGGGCATGTCGGCTGCTGTCCCAGGGGAGTGGTGCGCTGGCCGCGGACGCTGAACGCGCATCAGGCTTCCGCTATGGCCACGACGACTACCTGGTCCAGTTCAAGCGCCAGGGGGCGGGGATATTCCTGCTGGACCCACCGGCTCTGACGCAGGCGGGCTGCGACTGGTCGGAATTCAATAAGGCCGTTGATGGTGCCCAGTGGATCATTCATGACTCCCCCCAGGATCTGCCAGGCTTCTACGCACTGGGCATGAGGCCCTCATCGCTCTTCGACTCCGAGCTGGCGGCCAGGATGCTTAATCTCGGTCATTACGGCCTGTCTGCAGTGACCGCACACTATCTGGGGCTGACCCTGGCCAAGGAGCACTCCGCCGCAGACTGGTCCTACCGCCCACTGCCGCGTGATTGGCGCAATTACGCCGCCTTGGATGTGGAGCTGCTGGATCAGGTGCGATCGTGCGAGCTGGAGGATCTGCGCCGTCACGGCAAGGATGAGTGGGCCAGGCAGGAATTCACCTGGCTGCTGGAGCAGGGCAAAATCCCCAAGCCGGAGCCCGAGCAGCCCTGGCGGCATATTTCGCATATCAATGCCCTGCACAATGACCGTCGAGGCCTTGCTGTGGCCCGTTCGCTGTGGACCACCCGAGACCAGCTGGCCCGGCGCAACGACATCGCTCCGACGCTGCTCCTGCCCGACAAGGCCATCATCGAGGCCGGCAGGCTCAAGCCCCGCAACAACGCCCAGTTCCGAGCCATCCGATCCTTGAATGAACGGGTCAGAATCCACACCGGCGGTGAGCAGGACCGCATGTTCGAGCGCTATGCTCCCATCCAGCGCCGGGTCAGACCCTCAGTCTGGAAACAGGCCATTTTGGATGCGTTGCATCTGCCCACCGAAGAGCTGCCTGTGCCTCCCAAGCCGCGGTGTGAGGAGACCAATGCCCCTAAGTCCATGCAGGTCTGGCGGCACCGCCACCCGGAACGATATGCCAGGCTGGAGGCAGCGCGCAAGGCGGTGACAGAGGTGGGACGCCAGACCAACACCCCCGACGAGATTCTGATCAAGCCCCGCTACCTGCGCAACCTCTGCTGGACCGATCAACCGGAGAAGCGGGATGTGGCCGACTTCCTGCGTCAGGAGGGCGCCCGTCCCTGGCAGGTTTCGCTCCTGTCAGAGTCCCTGACTCGCGCTATTATGTAACGGTTGCCTTACTGGCAGATCAAACGGTTTGGATGAATTGGAGCGCAGCGTGAAAATCAGCGTCAGAAACCTCGAGCCCACCAAGGTCAGGCTCACCATCACCGTCGATCCCGATGAGCTGAACCCCTACCTGGATCAGGCCCGTAAGGAGATCGGCAAGCAGGTAACCATTCCCGGCTTCCGCAAGGGCCATGTGCCCGGACCCATCATCGATCAGCGTGTGGGCTTTGCCAGCGTGGCGGGCGAGGCCGTCAACGCCGGCGTGCCCGAGCTCTACTCCAAGGCCCTGGAGGAGAAGCAGCTGCACGCCATGGCCCAGCCGCAGATCGATGTCAAGGACATGCCTTCCTCGGCCAAGGACGACACCAAGCTCAAGTTCACCGCTGAGGTGGAGATTCGTCCCAAGTTCGAGCTGCCCGACATCGAGGGCATGGAGATTGAGGTCCCCAAGCCTGCCGTCACCGACGAGGACGTGGACAAGCGTCTGGACAACCTGCGTCAGCGCTTCGGCACCCTGGTCAGCGTGGATCGTCCCGCCTCCAAGGGCGACTATGCCAACATCGACCTGGATGCCGTCATCGACGGCGAGTCCGTGGACTCCCAGCAGGGGGTCAGCTACGAGCTGGGCTCCAACACCATGCTGGACGGCCTGGATGAGGCCCTGGACGGGTTGTCCGCCGGGGAGGAGACCACCTTCGAGGGCACCCTGGAGGCCGGCGAGCACCAGGGCGAGAAGGCCCAGATCAAGGTCAAGGTCAACTCGGTCAAGGCCGAAGAGCTGCCCGACCTGGACGACGAGTTCGCCAAGGAGGCTTCGGAGTTCGAGACCCTGAAGGAGCTGCGCGAGGACGTGCGCAAGCAGTGCCAGGTGGATGCCGAGGGTCGGCAGGCCACTGACGCACGCGACGCCTTCATCGCCAAGCTCCAGGAAGGCCTGGACATCCCGGTGCCCAAGGGCATCAAGCAGTCCATGGTGACCGATCAGCTCAAGAACACCGGCAAGGATCCCGACAAGGCCAGCAAGGATGAGAAGTCCGAGGCCGAGGAGAGCGTGGAGAAGGAGCTGCGCGACCAGATGACCCTGGACGCCCTGGCTGAGAAGCTGGGCATCACGGTCAGCCAGGCCGATGTGACCAACTTCCTGGCTTCCATCGCTCAGCAGTACGGCATGGATCCCAGCGCCTTCATTAACGGCATCGTCCGCAACGGCCAGCTGGGTTCGGCCGTGCAGGAGGTCGGCCGTTCCAAGGGCATGCTGGCCGGCATGCGGGCTGTTACCTTCAAGGATCCCGATGGCCAGGAGGTGGATCTGAGCCGTTTCCTGGGCGAGGATGAGCCCGAGGCCCAGGAGGAGCAGGACGAGAGCGTCCAGGCTGCCTCCGCCGCGGCTGAAGTGGCTGACCAGCTCTCCCAGGATCAGGAGTAGCTTTCAAAGCAGCGAACAGGGCCGCACCCAGTGGCGAAACAGCCTGGGTGCGGCCCTGTCGCAACGGTTGCGCAAAGAGCAGAAAGACCAAGACCGCGTCGATTGCGGGGGCTACTCTCAATACAGATACGTTTATCGAAGGAGACAGGGTGAACAACTCATTGGCAACCAGTCCCGTGATGGAGGAGGGGGAGGCCCCTGCGCCGACCGATCCCATCTTCAACCGACTGCTCAAGGACAGGATCATCTGGCTGGGGGACGAGGTCAAGGACGCCAACGCCAACGTCATCTGCGCACAGATGCTGATGCTGGCGGCCGAGGATCCCAAGAAGGATATCTGGCTCTACATCAATTCGCCTGGCGGCTCCATTACGGCCGGCATGGCCATCTACGACACCATGCAGCTGATCGAGCCCGACGTGGCCACGGTCGCAGTCGGCATGGCGGCCTCCATGGGCCAGTTCCTGCTCTCCAGCGGGGCCAAGGGCAAGCGCTTCGTCACCTCCCATGCACGGGTGCTCATGCATCAGCCTTCGGGCGGCGTCGGAGGCACGGCCACTGATGTCAGGATCAACGCCGAGCTGATCATGGACATGAAGCGCACACTCTCCCAGCTGACGGCCGAGCAGACCGGCCACACCCTGGAGGAGATCTACCGGGACAACGAATACGATCACTGGTTCACGGCCCAACAGGCCCTGGAGTACGGCTTTGTCGACCGGATCGTGACCACCCACGGCACTATGACCGCGGATCAAGGGAAGTGAGCACTCCACATGGCATCTGAAGAAGCGCAATTCGTAGCACGGGCCCGTCGACTGGCCGGCCCTCGCGGCCTGGGCGCCATGCCCGCTGACCGCTATGTGCTGCCGCAGTTCGAGGAGCGCACCCCCTACGGCTATAAGCGCCAAGACCCCTACACCAGGCTCTTCGACGACAGGATCATCTTCATGGGCGTCCAGGTGGATGACACCTCCTCGGACGACATCATGGCCCAGCTGCTGGTTCTGGAGAGCCAGGATCCCAACCGCGACGTGATCATCTACATCAACTCGCCGGGGGGATCCATGACGGCCATGACCGCCATCTATGACACCATGCAGTACATCAAGCCCGATGTGCAGACCGTCTGCCTGGGCCAGGCCGCTTCGGCTGCTGCGGTTCTTCTGGCGGCCGGAACCAAGGGCAAGCGGCTGATCCTGCCCAATGCCCGTGTGCTGATTCACCAGCCGGCCATGGAGCAGGACTTCGGCAAGGCCACCGAGATCGAGATCCAGGCCAGGGAGATGCTGCGCATGCGCACCTGGCTGGAGGAGACCCTGGCCAAGCACACCGGCCAGGATGTCGACAAGATCCGCAAGGACATCGAGGTGGACACCATTCTGACCGCCCAGCAGGCCAAGGATTACGGGATGGTGGACGAAGTCCTGGAGCACCGCAATTAGCTCCAGTGACTGCGCGCAAGATTGATCGTCCGGATGGCGGCGGATCCTCGGGACCCACGGCCTCCGGACGTTTTTGGCATCATGGACGATGTCAGTCAGAATGTGATTTCGGCGATCCTTGCGGATTCTCCGGGAAGGGAGAGCCATGGGCCGTGTGGTCAGCTACAATGACGGACTGAATCGCTGCGAGTTCTGCGGCAAGGACGAGCACCAGGTGCGCCGCCTGGTCAAAGGGCCTTCCTGCGCTATCTGCGACGAATGCATACGCCTATGCGCCCAGATCATCCAGGAGGACATGGCCAAGGATGCCGCCGACCAGCGGGTGACCCTGCCTGCGCCCTCAAAGATATTCGCCTATCTGAACCGGTATGTCATAGGCCAGGAGGCTGCCAAACGCACCCTGTCGGTGGCTGTCTACAACCACTACAAGCGCGTCAATATGGACCTGGGAGACCGAGGCCGTATTGCCGACGCCGCGTTTGGAGGCAAGGATGCGGCCCCGCGCGTCCAGGTGGACAAGTCCAACATCCTGCTCATGGGTCCCACCGGCGTGGGCAAGACCTACCTGGCACGAACCCTGGCCACCATCATGAATGTCCCCTTCGTCATTGTGGACGCCACCAGCCTTACCGAGGCCGGATATGTGGGCGAGGACGTGGAGTCCGTCCTGCAGGGGCTGCTTCAGGCTGCCGACGGCAACATGGATCTTGCCCAGCGCGGCATCATCTACATCGATGAAATTGACAAGATCGCCAGAAAGTCTGGAGAGAACACCTCCATTACCAGGGATGTGTCCGGCGAGGGGGTTCAGCAGGCCCTGCTCAAGATCATCGAGGGCACCCAGGCCCGTGTGCCGGTACAGGGTTCGCGGCGGCACGGCGATGTCCGCACGGTCGTCATGGACACGGCCAACATCCTCTTCATCTGCGGCGGCGCCTTCGTCGGTCTTGAGGAGATCGTCCGCCGGCGGCTGGGTCTGCGGGAGAGCGGATTCTCGGCAACTCAGGGGAGCGATAGGGTACCCGACGATCGGGTCATGAGCCAGGTCAGGGCCGAGGATCTGGAACAGTTTGGTTTGCTTCCCGAGTTCGTGGGGCGGTTGCCGGTCATCTCCACCCTGGAGCCGCTGGGTGCCCATGAGCTGCGGCGGGTGCTGACCGAACCGGACAATGCCCTGGTCGACCAGTACCGGCGCATGTTCCTGGATGACGGGGCCGATCTGGTCTTCACTGATGCCGCCCTGGACCGTGTCGCTGCCATCGCCCTGGAACGCAAGGTGGGCGCCCGGGGGTTGCGCGGAATCATTGAGCACACCCTGGAGGCGACCATGTTCGAGCTGCCCGACAGGACGGATGTCTCCCGTGTTGTGGTGGATGCCGATGCCGTGGACGGGACGGGATCGCCCCGCTACGAGACCGGGCAAGGCATGGCCGCAGCTACTGGTCGTCGTTTGGCCTGACCCCGCCGTGATGAGCACCGCTGTTGGCCGGGCCCGATAGGATGATCATTGATGCCGGAAGGGAGGACCCATGGGTGCTCGTAGCGCTGTCGTGGTCACGCACAGCCGGGTCCGGGCAAGCGGCCACCTGGTGGACGAGGTCGAGGAGCAGCTGCGCCGGGACGGATTCCGCGTCTCGATTGTCGACAACATCGCCGCCCCGGAGTTCGGCAGCCCCAGCCAGAAGGTTGCCGACGACACCGAGATCGTCATCGTTCTGGGCGGCGATGGGACCATTCTGCGTGCTGCGGAGCTGGTCAAGGGCACCCAGGTGCCCATCCTGGGGGTCAATCTGGGTCACGTGGGGTTCTTGGCGGAATTCGAAAGCTTCCAGATAGGCGAGGCCATTCGTCGAGTGGCCGATCATGACTACTCCATCGACGAGCGCATGGTGGCCCATGTGGACCTGTGGATACCCGGAGCCGATCGACCACTGAGCGACTGGGCCCTTAATGACATGACCCTGGAACGATATGATCGGGGCAAGATGATCGAGGTATCGGTCCGAGTGGACGATGTGGAGATGAGCTCCTTCGGCTGCGACGGCATGATTGTGGCCACCCCGACCGGATCGACGGCCTATGCCTTTTCGGTGGGCGGGCCCATCGTCTGGCCGGATGCGCAGTCGCTGCAGATGGTGCCCATAGCTGCCCACGCCCTCTTTGCCCGATCCCTGATCATCGGCCCGAAGTCGCAGTTCACCCTGGATATTTTGGGTGATTCCCAGTCGGCTGGCTGGATCTGCAATGACGGGCGCCGTCAACGGCCTGTGCCCAAGCAGTCCCGCATTGTGGTGCGGCAGTCCCATGACATCCTGAGGCTGGCCAGGCTGTCGGGGGTGCCCTTTACCAGACGGCTGGTCTCCAAGTTCGACCTGCCGGTGGTCGGCTGGAGGGAGCAGCATCGCCCCTCGGCAGCTGCAGACGGGCAGGACCAGGGGGAGCCGCAGGAGTCGAACAAGGAGCACTGATGCTGGAAGAGCTGGAAGTACGAGACCTGGGTCCCATCCATCATGCCCTGCTACGGCCCGCTGCTGGCATGACGGCCATCACCGGGGAGACCGGGGCTGGCAAGTCCATGCTGCTCAACGCCATCAGGCTGATCTCGGGGTCCACTGCCCGCCCCCAACTGGTGTCGCCTGGAGCACACGAGTCCTGGGTCCAGGGGATTTTTGATGCTGGAACAGCGGGAGCCGGGAATCCAGTGACCGCTGCCATAACCGAGGCTGGCCTGCCCTTGGAGGATGAAGGACAGATCTTCCTGGCGAGAACCATGCCTGTCAAGGGGCGTTCCCGTGCCGCTCTGAACGGCAGGACGGCCCCTCGTGGCCTGCTGGAGGAGGTGGCCGGCATGCTGGTCACCGTCCATGGCCAGGCGGATCAGATGCGTATGGCCAGTCCGGCCCGGCAGCGCGAATTTCTGGATGCCTATGCCGGTGACGGTCTGCAGCTGGAGGCTTTTTCCAAGGCCTGGAGGCAGTACCGACAGGCCCAGGACCATCTGGAGGAGCTGCGCAACCAGCAGTCCGGCGCTATGGCCCAGGCTGATTATCTTCGCGAGTCCATCGCCCGGATCGACCGTGTCGACCCCCATCCCGGCGAGGATCGTGAACTCAAGGCCCAGAGAGACCGGATCGAGCATGCTGCCCAGATCAGTCAGGGCGTCATGGCCGCACTATCCGCCTTGGACGCCGGCCAGATTGACCCGGATGCAGACTCACCATCGGCTACGGCCCTGGTAGAACGAGCCATCGCCGCCTTGGAGGGCATCGGTGTAGAGGGGGTCTTTCAGGAGTCGGCCCAGCGGTTGCGCTCGCTGAATGCCGACCTGTCCGACCTGGTCTTCACCCTGAGCAGCCAGCTGGACGACGAAGGCCAGGAGGGCGATCTGGACAAGATCAACGCCCGCATTCACGATCTGGATGAGCTGACCCGGCGCTGGGGACCAGACATCGACGACGTTCTGGCCTGGCGCAAGAAGGCTGCGTTTGATCTTGAGGACATGGATGCCTCACCTGAGAAGCTGGAGGAGCTTCAGGTCCAGGTTGAGCAGCTTCGCGGGAGCGCCCTGAAGGCCGCACGGAATCTGTCTGCGTCACGGGGCAAGGCTGCACGAAGGCTGAGCGAACTCGTCGACGGCGAATTGCGCTCCCTGGCCATGTCGGGTGCCGGGCTGGAGATCCGTGTCAGGCCACGCCAGGACCAGGACATGGACGGGCATGGTCTGGATCAGATCGACTTTCTCTTCAGGCCGTATCCGGGTTCGGACCTTCTGCCCATGGGCAAGAGCGCCTCAGGCGGCGAACTCAGCCGGCTCATGCTGGCCCTGGAGCTGGTGGCCGCCGAAGGCCGGACCTCATCGGGATCTGACGGCGCTGGAGATGGGCATAATGGTCTGGATTCCCAGGTTGGCGACCCGACGATGACCTTCATCTTCGACGAGGTGGATGCTGGAGTCGGCGGTCGGGCTGCCGTCGAGCTGGGTCGTCGTCTGGCCCGGTTGGCCGTCACCGCCCAGGTGATCGTGGTCACCCACCTGCCGCAGGTGGCTTCCTGGGCCGATCGACAGTTCGTCGTGGCCAAGGGGCGTGAAGGCGGCGATGCCGTAGAGACCCTGGTCCGCCAGGTGGAGGGCGAGGACAGGGAGCGGGAGATCGCCCGGATGCTGGCGGGCAGCGAGTCCACTACCTCCCTGAAGCACGCCCAAGAGCTTCTGGCCTCCAGCAGGCTCCAGGCCCGATAGATCTGATTGTCGGCTCAACTTTGCCATGCCGAAGTCCCTCGATTCAGCGACTTTGACCAGTTGCGACGACTTTGTTGCTGACGACTTTGTCGCTTTTTGCGGCCGTGCTGCTGCATGCTCTCATTCTGACGCTTTGACGGTAGGCAATCGGCTGTTGGCGGCCGTGCGGCAACGAACATGCTGGATTTTCGTTGATGATACCGTATACGCCCTCGACATGAACAATGCGGCGGCGACCTGGCCCAAATGGATTTTGTCTGAAATTGTGATCGGCCGGGGATTTCGGCACCAGAGACGTATCTATCAATCCATGAACCACCCCTTGGAAGATCAAGGCCGGAGTTTGTCTCCATGATTGAACTGTTATAGTGTATATATGAACACAGGCACAGCTCAGCCAGGGTCGTGCCGACAATCAATGAAAGGGGCTTGGATGAAGCTGATCATCTCATCCCTGTCCGGGCAGCCGATTTATCGGCAGATCGAGGACCAGATACGTTCGGCCATCCTGACCGGAGACCTGCAAGCGGGGGAGGGACTGCCCTCTCTGCGGCATCTCTCGCGGGAGCTCAGGGTGTCCGTGCTGACCGTGACCCGCGCCTATACCGAACTCGCCCAAGAGGGCCTGGTGGAGAACATCCAAGGCAAGGGGACCTTCGTGGCCGACAGCGGCGACCAGGTCATGCGTCGGCATCTGGAGGACCGCGTGCAGTCCCTGCTGGGCGAGGCGGTCGATACGGCTCGTCGGGCTGGCATGGAGCCAGACCGGATTCGCGGCCTGCTCGACGGCCTGCTGGGGGACAAGGGTTCTGCGCCCGCGTCCGAAGAGGGAAAGGAATAGCAGTATGCGTGCATCACCGCCGGTGACAGCTTCCGGTGAAGAGGTCGACTATGCCCTGCGCGTCAGTGACCTGGGGAAAAGCTATGTCAGGGCTGACGGCACGGGTTTCCGCCTGCACCAGGTCACCATGGACCTGCCCATGGGCTACATCATGGGATTGCTAGGCCCCAACGGCGCAGGCAAATCCACCTTGATCCGGCTCTTGCTGAATATGACCCGCCGGGACAGCGGAGCAATCAGCATTCTGGGCCGTGATCCCTTGAGCCAGGAGGAGGAGGTCAAAGCAGACCTGGGCGTGGTCTTCGATTCCATTTATTTCCCGGAGGCATGGAAGGTCAAGGCCGTCGAGCCAGTGATGGCACCCATGTATCCCTCTTGGGACAGTGATCGCTACCACGACTATCTGCGTCGGTTCGGTCTGCAGGAAAACCGTAAAATCGGCAAGCTTTCCCGTGGCATGCAGATGAAGCTGATGCTGGCCGTCGCCCTCAGCCACGATGCAAGGCTCTTGATTCTGGACGAGCCCACCAGCGGTCTGGATGTCCTGGCCAGGGACGAGCTCATGGATATTCTGCTGGACTACATCGGAGACGGCCGTCACTCGGTGCTTTTCTCCACGCACATCACCACAGATCTTGAACGGGTGGCTGATTTCGTCACCTATATCAATCGGGGGTCTGTCTTCTACACCGGCCCCAAGGACGAGTTGATGGAGGCTTTCCAGATAGTGAGAGGGGGGCCGGACGATCTGGCTGGAGCGCAAATGCCGCATCTGATGGGCTTGCAGCGCTCCGCCACAGGTTTCGAGGCTCTGGTGCCCACTGAACGCTTGAAGGATTTTCTGGCATCGGCTTCTCCAACCGCCATGGAGCCTTCAGTGGACCGCTACCTGGTGGAGCGGGCCGACTTTGACAACATCATCAGACTGACCGCAGGCCCACCTGCTGCGGCCGACAAGAACAAGGAGGTGGAGTCATGAAGGCGATAGTCGAGCAGATCAGGCTGGACATGCAGCGTTTCTCAGGAGCAGGGAGAACTTGGGTTGGTGTGCTGATTTTCCTGTCTGCGCCCGTCATCGGAATCCTGCTGAACCTGGTCATGGCTCTGACAGGCCATGATGGGGATGATGCACGGACTGCGTTGACGGGATTGGTGGCCGGCATGGGAATCGGACTGATTTTAGGCCTGGTATCTGGTTTGTTTGTCGATTTCAGCAATGCGGCGATTCGGTTGAACGGTCTGCTGCCCATAACACGTGATCACCAGGTATTCGGACGCTATGCTGCTGTAAGTCTGCTGGTCCTGGTTCAGTCTTGCGGCTATGCAATATTCTATTTCTGCGTTGCTGATTCGTTTTTGCAGGGTCAGGACCATTGGCGTGCTACCGTCCTGTTTGCTCTGGGATTGTTCATGTCGGAGTCTTTGCTCTTTGCAGTAGCTGCGCCCCTGTTTTATTGGCTGGAAATGGCCAAAGCCGTGATAGCTTTTCTGGCGCTTCTTGGTTTGGTACCAATAACGGCCCTTGTCGGCAGTTGGCTGCCCTTTGACTGGGGGGCCGTCTGGAATTCAATCATGCGTTTTTTGACATCCGACCTGTGGCGGCCGGTGCTCCTCGGGCTGGCGGTGATTCTGCCGGCTAATATGGTTTCGATAGCCATATCTCGCAAGGTCTATGCCAGGAAGGAGATCTGAGTCAATTCGCTCAGGCTTCAGGACTGCATGACCGCGTGGCGGACGTAGTCGGACATATCTCCGGGATCGATGCAGTCCTGGAAGCGCACCGGCGCGTTTTCCAGGGTGCGCAGAGCCTTGGGGGGCCTGGTGTTGGTGGACTCGGCCAGGATGTCCATGCAGTCGAAGTCGCTGTCCGGTGTCTCCAGGCCCAGGGATTGGCAGACCACCCGGGGGAACTTATAGGGGCTGGCCGTGGACAGCAGCACCCGGGGCACGGCAGGATCCCTGTCGGTCTGCCCGGTCATGACCTGGTAGCCGCAGGCCGTGTGCGGATCGATCAGGTATCCACGGTCCTCCCAGCAGTCGCTGATGGCTGATCCCACCTGGTCCTCGTCGGCCCAGCCGCAGGAGAAGAGCCCGCGGATTCTGGTCATCAGGGCCTCAGGCACCTGGTAGCGTCCCTTGGACTCCAAATCGGCCATAAGCGAGGCGATCAGCTCGGTGTCGCCGCCGGCCATGTAGTAGAGCATCCGCTCCAGGTTGGAGGAGATCAGGATGTCCATGCTGGGGGAGGTGGTGGTGTAGAAGGGGCGGTTGCGGTCATAGACGCCTGTGGTCAGGAAGTCGTTGAGGACCCGGTTGCGATCCGAGGCCACGGTCAGGCGGGCCACCGGAAGGCCCATCATCTTGGCGTAGTATCCGGCCAGCACATCGCCGAAGTTGCCGGTCGGCACGCAGAATTCGACCGGATCCCCAGGTCTGATCACTCCCCGTTCCATCAGGGACCCGTAGGCCCGGAAGTAGTAGACGACCTGCGGGGCCAGGCGGCCCACATTGATGGAGTTGGCCGACGAGAGAACGGTTGAGGCCTTCTCGTCCAGCTCATGAGTCAGATCAGCGTCGGCGAAGATGGACTTGACTGCGGATTGGGCATCGTCGAAATTGCCCCGAACCGCGCAGACCTGCAGGTTGCCGCCCTCCTGGGTGACCATCTGCAGGCGTTGGATCTGACTGACTTTGCCCTGAGGATAGAAAACAGTGATGCCCGTGCCCGGCGCGTCTGCGAATCCGGCCAGCGCCGCCTTGCCCGTGTCTCCGGAGGTGGCTGTGAGCACCATGATCCGTTCGCCATCGTCCCCGGCCAGAGCCATCAGTCTCGGCAGAAGCTGCAGGGCCACATCCTTGAAGGCCGAGGTAGGCCCGCGGAAGAGCTCCAGTACGAAGTCGTTGCCGCCCAGGTCCACCAGAGGGGTGATTGCCGGATCGGACCACTGCTCTCCGTAGGCTGCGTCCAGGCAGGAGTCCAGCTGAGCGGAAGAGTAATCGCCCAGCAGTCTCGAAAGGACCAGTTTGGCCGTGCCCTTGTAGTCCAGGCCGGCAGCGTCGGCAGGGTCGATGATCAGTGCGTCCAGTCCATCGCTGACGTAGAGTCCGCCGTCAGGAGCCAGGCCTCGTCTGATGGCCTGCTTGGACTGCAGCTGCTCCTTGCCGCCTCGGGTGCTGTGGTATGTGCTCATGGTTGCCTGCCCCTCCGCCATGTCGCCGAACTGATCATTACCAGGGCATTCTACCCCGTGCAGGGGTCCGAACCATGGCCTTGCTCGGC
This sequence comes from Bifidobacterium sp. H6bp9, assembly GCF_032193695.1. Lineage (NCBI taxonomy): Bacteria > Bacillati > Actinomycetota > Actinomycetes > Bifidobacteriales > Bifidobacteriaceae > Bifidobacterium > Bifidobacterium sp. H6bp9. The sequence goes on from NZ_JASTZY010000005.1 coordinate 115,269, forward strand.
TCGCGGAGGAAACTGTCTGTGGACGCCAGGGCCTGCCAGGGGTCGGCATGGCGTACAGTGTTGCCCACCAGCCCCTGTATCCGAGGCTGTACGTTACAGACAAAGGAGCGACCCATGGTCGAAGAGAACCCGGTACAGCAATCCTACGATGTCCTGAACTCTTCGATCTCGCAGGTGGATCCGGAGATCGCAGCACTGCTGGATGGAGAGTTGGAGCGCCAGCGCGGCGGTCTGGAGATGATCGCCTCTGAGAACTTCGTGCCCAAGGCTGTCTTGCAGGCCCAGGGATCCGTGCTGACCAACAAGTACGCCGAGGGCTATCCCGGCAAACGCTACTACGGCGGATGCGAGTGGGTGGACCAGGTCGAGAACCTGGCCCGGGACCGCGCCAAGGCCCTGTTCGGCGCCGAATATGCCAACGTCCAACCGCATTCGGGCGCCCAGGCCAACGCCGCCGTCTATCAGGCCCTGATCAAGCCCGGCGACACCGTGCTGGGCCTGGCCCTGGACCATGGCGGGCACCTGACACACGGCATGAAGATCAACTTCTCCGGACGCTTTTACCATGCTGAGTCCTACGGGGTCGATCCGGACACCTTCCGCATCGAGCCCGAGATCATCCGCCAGCGGGCCCTGGAGACCCATCCGGCCCTGATCATCGGCGGGTGGAGCGCCTATCCGCGCATTGAGGACTTTGCAGCCATGAAGGAGATCGCCGACGAGGTGGGGGCCAAGTTCTGGGTGGATATGGCCCACTTCGCCGGCATGGTTGCGGCCGGTCTGCACCCCAGCCCGGTGCCCTATGCCGATGTGGTCTCCTCCACGGCCCACAAGACCCTGGGCGGACCCAGGTCCGGGTTCATCCTGGCCCGTCAGGAGTATGCCAAGAAGCTCAACTCCTCGGTCTTCCCCGGCAACCAGGGCGGCCCGCTCATGCATGTGATCGCCGCCAAGGCTGTGGCCTTCAAGCTGGCCGGCACGCCTGAATTCAAGGAGCGGATGGAGCGCACTCTGGAGGGCGCCAAGATTCTGGCTGAGCGCCTGATGGCCAAGGATGTGGCCGACAACGGCATCACCGTGCTCACTGGAGGGACTGATGTCCACCTGGTCATGGTGGATCTGCGCAACAGCGAGATGGACGGCCGTCAGGGGGAGGACCTGCTGGCCAGGATCGGCATCACCGTCAACCGCAATACGGTCCCCTTCGATCCGCGTCCTGCCTCTGTGGCCTCCGGACTGCGCATCGGGACCTCCGCCCTGGCCACGCGCGGATTCGGCCCGGCCCAGTACGAGGAGGTGGCTGACGTGATCGGCACTGCGCTGGCCCAGGGTCCCCAGGCGGATCTGGATGCCCTCAAGGCCCGGGTGGACCGCCTGGTCGAGGCCTTCCCGCTCTATCCTGAGCTGGACCAGACCCACTGATCGGCCCTTGGAGGAGGCAGGCGCGGCAGTGCCCCCCCTCCTCCTGTCGTCATTGCCCTCGCTGAGGGTTACAATCGGTACAGAATACGGGTCTGGCAGACCCGTGAGGGCGAAAGGATCCGACGAACATGAGTGAAGACGAGAACTCCGATCGTCAGGATGTGTTCGATCGTGTCTGTGCCATGGCCGATGCGGCGGCCGCTGCACAGGCAGGCCTGGCAGGCATGAACGGCCAGGCCAGGAATGCCCTCTTGCTGGCCCTGGCCGATGCACTGATCGATCAGGCCGATCAGATTGCCGCAGTCAATGAGCAGGACTGCACCCAGGCTTTTGAAGAAGGAATGAGCGCCGGTCTGATAGACCGTCTGCGCTTGGACAAGGTTCGTATCGCGGACGCCGCCCGGGGCGTGCGCATGGTGGCGGGGCTGACCGATCCCCTGGGCGAGGTGGTTCGCGGCCATGACATGCCCAACGGCATGCGGCTCAATCAGGTGCGGGTTCCCCTGGGCGTGGTGGCCATGATCTACGAGGCCAGGCCCAACGTCACCATCGATGTGGTGGCCCTCTGCCTCAAGTCCGGCAATGCGGCCCTCCTGCGGGGAGGTCACGCGGCCCAGCGCACCAATCGCGCCCTGGTGGAGCTGATAGGCGGGGTCCTTCGTGAGCAGGGGCTGGATCCGGCTCTGGTGGCTTCCGTGGACCGATACGGCCGCGAGGGGGCCCAGGCTCTGATGAAGGCACGCGGTCATATCGATCTGCTGGTGCCCAGGGGCGGCCGAGGGCTGATCCGCAGCGTAATCGAGCAGGCCACTGTGCCCACCATCGAGACCGGGGCAGGCAATGTCCATATTTACGTGGACCGCTCAGTGGATATGGATCAGGCCATCCCCATCATCGTCAACGCCAAGACCCAGCGGGTGGGCGTCTGCAACGCCGCTGAAAAGCTGATCGTGCACAGGGATGTGGCCGCCGACTTCCTGCCCCGTGTGGCCCGAGCGCTGACGCAGGCCCAGGTCGAGCTGCACCTGGATGCGGTCTCCATGGACATTCTTGCCGGGCAGGGTCTGCCTGAGGATCTGCTGGTTCGCGCTGAGGAAGCCGACTGGGACCGTGAGTATCTGGATCTGAAGATGGGGGTGCGTGTGGCGGACTCCATGGATCAGGCCATCGATCACATCAACCGTCACTCCACCGGTCACACCGAGGCCATCCTGGCCCGGGACTACGAGGCCGTGGAGGAGTTTTCCCGTCGGGTGGATTCGGCCGTGATCATGGTCAATGCTTCGACCAGATTCACCGACGGCGGCATGTTCGGCATGGGCGCCGAGCTGGGCATCTCCACCCAGAAGCTGCATGCCCGAGGACCCATGGGTCTGCAGGAGCTGACCACCACCAAGTGGATCGGGTACGGCAGGGGACAGGTGCGGCCGTGAACGAGAAGATCGAAGAGCTCTTCCAGCGCGAGCACGACAATCCGCGCATCTGGCTGAGGGTGGCTTCAGAGCGGCTGAGCCTGCTGCGGTACGTCTTTCTGGTGCAAATCGAGGACGGCATCCCGGATGCAGACCAGCGCTCCTGCCTTGAGTACGCCGACGCTGTCCTGATTGGCTGGCCTGACGAGCATGCCGATGATGTATACGACTTGGACCAGGACCAGCTCAATCAGGTCAGGCACAACATCACCGTCATGGAGGAGCGGGTGCCGGTCTTCCGCAAACAGGAGCAGGAGGGGCGCATCGCCGACCTGTCCGATTCATTGGTAGCTGTCACCGGATGCGTGGCTCAGGTTCGTCGGGCCTACCAGCCGGGCTTCCCCCTGCCCACCTACTCCGAGATCCGCCGCGTGGTCCAGGAGGAGTGGAATGCCGACATGGAGCGGATCGATCCTGACCGGGTCAACCCCAGCGCCGAGCAGATGCGCCAGGAGGCCAAGTCAGAGAACGAGGAGAACGCCTCGGAAGCCAGACGGGAGGGCGAGCAGGGGTGAACCGGATGATGTCTGAACTGTCCAAGGAGGGGGAATCCGGGCAGGAGCCATCAGATATTGACGGGTCCTGTAGGCCTTCTCACCATAACCGCCGACCCCGGGTGGGGATCATGGGCGGCACCTTCGACCCCATTCACAACGGCCACTTGGTGGCTGCCTCGGAGGTGGCCTGGGTCTACGACCTGGATGAGGTCATTTTTGTGCCCACCGGCCGCCCGGCTTTCAAGTTGAACAAGACGGTGACCAATGCTGAGGACCGCTATCTGATGACCGTGATCGCCACGGCCTCCAACCCCAAGTTCACCGTCTCCCGGGTGGACATTGAGCGTCCTGGCATCACCTACACCGTGGACACCCTGCGCGACATCAAGCGGATGCGTCCCGACAGCGACCTCTTCTTCATCACCGGGGCGGACGCTGTGGCCGAGATCATGCGCTGGAAGGATGCCAACCGGATGTGGGATCTGGCCAAGTTCGTCGCCGTCTCCAGGCCCGGCTACTCCTCCAGCCTGGACGACCTTCAGGTGCCTGCCCAGCGGGTGGATACCCTGGAGATTCCGGCCCTGTCCATCTCGTCCACAGATGTGCGCCGTCGTTCGGCCAGGGGCATGCCGGTCTGGTACCTGGTTCCGGACGGGGTGGTGCAGTACATCAACAAGCACGGGCTCTACCGCTCGGCTTCCTGAGCTTCGCATACTGTCGGACTCGCCAACACGGACAGCCCGGCTGTGTCAGCGCGCGCCATTATTATGGAGGCTGTCCGCTTCAGCGAAAACAACGTTTGGAGATATGGTGAGCGCGATACTCAAAGGCAGACCAGGAAAAAATCTCATACTTGTCACAGGCCGGGCCCATCCCAGACTCGCGGCGGACGTGGCCGATCAACTCGGCATCGACGTCCTGGAGACGACGGCATACGACTTTGCCAACGGTGAGATGTATGTGCGCTATACGGAGTCGGTGCGCGGTGCGGATGTCTTCGTCCTGCAGACCCACTCAGACCCGGTCAACAAGTCCATCATGGAACAGCTGATCATGATCGACGCCCTCAAGAGGGCCTCGGCGCGATCCATCACCGCGGTCTGCCCGCTCCTGGGCTACTCCCGTCAGGACAAGAAGCATCTGGGCCGCGAGCCCATCTCCTGCCGGCTCATGTTCGACCTGCTCAAGACGGCTGGCGCGGACCGGATCATGTCGGTTGACCTGCACGCCGCCCAGTCCCAGGGCTTTTTCGATGGGCCTGTGGACCATCTGATCGCCATGCCTGTGTTGGTGGACTATGTGCGCGACCGGATGGACCTTTCCAAGGTGGCCGTGGTCTCTCCAGATGCCGGCCGCATCCGGGTGGCCGAGCAGTGGGCCCAGCGCCTGGGAGGCGTGCCCCTGGCCTTCATCCACAAGACCCGTGACATCACCCAGCCCAACAAGGCTGTGGCCCATCGGGTGGTGGGCGACGTGCGTGGCCTGGACTGCGTGCTGGTGGACGACCTGATCGACACCGGCGGCACCATCACCGAGGCCTGCAACGTCCTGGAGGAGGCCGGCGCCAACTCCATCACCATCGTGGCCACTCATGGCGTCATGTCCGGGCCTGCCGTGGAACGGCTCAAGTCCTGCCAGGCCAAGGAGGTCATTGTCACCGACACGGTCCCCATTCCCCAGGAGAAGCGTTGGGATGGATTGACTGTGCTGTCCATCGCCCCCCTGCTGGCCTCGGCCATCAAGGCGGTCTTTGAGGATGGCTCGGTGGCCCGGCTCTTCGACACGTATCCGGCTCATCACGGCCAGGGCTTCCTCTTTGCCTAAAGCCCTGCCTGCCCGGCATGGCGTGGCGTAATCGTCCGGCTGTGGCATAATAAACCTGGCGGGGCCTCAAGGGTTCCGCCCTTCCCCCATGGTGTAAAGGCAGCACACGGGTCTTTGGAACCCTTAGTCTTGGTTCGAATCCAGGTGGGGGAGCTTACGCTCGCCGATTCCGGTCGGAGACGGCCTCCTTGGGGTCGGTGACCAACCGAAAGGAACTGTCTTGGCAGTCAAGAAGATCGAAACCTGGCTCACCGACATGGACGGCGTGCTGGTGCACGAGAACACGGCCCTGCCCGGAGCTGCCGAATTCATCGACACCCTCAAGCGCAACAACCGCCAGTATCTGGTGCTGACCAACAATCCCATCTACACCCCACGTGACCTTTCGGCCCGCCTTGGCCGTTCGGGCATCGACGTGCCCGAGGATCGGATCTGGACCTCGGCCCTGGCCACCGCCGACTTCGTGTCCCGGACCATGCCGCAGGGATCGGCCTATGTGATCGGCGAGGCCGGGCTGACCACGGCCCTGCACGAGGCCGGGTTCATTCTTTCCGACATCAACCCGGACTATGTAATCCTGGGCGAGACCCGGACATATTCCTTTGAGTCCATCACCACAGCCATCCGCCTGATCCTGGGAGGCGCCCGCTTCATCTGCACCAACCCGGACGCCACCGGCCCCAGCGAGAACGGCGTCCTGCCGGCAGCCGGCGCGGTGGCGGCCCTGGTGACCAAGGCCACCAACCGGGAGCCCTACTTCGTGGGCAAGCCCAACCCCATCATGTTCCGCACGGCCCTGAACAGGGTGGGCGGCCACTCCGAGACCACGGCCATGATCGGCGACCGGATGGACACCGACGTGGTGGCCGGAGTCGAGGCCGGTCTGAACACCTTCCTGGTGCTGACAGGCATCACCACACGTTCCGAGGTGGAAACCTTCCCCTACCGCCCTGACCAGGTGGTGGACTCTATTCAGGATCTGATCGACATCGCCGAGAGCGGGGTGGTGGAGTTTTGAGCGGCGGCAAGACGCTGACCGCTGGCATCATTCTGGCCGCAGGCGAGGGCACTCGCATGCATTCGGCTCATCCCAAGGTTCTGCACACCTTGGCCGGCAAGACCTTCCTGCAAAGGGTCATGACATCGGTGACCGCCCTGAATCCCGAACTGACGGCTGTGGTGGTTCATCATCAGGCCGACCTGGTGGCGCAGGCTGCACGCTCTTACGATCCCCAGGTGCGCATCGTGCGTCAGGACAGCCGACCGGGCACGGGGCGCGCGGTCCAGTGCGCCGTGGATCAGCTGGATGGCGAGCTCCAGCACGACGGCCAGGTGCTGATCGTGGCCTCGGACATGCCCCTGCTGGACGCGGATACGCTGCAAAGCCTGCTTGACTATCATGTCAATTCCGGCGACGGGGCCACCGTGCTGACGGTCAATCTGGACGACCCTAGCGGATACGGACGCATCATTCGTGACCAGGATGGACGGGTTCTGCGCATCGTCGAGCAGCGTGATGCCACCGGCACCGAGCTGGCCGTCAAGGAGGTCAACACCTCCGTTTACGTCTTCGAGGCGGATCTGCTGCGACAGGCGGTCCGCGGGCTGGACGACAGCAATGCCCAGGGGGAGTTCTATCTGACCGACGCCCTGGAGACGGCCCGTCGCCTGGGCCGGGTCGGGGCTTTCGCCGCGCCTGATCCGCTCAAGGTGGAGGGTGTCAACGACAGGATCCAATTGGCTGATCTGGCCAAGGCCCATAACCTGCGGGTCTGCCAGGAGTTCATGCGCCAGGGGGTGACCATCCTGGACCCGTCCACCACCTGGATCGAGGACGACGTGGTCATCCAGCAGGATGCCGTCATCCTGCCCGGATGCTTCCTGCAGGGTCATACCGAGATCGCCTCGGACGCGGTCATCGGCCCCTATACCACCCTGATTGACGCCATCGTCGAGCCGCAGGTCAGGGTGGAGCGTTCCCGCGTGCAGGAGACCAGGATCGGGGCCCGGGCCAACATCGGTCCTTGGACCTATCTGAGGGCCGGCAACGTCCTTGCCGAGGACACCAAGGCCGGGGCCTTCGTGGAGATGAAGAAGGCCACCATCGACCACGGGACCAAGGTGCCCCACCTTTCCTATGTGGGTGATGCCCACATAGGCCACGACAGCAACGTGGGCGGCGGGTCCATCACGGCCAACTATGACGGCGTGCACAAGAACCGCACCGAGATCGGGTCGGAGGTGCACGTGGGCGCAGGAAACCTCTTCGTGGCTCCCGTCCAGGTGGGCGATGGGGTCACCACCGGGGCCGGATCGGTCATCCGTCATCCGGTCGAGGACGGAGCCATGGTCTACTCCACCAATGACCAGCATCAGGTTCCGGACTGGAAGCCCGCCTGGGAGCGGTAATCATGGGAGCATCGGCTTCACAACAAGGAAAGGCGTGACAAGTGCCAGCATTGCAGGAATCCATCGACGCGGTCCTGGTGGCCGCTCGGGCTGCCAACGATGTCAAGGCCATGGACATTGTGGCCTTCGACGTCTCCCGGCCCATCGCCATCACTGACATCTTCATGGTGGCCACCGGCAGCAACGAACGTCAGGTCCTGGCCATCGCCGAGGAGGTGGAGAAGCAGCTCCACCTGCAGAAGAACCTGGATCCCCGCTCGCGGGAGGGCGTCCAGGAGGCCCAGTGGGTTCTGCTGGACTACGGTGATTTCGTCATCCACATCATGCACAAGCAGGCCCGGGCTTACTATGACCTGGAACGGCTGTGGAAGGACTGCCCTCAGGTGGACCTGCAGCTGGAGCATCCCTTCACCCTCGCCGATGACGACCAGGACAGCCGACTGGCCTCCAAGGCTGATGATTTGAATGGGGATGATCTGCGCAGCCGCTTCGCTGATCCTCAGGAAAACCATGACTGACTCGGTTGCCGCCGTCGAGGACGGACGGCATGTGCGCTCCATGACCGTGGTCCGCCACGGGCAGACCTCATATAATGCAAAGCACCGGATGCAGGGCCAGATCGACATCCCCCTCAACAGCGTGGGCCGCTGGCAGGTGGAGAGGACCGCCGAGGAGCTCCGGGCAGAGTACGTGGATGGCGCACCTCAAGACCGCCGCCTGCTGGTGGTCTCCTCTGACCTGGGCAGGGCTGCCGCCACCGCCCATGCCTTTGCCGACCCCCTGGACCAGCCGGTCCATCTTGATCCAGGTCTGCGCGAACGCAACTTTGGCGAGTGGGAGGGAGCCAGCGCCGAAGAGGTTCGCCAACGCTGGCCCGAGGACTACGAATCCTGGACCCGAGGCGCCGGGGGAGAGCTGCTTCACGGTGCCGAGACCAAGGCCCAGGTAGGCAAACGAGGCTTGGAAACCCTGAATCGTTGGATTCATCGGGCTGGTCCGGATACGGATCTCATGGTCTTCTCCCATGGGTCCTTCATAGCCCAGGCCCTACAGGCTCTGCTGGGCATGGCCAGTGAATATCCAGAATACCTAGGTCTGGTCACCATGCGCAATGCCCACTGGGCGCGATTGATGCCACGAGACCTGCCAGACGGCGGTCTGCGCTGGTCCATGATCGACTACAATCGCGGTCCTGCCATCGCCATGCGGGGGGACTGGAACAATCCCCGAGGGCTGGTTCAGACCGACTGACCATCACAGGATCGCCATGACGACCAGCTACCATAAGAGCGCAGCAACCAGCCGTTGGATCAAAAGGGGTCGGAGTGAAGCAGTTCTTTCATGACATTTCCTGGGCGCAGATCGTCGCCGGCGCTCTTGCAGCCATGACCTCCTTCTGGCTGGCCGCCAAGATCGGCGTGGCGGGATCCATCATCGGCGTAGCCATCGGTTCCATCGTCTCTGCTGTGGCCTCGCAGATCTACAAGAATGTCTTGGAAGCCTCTGGCCAAAAGCTGCAGGAGTCCGTGGTTGGCGGTGCCGACCAGGATGATGACGATTCCAAGACGGATACGGACAGCGATTCAGCCGCTGATGGGCAGACCAGGGTCTTGCCGGCACAGGGGAAAGGCGCTTCGGACGATTCCAGCGGTGCTGCCGACGGGTCCACCCAGGTCATGGCGCCGGTTGATGGATCCACGCAGGTCATGCCTCCTGTCGGTGGCGAAAAGTCGGCAGCCAAGACCGGCAGAACCATTTCGTCCAACAATGGTCCTCGGGCCCATGCGGCCCCCATTGCGGCAACCAGCAAAAAGAAACTGGATCAGCGCCGCCGCAACGTCATCATCGTCTCAGTGGTCAGCGCTCTGGTGGCCGTGCTGCTGTCCGCCCTGGCCATCAATGCCCTGACCAAAGGCGAAGGCACCGACAAGGTGGTCCGCAACGTGGTCAGCCCTTCGACCAGCCAGGTAACCCCCAGCCAGGAGGAAGAGACCCCCTCCAAGCCTGCACAGCGTACTGAGCAGCCTGAAGACCAGGCGACCCCGGGTGCCCCCCAGAATCAGCCTTCGGGAACGAATCAGCACCAAGGCAACGAACAGGGATCCGGGCAAGGTCAACAGCAGGGAGGGAACCCCACGAGCTCGCCTTCGCCCTCTGCCGACGCGACAGGCTCCACGCCCAGCCCCTCAAGTACGGCTCCCACACCCCAGTCGTCGCCGACGAGCACGACCAATTCCTTGCCTCATAACTGACCGGTCGCCCGGCGCGGCACACCCATCTCACCATGTAATGTGACTAGGGTCACTTTCAGACGGGCCAAGAGGCTCGTCACTAAGGACCTGGTCCCGAAGGCGGGATCAGCGATGAGAAAGGTGTATGTATGCGCAAGGTTCTGTGCTCTCCCGGCTCCTATGTTCAGCAGGAGGGCGCCATGGGAAAGCTGGCTGGAGAATACGCGGCTCTGGGCACCAAGGGCGCCCATCTGATCGTCGACCCGGTCATCGACGGGCTCTACCACGACGACATTGTCGCCTCCTTTGAGCACGATGGGATCCCCTACGAACTGATGAAATTCGGCGGCGAGTGCTCCATGGAGGAAATCGACCGCCATCGTGCCCATTTGGGCGACAGCGACGCGGTGATCGGCATTGGCGGCGGCAAGACCTTGGATACCGCCAAGGCTGTGGCCCACTTCGCCCACCTGCCGGTCATGATTGTGCCCACGGCAGCCTCCTCGGATGCGCCCTGCTCAAGGCTGTCCGTGCTCTACACGCCCGAGGGCGTCTTTGACCGTTACCTGCCCCTGCCTGCCAACCCCAATGTGGTCCTGATGGATACCGACGTGATCGCCAAGGCACCGGTGCGCTTCCTGGTATCAGGACTGGGCGATGCCTTCGCCACCTACTATGAGGCAGCCGCCTGCGTGCAGTCGAACGCGGTGACCATGACCGGAGGCCACGCCACCATGGCTGCCTTCGCCCTGGCCCGTCTCTGCCGTGACACGCTGCTGGAGGACGGGGTCAAGGCCGTGGCCGCCGCCAAGGCCGGTGTGCGCACAGCCGCCCTGGAGAAGATCATCGAGGCCAACACCCTGCTGAGCGGCCTGGGCTTCGAGAGCTCCGGACTGGCTGCAGCCCACGCCATCCATGACGGGATGACCGCCCTGGAGGGCACCCACTCCATGCTGCACGGCGAGAAAGTGGCCTTCGGCACCCTGGCCCAGCTGGTCCTTGAGGATCGGCCCCTGGAGGAGACCCGCCGGGTCTACGACTTCTTCCGCAGCGTGGGTCTGCCCACCTCCCTGGAGCAGATCGGCATCGGCCAGGCCAGCGAGGAGGATCTGCTCAAGGTCGGCGAGCACGCCTGCGGCCCTGACGAGACCATGGGCAACATGCCATTCGAGGTGACCCCGACCGATGTGGCTCACGCCCTGCGCGCAGCCGATCAGCTGGGCAAGCAGCTCTGATACGCCATTCTCTGGTCCCTCGTTGAGAGGCCAAGCGGCCGTCGGCATGAAGTCGGCGGCCGCCTTTGTTTCCTCCGGTTTTGCTCCGGTCATCATTGCAGGGAGCTGGCGGCCTTTCGTATGGCTTCTTCACTTGGGCATGTGGCTGGACCCCGCTGGGTAGTGGAAAGTGCTCCTGCACAGTTGGCCAGCACCAGGGCCTCCTCAATGGGCAGACCTTGGAAGATGCCCGCGCAGAGGACACCCGAGTGTGCATCGCCTGCACCGTTGGTGTCTATGGCATGGACCTGCGGGGTGGGAATGTACTGGCTCTGCATTGCATCCTTGGGCTGGCAGTACCAGGCACCGCGGGCGCCGGCTCTGAGAACCACCGGACTGTCCAGTCTCAACGAAAGCGAGCGGCAGAGGGATTCCAACTCAGTAACGTCGCCAGTTTCGGGTTGGCACCCCAGACGTTTCGCCAGGATTGGTCCCTCGCGTTCGTTGAGGGACCAGATAGGATGCAGACCGTTGACCGCATCAAGTACATCCAATGCAATATCGGCCACCATGGGTCCCAGGTCGAAGAGCACCGAAAATCCTTCGCCCTGGTGTTTCTCGGCAAAACCGAGCAGGCTTCGGGTGTTGTCCTTGTGGCAGAAGGAATACCCACTCAGGTAGATGACATCACCGGGAACCAGATTCATGCTTTCGTAGGTGCCCTCCGGTACCCGGGTCTCTGCGCCCCTCGCCGATACAAAGGTGCGTTCACCCGAGGGTTCGATCATGGCTACCGAGTATCCGGTGTCACAGTTATCCAGCACAGGCCCTTGTGCGGGAACCTGCAGGGCAGCAAGGGCTCCACGGGCCATGTCCGCCATCGGACCTGTGCCGATCGCCCCCATGTAGGCTATGGGTGCCCCCATCCGCCTGGCTGCCTGGATCACGTTGTATCCGCCGCCGACCTTTATGGCGGTTCGCCTGGCGAAAATGTCCCCTCCGCGTTCCGGGAGGTGGTCGATGTTCATGCTCAGGTCAATCACCACCTGACCGAGATGAAGGATGCTGGGTTCAGTCATTACCGCTGCTCCTCATCGCCACGGAGTCCTTGGAGAGGAGGTGCAAAATGGCATAGAGGATTCCTCCCAGCAGGAGGGATACCAGCCATGCCAGGCCGTTCCTGCCCAGGAAGCTGCCGGCCAGCGGTCCTGAGAACCAGACCTCGTTCTTGGAGACCTGGGCCGTCACGAACAGGAAGCCGACGACTATCCCCACCAGCCAGCTGACGATGGCCGGGAGGTTGATGCCGTGCCAGTACCAGTATGGGGAATCGGCTTGAAGATTCAGCAGGCCGTCCGAATCGTAGCGCTTGCGGAAGATCATATCTGACAGGAAGATGCCTGCCCAGGTGCTCAGCGGCACTGCCAAGAGGGAGATGAAGGTGACGAAGGGGCCGTAGAATCCGTCGGAGCCCAGCGTGAAGTACAGGGCTCCGCAGGTGGTCACCACCACATCGACGACGACCGCATATACGCGGGGAATTCTGATGCCCAGGGTGATGGTGGTCAGGCCGGCCGAATATACGGACAGGTTGTTTGACATGAGCAACCCAGCGAAGGCGGCAATCAGATAGGGGATCGAAACCCAGGCGGGCAGGGCGCTTCGAACCGCGGCGACCGGATCAGCGGCGGAGGCAATGGTGGAGTTGCCTGCTGTCAGGACCGATCCCAGTCCGATAACCACGACCAGGGGGATGCCGGCGCCGGCTGCTGCAGTCAGGATCAGAGAGCCGGATTTTACCGAGGTCTTTTGGTAGCGGGCCATGTCTGCGCCGGAATTGACCCAGCCGATGCCCGTCCCTGCGGCTATGGTGCCGACTCCGATAAGGAAGGCGCTGGCTGACCCGGGGGCATTGCCGATGAAGGAGGACCAGTCGACGGTCGTGGCCAGATAGATGGCTACCAAGAGGGTAAGGGCTCCGAATATCCAGGTGGCCCACTTCTGCACAGTGAGGATGAAGGCGTGGCCTGCGGCCGAGACCACCACGGTCAAGGCTACGAAGACGGCAATACAGACGAAGGTCAGGAAGGGGGAGCGCTTGGCATCAGCTGATGTGCCGAAGATGATGGCGATCAGGGAGAGCAGGGCAAAAGCGCCAGTCATCGTGTTCACCGTCTCCCAGCCCAGCCTGGATAGCAGAGCCACCAGTGTGGGGCCCGCATTGCCTCTGACGCCGAAAATGGCTCGGGACAGGGTCAGCGTGGGGGCGCCGCCTCTTTTGCCGGCTATGGAAATGATGCCGACCAGTGCGAAGGATCCGAAGGCTCCGATGGTCGTGGCGAGCACGGCCTGCCAGAGGTTGAGGCCCTGGGCAATCAGGGTAGCTCCCAGAGGGATTCCCAGGATCGAGATGTTGGCGGCGAACCAGACCCAGAAGAGCTGACCGGGCGACCCGTTCCTCTGATCCTCGGGCACGGGTTCGATGCCCCTTTGCTCAACTCTGGAGAGGATGGTGCCCTCTTTTGGTGCAGTTGACATGGATTGTCTCCTTTGACTCACGATGTACTGGATGCAGCGATGGATTGTCTGGTCAGGCCTGTGGTGTGGTCTGGGTGGACCCCATGATCTCAGGGTTGACTGGATTTTATATTCTTGTATTCCTGAAGGATACTGTCGTATCCGTTTTGCGCTTTACCTTAGGGTAATCAGGCCACGGGCAGTTTTCTGCAGGTCAAGGTGAGATACCGAAGCCACCTGGGAGCAGAGTGCAGGGTCGAACACCTCGGGGCCGGTGCATGCGCCGGTCATTGCGCCAGTCATGGCAGCGATGGTGTCCGTATCGCCGCCCAGGTTGACCGCGACGAATAGAGCCGATTGGGGATCGTCGGCGAATCTCCAGGCCAGGGCAAAAGCGGCTGCCACAGACTCATTGGCCTCCACCGAAGTGCCGCAGTCTTCGATGAGGTGGCGTTCGAAGTCGTCCTCATCGCTGAATTCTTCGGACACTTGTATTGCCTGGCGGGCCCGAGCGGGAACCGATGCCTTGGGTGTCCAGGCTCCGGCGGTTTCCATGGCGGGTACCAGGCGCAAGGACTCATTCAGTGCCTGGCGAACGGTCATTCCTTCAAGTCCCAGACTGACTGTCGTAGCGATCAGCGCTGCGCTTTGAAAGCCTGTGACCGTGTCGTGGGTGACCTGGCAGGACTCGTAGATGCGATTGGCCAGCCGTCTAGTGTCTTCGGGCCTGTTGGCTATCCCTACCGGGGCGACTCGCATGGCCGCCCCATTGGTGGTGCCGGTCCTTCCTGTGGTCATGATGTCCGCGCCATGGCGAACCTGTTCCAGGGCCAGCTTGGTGGATGGCCCGAGCAGGTCGAGTGATCCGCGTGACTTCATGCCGTCCTCCCAGGCCAGAAGGCGCTTAGCGAACTCTTTGGGATCGATGTGTCCTCTGCCCTCGATGATCAGCTCTGCGACAATCAGTGCCTGCTCGGTGTCATCGGTCACAGATCCCGCAGGCATACCTGGAGCGATCGGCTGATCCGCAATAGCATCACGAAGGGTGTCAACCCTGCCGTAGGCCTCATGGATGGCTGCTGGACTCATGCTCTGCGTGGGCATGCCCAGCGCATCTCCCAAGGACAGCCCAGTAAGTGCGCCCAGTGCGCCCTTTTCAGTTCTGGTCATTGTTGTGCAAGCCTCCAGAGTCGTTGCGATGAGCCCATGAATCTGTTTGCAGATAGACTGCGACATTTTTAATCAGAATAATTCTAAGGCCCTTGAAGGTTTGTCGGCACAAAGGTTGTGGCAGGCACGATTCACAATGAAGAATGGGAGTCTGAGCTAGCTCTGCCCTGTTAGGTGGGAGATAAAAACAATGCTGGTTAGTCGAGGTTACAGATTTGATCGAGGTGCGGGTTCTATAGATTGCCGACAGTGATTGGCGAAGATTATCCCTTGATGCCGTAACGGAGTTTGTCAGGGTGTCCTAATCTTGGCTTCGGCATGGGTGGGCTATAGGAACTAAACGCGTTGTTTATGTTGGGGGTTTGGCCTTGTGGCTGT
>NZ_JASTZY010000006.1:0-125933 GCF_032193695.1 Bifidobacterium sp. H6bp9
CCGCAAGGAACCGGAAACACCAACAGCCATCACACACCACCCTCCCGCTCAAAGCCTCGAATCCGCCACTTCGCCCGCCAGGCCAAGGACCGGCACAGCCGGGGCAAGCAGGCCGGCCCACTCCGTCAGGCCGGCCCCGAATCCAGTCTTGCCCTCAGCCTTATGGTCTTCGATACGCTTTTCTGCATCAATCAAATCCTTGAGCACATCCTTCATGGAGTCTTTACGCAAAGCCTCGCGGCTTGCATCCAGCCCATACCGCTTTATCGTCGCAACATCCGCCGGGTTGAAAACCCCGTACAGATCGCTTTTCTCCAGTATCCATTTCCAATCATGCGGCAATAAGCCCCTTATCTGATAATCATTGAATATGCGGGTCGCTTTTTCCGGTCCATCGACAAGGGCCTTAAAGAGATCCAAAATCTTCTCCGCGGGCTGCTTGGCAAAGCCACTATTCTCAAGTAATTCATAATTACTCGTTTTCATTGCGGTCGAAAAATCCGTGACCATGCCGGAATTATGGCCGTACGAATTCAACCCGCCGATCACCCGTTGATACATAGGCAATTCCTTTGAATTAGCGAAAAACCGCACCCCGGCAGCGCTTTCTTTCACTAAACCGCTCGTAGCCGAAAACCCCAATGAAGCAGCACCAAGCAATAACTGTACAAAGTTTTCATCTCCGCGGGTAAAAGCCAGAAAATCATTTGCAAAGCCTACGGCTGCAAAAGCAAAAGCAAGCAGGCCGAGTATGCCCCCAGGCCCCAATAGCAGCATCGCTGCGCCGACAACATAGCCGGCGACCTCCGCGACTTTGACGATCGTCCGCCAGGTATCGCTGTAATAGACACGATCGAACACCGAGACGGGCGGCAAATCGTCCAGGGCCCCGTTCAGCCCGTGAACAGCGATGTCGGCGCCGTTATTGTACTCGTCGCCAGCCTTGAGAACATCACGACGGGCTGCGTCATACGATCCCTGCGCACTGTCCAACTGTCTGCGGAAGGAAGCCACCTGCCCCTGGGCGGTGTCGGCACGGCTCTGCGCCCGTCGCATATCTGCATCATCGACATCCGCACCCAGCGTACGCTTCCCCTGCAGCAGATCCTTGTAGGCATTGGCCTTCAACGCGTCGATGCGCGCACCATCCAGCTGTGACTGCGCATTGGAGACATCGTTCTTAGCATCCACCGCCCGATGATAGGCATTGGCGGCCCTGTGCTGGCAATCCTCCATGCAGGCGGACCACGAATCCAGGGTTTTATAAGTCGTATTCAATCCATTCGATAAGCTGGAAAGATTGCTGGGGAAATCGTCCAGCTTGGAGATAAACTTGTCCGCCGCTTTGCCAACGAATACCGATCCACTGTCGTGAACGGACCTGATTCGGCTCACACCATCTTTCAGGGAATCCACTGTTGAAGACTTCAACCTTGCCTTGGCGGCACATTGCCTGACCCTTGCCGGATCCCCGGGCACAGGATCCATGTATAACTCGATCTCGGACCAGTCAAGACTCAAACTCATCTGTCATCGCCCCTCTCAATCCATACCGACAATGTACCGGTAATCAAATCGAACAATTCAAATAACTGGTCCTCCACATCAGAGGAAAAGGTGAATCCCATCACCATGACCACGCGGCCTCCAAAAGGAACAAAAGTCTGCAGGACCGAATACTTGAGAGATCGGGAACCCTCGCCCGGATGCAAGGTGCGATGCCCGTAAACCCGCACCGCCCTTCCCGCCTGTGGCAGATTGATCATCGAAACATCCGACTCGTCATCACCATCCGAATCCTCATCATTCTCATGCACGGTGGCAGATATCGCCTCGAAAACAGATTCGTCGTCGTGATGAGGAGGCTCGGGAAGAATCGAGACGGTTATCGCAGCGTCCAGAATCCCATCGGCAGTGGGCTGCGCCATTGCGGCCCCATACCGCACACCTTTCGCCCAAGAGGATGTGAGCTCATGGTAGAGGCTGTTCTCTATCACTTTCCTTTTGCCCGCCAAAGCTGGTATCTGTTCCACCGCCCTTTGGGCCTGGGCGCGCGCGTAATCCCGCCTCCCCTTTCCGGTAAGGTCCAATCGCTCCCAATCATCAGGGATCGCCATGCTGAAGTGGATGTCTTGGTCAGCCACGATGCACCGCCTGAGCATTCGAGCTGGAACTGAGCATCTGACCAGCCTGGTCCCCTATCCTGTTGTCCGCATCGCGGAACTCCTTGACCACACTGTCAAGCATCGATCCAAGGTCACCCGCTTTCCTGGAGTATTTACGGCTCAGTGTATGCAAACGGGTTATGCAATCAGCATATGCCTTACTCACTCCAGGATGGCCCATGCAATCCGAATCGGCTTCAGCTCCCGTAAAATCACCAATCGTCTGTTCGATATTCTTCAGGACCCTAGAAGCACTACTGAGTTCATCATACGAAATTTCGAGATCGCCAGCCATGATCAATTACTCCTTTCAACTTTTGCGCTGAGACTACCGAACCTGATCACATCGTTTTCAGACAACCCGGTCCGTTTCTTTGCCTGTAATTGCATATACGTCTCGCCGGAACGGACGAAAGTGCCATTCGCCGACCCCAGATCCATGACCCATACCTGGCCAATGGGTGTTGTTCCAAATTCAAAGTGCCTTCGGGAAGTCTGATGCGAAGGATCTTCGACAACTACATAAGCGGCATAGTGTTCACCCGGCTGTTCCGGCATCCGCCCCACGACACTACGTCCTTGACAAGGCACCCGCTGCCCATCGGAAAAAACCAACTGATACGATTCCGCGTGACGGCCGGTACTATCCCCAACCGACCGTGGTTTCAGGGCCTTATCGTGCAAATCCCACCCGTTGACGAAGGACGGCTGCTGAATCGGCGGGAGCACAGGAATCTCCGCAGAGACCCTTGCCGGCTGCAGGGATTGCGCCAGCCCTTGTTTCTTCCTATGCCCGTTCATCTCTTCAAACCCCCAGCGTTGCTGAAACTATAGGGGACGCTCGATTGTCCGTCCAACTTCGGGAACTGGATAGAGACAGTTTGCATACCGAGCTTCGCGATTCCACGTCCTTGAGGCATCTCGGATTTGAAAAGAGACCGTTTTACCCTTGCCCCTATCAGATCCGCATATATCATATCCTCGGGCCTGATCAGCACGCCCTGCTTGATCTTCTTCATGGAAGACCCCCAGTTCCCGAAGCCCTGGGGGAAGTCGATGATGTCTCCAGCAAAGATGCATGAGGCGTCACTCTTCGATAATGATCCGACCAGGTTCTGCATCCACTCACTGGCGGGAATCTCCTTGAGCAGCTGACAGTCATCGAACACCAGAAGATTGCCTTTGAATCCCGTTTCGGTGTTGCTTTCCAGAGCCTTCTCGTCGCCATTGCGCGCGTATGGTTCAAGATTCTCCTGTGTCAGGTCCGCAGGGGTCGTGAACAAGCGCACGACTCCGGGCACCCCCTCGAAACGCCTCAGGGCATTGTCCTTAGGGGCCGCGATGACCAGATGATACCCAGCGGACAACGCCATGTTGGCCAACCAAATCAGCAATGTCGTCTTGCCGCTCTGCATGCCGCCGAAGACCGGAAGAATCGGCGTTGCCACCGGATCATAGGCAATAAGATCGTTGTCTTCGCCGCCGATGCCCAAAGGCAACAAACCATTGTCCAGGGACCCGGATTCCTTGACCAAGGCGTATACCTGATCGAAGGATATCTCATCGGGCAGCTGTTCGACGTTGAAAGGCAGACGGGACCGCGAGAGGCCGGCATCCCTGCCGGTAGCCAGTGCGACACCGGCGGTGCGGATGGCCTCGGATTCCTGTTGGCCCACCTCCCCCCGGCGAATCTGCGCAATCTGAATCTCGGCATCGTCAACGGATTGGTAACCTCGCCCATCCGCCATCTTGTCGGGTACCTCCTTGGCGGGAATTCCGATTTCCGAATAGTCGGTCTTGTCGACCAGCCGCAGCATGATCTTGCTGTCTGCCAGCAGGGTCATCCGTCCGGACAGGAGGGAGCGGTCGCCGGACAGGATGAAATGCACACCGACCGACGGCCCTTCCCTCATCAGGTTCTGCATGCGGGTGATCAGGGAACCGCTGTCATAGGATTCGAAGGTGGAGTTGTACCCGTCCCATGAATCCAACATGACCAGCATATGCGGCAGGGCCTCTTCCTCATGATCCTGGTCAAGCCCACGATTGAACTCGTCAATATTGCTGTATCCGCCCTTGGAGAGGGTGGCTGACCTGGCCTTGAGCACCCTTTCGACCTTGTTCAGGAGCCGTTCGATCTTCTGCGTTTCGCTGCGCAGGGCCACAACGCCCACATTGGGCAAGGCTGTGAGAGGAGCGAGGCCGCCATTGCCACCATCGATGCAGTAGACCTGGACCTTCGTGGGTGCATACTTTTTGCAGGCGGAGAAAGCTATGGTCCGAAGGGCCGTGGTCTTGCCGCTGCGCGACGTGCCGATGATGAAGAGGTTACCGAAGGTCGCCATATCAAGGAAAACCGTGCTTTGCTTCTGCAGTTTGGGGTAATCCCCGATGGCAAAAGGAACTCGAAGGCCCGCCTGTGCAGCACCATCTTCGCTGTCTGGCAGATCACCCAGACCAATCTCATCGGTCAAGGCAGGCAGCCACGGCTGCCGCTGCTGGGGAATGCCCTCATCCTTGGCCACCTCGCAGATACTCTCGACCAACTTCATAAGGTCGGTTACGCTTACATCCCCCTTGTTTTCTTTCGACTTGGGACGCGCAGGAGCCGGCTGGCCGATCTGGGGGAAGGAAAGCACGCGGACAAAGGGCTTCTCTGTCTTTGTCCCAGCCTTGTCGTTCGGGTCGATATACCTGCCTCCAACCCTGGCGGATTGGAAGGGCACCAAGGAATTCGACCCGAGCCTCACCACGGCCCTACCCGGAGTGGACTTGCTGATCAGCGATGCATCCTTGGCATCGATCACATCCTGGCTCTCGCTGTCGTCCGTCATGCGCAGGGCTATACGAAGGTTGGTGTTGGCCCTGATTTCCGGCGAGACCACACCTCCTGGTCGCTGAGTCGCCAGGAGAAGGTGGATGCCCAATGACCTGCCCCTTTGCGCAATGTTCACCAGGCCGGTGACAAAGTCGGGAAGCTCCCTGGCCAGGGAGGCGAACTCGTCGATAATGATCAGCAGACGGGGAATCTCAGTCAGATCAGGGCGGAGCTCCCGGAAGTCCATGTAATCGTCAAGATCCTTGGCACCGGCAAGGGCCAGAAGATGTTCGCGGTAGTTCAGTTCCGCGCCAAGCGAGACCAGAGCCCTGGTCACCAAATGGTTGTCCAGATCCGTGACCATTCCGACCGTATGGGGGAGCTTGACGCAGTCCTTGAACGCCGCACCTCCCTTGTAATCGACAAGCACGAAGTTCAGCGATTCCGGCCTATTCGCCACGGCCAGCGAAGCCACCAGGGACTGGAGCAGCTCCGACTTGCCCGAGCCGGTTGTACCGGCTATCAACCCATGGGGCCCGTCCTTGGCGATGTCAAGGCCGAAGGGGCCGTCGACCGATTCACCGATTGTGCAGAAGGTCGAGCGGGGTTGCAGGGCCCATCGAGCTTCGATCTCTTCAGGAGTCGGCGTCAGCTTCAACAGGTCCAGGAGTCTGCTCTGCGAGGAGATGGCGGACTGGCTCTCGTCAGGACTGCCATCCTCCAAAGGCGCGAGGCACAGCGAAAGGGCATCAAGCCATTGCTGTGTGACCAGGTCGGGCATGATGTCATTGACATCATCAGAGACATTGCTGCGGATCTTCAGCTGGCCAGCCTCCCCTGTCACCACGGTCTGGCATTCCTCAGGCAGGAGCCTCTCATCGATCTCCACACATAGCATGTACATGCCGACAAGGGGCCCTTCCTTAAGGAGCCTGATAGTGCCAGGCATGGATCTGAGCACATGTGCATGCTCCATCACCACAACCACCGATGGCCCAGCCCACTTCTGCATGGACTGGGAATGCATCAGCTCCTTACGATCGTCCAGCATGGCGATGAGTTCCGAAATCCTCATCGCTATGTCTTCGATGCCGGTAGCCAATGTGCGTACTGCATTCTGCCCTTGCTGCGGAATCAACTGCGGGAGCCATTGGGCGAAGGACCAATCAATCTGCGCCGGTACGGGAGCAGGCCGACCCCCTTCTGGTTGCTTTCTGGACCTGGGCGAAAGCAGGTATATCGACAAGTCCCGGTCTGAGTGCAGAGCTGCCATTTGAGCGACAATCCACTGCACTGTCGGGAATATGACTGCTTGCTCACCTGTGCACCCCAGGCAGCCGGCGGCCGGCAAATTCACAACGACCGGGAAATGATGGAGCTGCCACGTCTTGACACGTTCGAATTCAAGGTTATCGGGCATTTCCATGGATACATGCGACTTGACATCTCCCGTGCCTATGCGCAATCCAAGCCATGAGTCGTCCGTGGCCCTTCTATTCCATAGCTGTGCACTATGACTGGCGCATAGATCAAGCAAGGCTGTAGGATCAGGGTATTCGGCCCGAACATCACTGACTTCCTCTTCAAGCGCATGCTTGGCCTGCTCCTTGATGCGGTCCCGGCTCTGCTCGTAACGTTTGACCTGCGCCTTGTATTTCTTCCTCATGCCGTTATTGCCGGAGAAATACGAAGCTATCATCATCACCGGTGACATGATGCCAAAAGCCAGATAAGAATAATTCTTCAGAATGACCGCCATGCCCACGGACATGGCAAATGGTAACAAGGTCGACAGAATCGGTATAGGGGCCTTGTCAGGACGGGTCGGGGAGCCGGGAAGCGTATATCGTCTGTTTCGTACTTCATTCCTGATCTTCGGCGGCCGGGTATACAGCCAGTGCCCCGGGCTGTCTTCCTTATCGACTGGCACGGAATCCGGATGCCCCTTGGTCACGCTGATGATGCATTCGGGAAGCACAAGCTCCTGTCCATAATCCAGCTCGGTCGGTTCTATCAGCTCATGCCCGTCCAGCCAGACATCGGAGTGCAATTGCCGCTTGGGCTTTCGCAGAAAGCCAGCTTTCACCACTGCACCTTCGCGTATGTTTGGCACCACCGTCAAACGGCCATCCGGATGAACGTCAAGAAGAAAATCAGCGCTGATCGACACTTTTTCAGGATCCATCAGGGAACTTATCCTCAAGATACCTGGAAGTACGTCATATATAGCACCTGCATTGAACCCACTGAGAAAGCGCAGCTGAACCGCTGCTGGGTCATCAACCGAGCGAACCCGCGGGTCGATAATCGTCGCCCCCTCACACAGCAAGGAAATCCATGATCCTTCATGCAGACCTACCTGGTCAATACTCAGACGCGGGTCCACCCGGCGCCCGTCGATACCGACATCGACCTTCCTGCCTGTTGCTCCCTCTGTGAATCCGGCCAGAGAGGGAAGCAGGTCAGCCAACGACGAGTCTCCCGGCACATCAAAGTAGGCCGTAAACCGAGACTGCGACTGAGCATCATGAATATTGACAAGGCCTTTCATGGCTCACAGCTCCTGCCTGCCAAATGGATTGCGCCTATAGGCCATTGCCGCATGGTGCCTGACAATCAGAGCCGCAAGGACGATGGCCGCCAGTGCCATAAGGATTCCGAGGCAGATGACCAGCACAAAAAGCAACCCGTTCTCACGTATGTATTGCCACCAGTCCGAAGCGACGACCACATCCTGATAGGTAATCAAGGATGTGTTGCCCGCCGCATCTTCGGTCCTGACTGTCACCGTGTGCCTATGAGCATCCGCCGGCAGATTAATGGACTGCGCGCCTCTGAGGAGCTCATCGCCAGACCACCGCCCCTGTGTCCTGCCATCCACATCAATCCGGGCGGAGTGTACTTTCATGTTATCCTTGGCATCTATGCCCACACCATGCCGTTGCCCGTAGTACACTCTGTTGGAGGCAATGCCCAGAGCTGAGACTGTTGGAGCTTGCGAATCCACTGCGAAGTTCACCGAGGCATCCCCCTTGCGCTTCGCATCCTTGTGCTGCATGGTATTCTCTGACAGATTCCCTGCTCGATCAGTGGATGTGAGCATCAGGCGGTAGTAGCCGTCGCCCTTAAATAACCTGGCAGGAATTTCATAGGTTCGTTTGCTCCATCCGCTGTCGCTATCGTCGACAATCCGATAATCGGATCCGGGAACAGCATGGATGCTTCCGTCCTTGGCCAACCTGATGGCTGACTTACCCAAATCAATGCCGCTGACATTCAGCTCGGTGACTTCGATAGGCACCGCCTTCTTCAAATATGCACCCCTGACCGAGGACGTTCCCGCTGAAAACAGGTAGGTCGAGCCGAACCTGTTAACCGAGAAGGTCTTGCTCACAGATGCGGAATTACCGGCCATGTCTTCGCTTGTTGCAGTCAGCGTGTACACATCGTCGTTTGCTACCTTGCGCTTGAAATCAGGAATATCGACCGTTCGGGTGTTATCTTCCTCATGCTCGTTCGGGTCCAAGTCTGCGGATTTGACCTTGCCCCGCCTGTCCCCGACAAGCGCATAGGTCGTTCGGCTCTGATCCATATTCGTATCAGCGACCTGTATTCGTGGCGCCACCGTGCCCGCATAGGCTGTCTTGTCCTCCACTTTTTCGATATGAAGATCGGGCTTGGTCATATCGATGACGAATTCCGGCTCCTTCACCGCCTCCGCAGTGTTTCCGGCCAGATCAGTGGCATTGGCCTCGAGCGTGTAATGGTACTCACCCTTGAACGATACCTGCTGGACCAGGGTGTACTCCTTGGGATCTCCTGCATACGACCAGCCATCACCCGAAGATGCCGGAACCTCATGGCCGGCGTCGTCCTTGGCCGATGTTGTTACCGTCGATTCCCCCCTGCTGAAATTACGCTCCACCAACTCGATGGTGGCCACCCGGGGGGCCTTATAGTACATGCCATTTTTAGAGTCATTGTTGTCGAATTTCAGAGAGAGCACCGGCCTGGTTGTATCGATGACGAATTCGTCATGGAATGCAACCGCTTGGTGCTCGCCCGGGTCGGTCAACGAGGCATCGACGGTCCAATCTCCATCGCTCTCACAGGCCAGCTTTGCCAGATAAGTGTGCTTATCGCCGCTTGGGTTGGAAAAATCCTTGGCGGCAAGCCGGGCCTTGCGACCATCAACACTTGATTCGACGATGATGCGCCCGCTGTCCTTCGCACTTATGAAATCAAAGTTCGACTCGTCAACAACAACGGTGGCCACCCTATTGGCCTTGTAATACTTGCCGTTTCTGACATCATTGTTGTCATAGGTCACAGTGATCTTCGGACCGGCAAGATCGAGGGCAGCCCCCGTATATCCCTGGGTATCGTTGACTATGTCGCTTCGATCGCCGCCATAAGAATTCAGCGCATGAGTCGATGAGGGGTTGCCGGCTAAATCCTTGACGGCTATCGATGTGGTATCAAACCTGAGACGCTGACTGTCGGCGTTCATGTCGAAAGCAATGACCTCATCAGATTCGAATCGCAAGGTGGATTCAGGGGTCTGCGCATCCTTAGGGGCCAGCCAGGGGTCATACCCAAGCATAGGAGTCGCCTCATCCCCCTGGTAGTCCGTAAAGGACGCACTCTTCTCATCCACACCGGAAACCTCGTCTTTAACACCGTCCAGGGACACATGCAGGGGCGATGTAGGGAATATCCATTGCCAATGATGGGGGGTGGTCGCCGATAAGTGAAGACTGCCCAGCCGGGGACCTGTATAGTCAATGACGAATTTACGCTGGGCGGTAGCGAACCGGCTGCTGTCGCACTGCAGGCCGGCATAGGAAAGCGTCAACTCATAAACCCCCTCATGGGGACTCTTCTGGTTGGCGGAAGAACGGGGAACCCGATATCCTCGGAACACCCAGGTGTCCGGACTCGCTGAGTCAGGAACCCAGGCGTCAGGTTCGAACGACACTGCAGGGAATGCTGTCGGAGCGGCCGGGCTGACGGAGCCATGGAAGAAATTCTTATTGCTCTCGTCGCCGACAGACTGATATAGTGGGAACCACCTGTCTTTCACTTTGAAGTCGACGAGCGCTTCGCCTCTGAAGTAGTATGCAGGATTTGTAGAAGCGGGATTGGACTCGGCCTGTCTAAGTATTATCTCGGCCGTCCTCTGATTCTGAGGGTTGTCGATCACCAGGGCATCGTAGGCTTCATTGAAACCTCCGGCATCAGGATACTTGTTGACCAACTTGTCAAGGCTGATTTTCAGCACATTCCGCGCCCGGTCACCATCACCGCTATTGACCGGATGCTCTGCCCAATCAGCAACAGTCAGCACGATTTTCGACAGATCGTATAAACCTTCGTCTTTCAAATCGATCTTGACCCAGCCGGATTCATCCACCGGTACGGTCATGTTCCTTGCAGCAGAATCGCCTATGGCATTGCCCTGCAAATCGGTTGGAGCAGGCATGGAAATCTGGATCGTGCCATGACAGGTGCCCGCAGCGCAATCCCCGGCAATACCTGATGCTCCCTCCTGGGAGGCTCCCGGGACTTCATCAGCACCCCTCTGCTCCTTTGGCAGGAGATCCTGAACCCTGAACCGGATATGATTTTCACCCGGACTGGTCACAATGGTCTTATGGGAACCCTTGACAGGGAATCTACGGATTATCTTCAATCCGTCACCACGCGGACCCTCAAATCCATCTGCCACAGGAGCACTGGTATCTATACCAAACTGAGTCCTTGAGGAAGTGAACCAAGCAGGCATAATATCCGCATTGAGCACAAAGGTGTATTTACCGTTGGTCGGATAGGACCCGCTGACTCCATTGATCTGCTCGACACTGTCAGCACAGGCCAGACTCCACGTCCAGTTTTCGTCGCGATCCTCGGTTATGTTGGGTTCCTCCACCTTGCAGGCCGTCTTGGCCTCGTTGGGCCCATTTGGCATATCATCGCGCCAATACTTCAATACGCCGACATTTCTGCGGGGATCACTGGCCAGCTTACGGAAGTAGTAGGCCAAATACTGGTCTTTGGTCTGCACGGCCAAGCGGACATCTGAATTGAAATAATACCTGTCCAGTCCACTGCCAGAGGGGGCAGGAGGCACAGCGCCTGGCTTCTGGGGGGCGTCGGAGGAACGACTCGCAACCGCAATCCTGGGCTCCCCGAGTGTTTCATAGCTGACATCAATCAGAAGTTTTCCAATCATTGCATCCGTGTTAGGAGCCTGGGAGCGATCCGTCTGTCCGCTTTTAAGTGGGAAGAAGTCATCTTCATTGCCAGCTTTATCAACGACTTTGGCCTTTATGACGCTGAAATCGTAATATCCGGAGGATCGGAAATCCACATCATAGTATTCGCCCTGTTCGTCAGAACCTGTGGAGATGGAGTAATCACAGCCGCCATCTTCCCGAACACCAGTGTCAGCAGAGCACTGCTTCAATGGAACCGGAGTCCGGGAATTACCTTGACTGTCGACACCGTCATAACGGCTCCCTTCCAGTATGAGCCTTGCCAAGCCGGAAGCAGAGGAATCACTGCGACCATCATTCCTGATTCGCGGCGGGTAGACTTGGTTGCCACTCGGATCGACGATTGGTCTTGATGGAAGAATATCCTTGGCCCTCAGCCTGATGACGCGATCCCTGAAGGCCATGACTCCGTCGGAAACGGGGAAATCAACATCTCCAGGGTGTGATTCAAGACCGTGGGACAAATAGCTGGCTGAGGTCAGCATAGGCTTTTCAGTGTCATAAATGAATGAAAGGTAGTTGTGATCCTGCCCGGTATCCGTTGGATGCAGATAGCGGGAGAGCTCCTCTTGGGGGCGGGCCTCATAACGGGCATTGGAATTGTATGGCAGCCTGTTCATATCAGCTACACATGATTGATTGAGCACCTTCCAGACCCCTGAGTGATCCCCATGGCCCTTGTCGATTTTGGCATCTCTTTGCGAGTATAAGGTGTGGCGCCCACAAGAGAAGCTGGCAGGAGGAAGATGATTGGGGTCATCGGCCTGGTTATGCTGAGGAATCCGACTTATGGTCATGGGAGCAAAATCGGCATTGGAATTGGCCCTTTTGTAGTTGTTGAAGGCAATGTTGACTATACGGTCCAGCCACGGGTCGCGTGACGAAAGAGATACTGTGTCAACTTTGCTGAAATAGCCAGAAAGCGGGTCGGCAGTCGGAGCTCCGGATACCCATAGTCTGAGGCTTCTGTCAGATGTTGAATCCACAATTATAGAATCGGGGTGTTGAGCAAAATCGATATCCTTACCTTCGCTATCGACGGCAGCCATATCTATAGAACTGAGCGTTTCTGAAAAGTCTCCACTGAGGCTCTCGGCCTTCCCGCCTTCATTGTCCGAGGTTAATGTATAGCTGAATTTCAGCCGACACTCGTCCAACGAATATTCCTGACCTTCGTGGGAGTTACCTCCGCCATCGGTGTATCTAAGCGTGTAGGTCCGGGTGGGCTGTTGTCCGGGATCGTCGCTTTGCAGGACTGGACATGGTCCGCTGCCGGAGAGGCCGATGCCTTCGATTGCCAGCGAGCCATCTTTTGAGGATTGCCAATCGACACCGTCCGCCGAACGCGGAGTAATGGTCAAGGTAACAGAACGCGGCCCTGCGGCAATCCATGTTTTTCCGTCTGTAAGGTCATCTTCGGACTTCATCTGCCGATAAGTCATCGACACGGTTATGCGGTCCTTGGCACTCTTCTTCTCTGCCGCAAAGGCACGGGTGGGGAGCAATAGCTGCCATACGAGCAAGGTGAGACAGAACAGAACTAAAACACTCATCATGCAGCAAAAGACCTTTATCGCCTTAGTTCTTTTTGCGGACTCCACCATGGTTTCAAAACCTTTCTGCAAGCGTGGTTTGGGCCTCATCATCGCGAGCGCTGGTTTCAGCATGCCCATGGCCGATCAGAGAGGTCTGCTGCTCATCATCATCAACCTCTGATGATTGAGCGCTCACTTGCCCGGATTCCGATGAAGCATCGGTCGAATGCACCACGAATTCGACCGGACGCTCGCGGGAGGAGGCGAAATCCTGACTGTTCCCAACTCCTGGGTTGAAACTCAGATCGCCAGTCTGCAGTTGTGAGCCGGCCATTGCCCATGTGCCTGCCCTGGCTGTGCGCATCTGTTCAATTTCAGTAGCCGCGCTGCGGCCAGTAAGGACATCCCGCACCTGGCGTATATGCAGGACCCTATAGAGCACAATCGCGGCAACCACCAGAACCAGGGCAACCGCCAGAAATACCAGAGCCAGCATTCTCCAGGACCAGGTGCTCATTGCTTATCCCCCTTGATATCCACAAAGGCGTTGTCTATATCGGTGTGCACCCGTTTTGAGGATTCATTGGCCTCGTTTTTTCTCTCATCAAGCAACGCAGTCGTAGGGGTTACCGAGGCGGCCAAGGAGATAGACCGATCCGCCAAGGCGTTCATCTGATCCTTGCCGATGCCATCCGCCCTGAACTTCCTTGGAAAGATCTGCAAGGCGTCCAGCGTCAGATTGGCGGCTTCCAATCGAATAACATCATTGCTTTCGTGGCGGGAAGCATCCAGCAATTGTTGCAAACGCCTTGCATACGGCTTGTATTTGCCGGCATCCGATCCCTCATTGATGAGTGGAACGATTTGCGTGTTGAAATCTGCCATGCCTGCGTAGATATCCGCGAGTTCAGCCTTCTTGTAGTCCTTGCTCTTAGCTGCCTCGTGCATCCAAGGAGAGGCCGCTCTGATGCGTTCCATCCTCATTGATTCCTGATCCGTCATAGCGGAACCTGAGGCTGTTTTGGCTTCTTCAGGCACCTTGAAGTAGTACCAATACAGCTTTCCTGTTTCATAACACAATCTCGACCAATCCTCGGAATGTTTACGCAGAGAATTGCTGTGCTCTGTGATTACAGCATTGAAAGTGCGCTCCTCTTGTGAGTCGAATGCACCGTCTGCCGTATACAAACTGATCAACCCTATATACGGGTCGACAGAATCCGGTTTGATGGAGGCAGCATGGACAAAGTCGTTTTCGGCCCTAGCACTGACCGTTGTCTGAGCGGCTTGGTTCATCCAATAACTGAAGTCGCCATTGCGCGTTCTATACACCATGCCCAGCGAACATGCCGAAAGACCAAAACAGACCGCTGAAGCAATTATGACAGCGATGAACGCGCGCCATTTCTTGGTGAGCGCTTGACGATGAACCTCATCAACCTCTTTGTAATGTCTCAATGCATAAGCCATCTGAGCACTGTTTTGGAATCTTGCCCCAGGGTTTGTCTGAGTCGCGACAGATATGATCTCTTCAAGGCCAGCAGACAGGGAGGGAACAATGTCCCGGATGGGTTTGAATGATCCGGAACGCGGGTGCACACCTGTCAGCAGGTTGTATAGTGTCGCACCCAAGGCATAAATATCGGTACGCTGATCCACGCGACCTGTTTCGCTGAATTGCTCGGGAGCACCATAACCTTGCGTGCCCAACTGCCTGTCATCCCCGATCAGTGAGGACCGGTCGTCATCAGCTCCCATTTCAATGGCAATGCCAAAATCTATTAGTTTGATGGCTCCATTTGGGGTTACCATCACGTTCGATGGCTTCATATCCCGGTAAATGACCGGAGGCTTCCGGCTGTGCAGGTAGTTAAGTGCATCGCATAGCTGGATGCCCCAATCAACTACGCGGTCTTCAGGCTGCGGCCCCTCGTTTTTAAGGATATCCGCGAGCGTCCGGCCCTCCACATAGTCCATGACGACATACAGCGTGCCATGCTCATCGATCAGATCTACAATCCGAGGAATAGCCGGATGGTCCAAGCGCTTGATCATATTGGCTTCAACGGTGATGCTCTTGATAATCATGTCCCGCTTCACGGGATCGGTTACCCGCCTGATCTCCTTAACAGCCCATTGCTTGTTCAATGATGTATCCAGTGCAAGATAGACGGTGGACATTCCGCCCCTGCCTATCTGCGTCAAGATACGATATCTCCCGCCGATTACCGTATTCTCAGCAGCCACATCTCTCTCCAGCCATTGTGCATGTTTCGAGTCATCAATCGACTTCGTAAAAGAAACTGCATTGTTTAGGAATCAGACACGATCCCAATCCCGGCATTAATACGGAATCAAGCCCACACTCAATCCTTAACAATGTTTCTGATTCCTGCGGAGGACTCGTGCACGCGAACACCTCAGTCTTGCAATCCAGGCTCGCTTATAACGATGACAAATACACATCCGACAGGCTGATTCTCGTAGCACAGCAACGAGCCATTGGAGAGAGACAGTTGCGGTTCCTTCTGATCATGGCTGGCCAGAAGGAGCCGCAATAAGCCTAGACAACTCCACAAACTTCGATCGCGTGTCTTAAAGACAAGATAGCCAAAGTGTACCTATACACGTCTTGAGCAACAACTATGCCCCACCTGTCATCACACCCGTAGGCATCAAAGGCGCGTATTCCCCTCGC
Source organism: Bifidobacterium sp. H6bp9 (assembly GCF_032193695.1). Taxonomy (NCBI): domain Bacteria; kingdom Bacillati; phylum Actinomycetota; class Actinomycetes; order Bifidobacteriales; family Bifidobacteriaceae; genus Bifidobacterium; species Bifidobacterium sp. H6bp9. Next base: position 15,492 of record NZ_JASTZY010000006.1, read on the forward strand.
AGACAGAAGACCTATTGCAAAGAACTGGCTAGCTGGCTATCCAGATCAGTCAGTGACTGCTTGGTCTTGTTCAGGAAGTCCTCCATGCCGTCCAGACCATCGACGGTCTGGGTGGCTCCTTTGGTGAATTCCTCATAAGACTGCTGGAAAGCGCCGGAGGCACGGTCCGTGACGAATCCGCTTGCGACGAGGGCATCAATCTTGCTCTTCAGGGCGTTCAATTCGGAGACGAGAGTATCGTGCCCACTCTTCAAATCGTTGACAGCGCCGTCCAAATCACCATAAGTAACCGATACATTTGCCATAGCATTCCCTCCTATGCACGAATCAGCTGATACATACCTCCAAAAACAATCAGCTTCCTCAACCAACAAGAAAAGTTTAACACGGGCCGGGCATTTCACCTAATCAAGGAGGCTGTATAATCCACAAAATTGCGAATAGGTTATTGTTTTTTATGACACGACCACCTTCCGGAGCCCCACCAATATCAATACCATATCTGCGGGCTATCGCCATGTCCGCATTTTACGCAGAGGGGCCACATCGTCCGTGTACCTGTACGAGCAGGAGGCCTCTTCACGCCCGGTGGCGCCAAGGCAAGCACATACGCCATGATGCCCATGAACTCTTCTTGAGGGGGAAGCAGGCCCTCGATCTGGGGGTGGGGTGAGGATGGCGAGCGCCCTCTACAGTGCATACACCAAGGGCATCATCCACCGCGATGTCAACAGGAGAGAGCCCGGGAGACAAATCGAGGCAGGATCTCTGTATGGTCACCCTCCAACCCATCCGCCCTGCCACCGACAGTTCATCCTCAATGACAGCCAAGCCGGGCACGTCTGGAATCCGCGGAAATCAGCGTAGATGATCAGAATCCAGTGGCGGACCATGGATGTCAGGGAGACCAGGGCCACAAACCAGCGGGAGGATTAAGCCAACAACCAGCGACGGTTTGCCCCCACCCGCTGCACCCAGTGTACATGGCTGGAGAAGGGGCAATAGCGCCATTGCTCTCAGGAGTAATTCAGATCAGTCCGGCAGCCTTCATGCCCTTACGGGCAAGAGCCACCTGATCCTCATCGGGACCCAGATTGGGCAGCCTCATGGCGGTCTGATCCAGTCTTCCGGCTGCCTTCAGGGCAGCCTTGGCCATTACGGCCTGGTGTCCCTGACCGTTCAGAGCCTGGACCAGCGGGTCCAGACGTGCGGCCAAATCCCTTGCGCCATCCAGGTCCCCGGCATCGAATTCATCGGCCAGGCGTTTCATAGGCCCGGAGGCCACATGGGCAATCACCGAAATGATGCCGACCGCACCCAAAGCCAGGAAGGGCAGATAGAGGCCATCGTCACCTGAATACCAGGTCAGGCCGGTCTCCTGGCGCTTGCGGGGCATGGATGCCAGATCGCCCGTGGCATCCTTGACGGCTGTTACCCCGTCCAGCCCGGCCAGCCGCCGGTAGGTGTCCAGCTCGACGTGCAGTCCGGTCCGTCCGGGTACATCGTAAAGAATGATCGGTCGCTGAGCCGACTGGCAGACCGAACGGAAATGAGCCACCACCCCATCCTGGGAGGGCCGCGAATAGTAGGGCATGACCACCAGCAGGGCATCGGCGCCTGCCTCCTGGGTCATTTCCACCATCCGTACTGTGTGCGCGGTGTCGTTGGATCCCGCTCCGGAGATGACAGGCACATCGACGGCATCCTTGACGGCCCTGACCAGGTTGACCTTCTCCTCCATGTGGGTGACAGGAGACTCGCCTGTAGTGCCGTTGACCAGGATGCCATCGACCCCATCGGCCACCAGGGTCCGGGCCAGATTGGCGGCAGCCTCGTAATCAACGGATCCGTCCTTGTTCATAGGCGTGATCATGGCGGGGATCACCCGGCCAAATGGGGCAGGAGGAAGCAGATGGGCACCAGTCTCAGTCATGTCTTCACGCTACTTGCAGAAGGGGACGCTCTTGCGGATATCAGAACAGGTAGTGGTCCAAGCCCACGGTCAGTCCGGGAATGCTCCCAGCACGGCGCACGGCCAGGAGGACTCCGGGCATGAAGGAGACACGCTCGAAGCTGTCCGCGCGGATGGTCAGCTGCTCGCCGGGGTTGCCCATGAGCACCTCCTCATGCGCATTGAGTCCCCGCAGCCGGACGGCATGGACATGGACACCGTCAACCACCCGGCCCCTGGAAGCATCAGCCTGCTGGGTCGCGTCAGGCATGGGACCCATCCCAGCCTGACGGCGGGCCTCGGCGATAGCGGAAGCGGTCCCCAGAGCCGTGCCGGAGGGGGCATCAACCTTGTCGGGATGGTGCAGCTCGACCACCTCGGCCGACTCGAAGTAGCGGGCCGCCATGGCTGCGAACCGGTCGGCCAGCACTGCGGAGATGGCGAAGTTGGGGGCGATGAAGACGCTGAGTCCGGCATGCCCGTCCAGGGCCTGCCTGACCTGGTCCAGGCGCTCCTTGGTCCAGCCGGTGGTGCCGATGACGGCGTGGACCCCCTGCCCTATCAGGGTCAGGGTGTTGCCCAGGACGGCATCGGGGCTGGTGAAGTCGACCGCCACATCCGTATTGCTCGGATTGATGGACGACGGATCGTCATCCGGCCCCAGCAGCAGGGCCGTCTGCATATCCTGCGCACCCTTCAGAGCACGCACCACCTCGGTTCCCATGCGTCCGCCTGCACCCAGCACCGATACGCGGATCATCGGCTGCCTCCTTCTTCACTGTTCATTCACTGTGCATTTTCGGTCTTTTCCACGACCATACCCCTCCTGCGGCTCCTGGCCCAGCCCAGCAGCGCCAAGGGGACAGCGCAGCAGGTGACCACCGCCGGAATGGTCATGCCGCCGTGAGGCCCGAACTGATCCAGGGCGACTCCGGCCAGGGTTGATCCCAGGGAGGTGCCGATGGATCCGCCTGTGGACAACCAGGAGAGCCCCTCGGTCAGGGCCCGGGCATCCACGTTCTCGCGCACGATCAGGTTGCCGGTGGCGAAGATGGGCGAGACGCACAGGCCGGTCAGCACCTCGGCCAGACCCAGCAGGACCAGGTTGTCCATGACCAGGCGGAAGACCACGTAGCCCAGGGTCAGCAGTACCAGGAAGGTCGTCAGATAGCGCCAGCGGGATCCTTTGAGCTTGACCGAGCCGAAGATCAGCGCTCCACACAGGGAGCCCAAAGCGAACAGGGCCAGCTGCAGGCCCACAGCACCCTCGCGACCCATGGACTTGGTCAGGGCGGTCACCGAGACGTCCACCGCCGAAAAGCTCATATTGAAAACGACGAAGATCACGACCAACAGGAGGATGCCCGGGTAGACCAGAGCCGAGCGCGATCCCTGGTGGCCGTCAGTATCACTCGGCAGCACGTCCCCATGAGCATCAACCGGGGAATGATCCGCCGCAGACTGGTCGACGGCCTCCATGCGAACGACGGCCGGAGGCTCGGTGGAACGCATGGCAAAGAAGGTCAGTCCGCCGACCAGCAGGGCCAGAGCGGGCAGGTAGAGCTGGGAGACCGGGCTCACCGAGGTGGCGAGGTAGGCGGAGAGGATGGGTCCCAGGATGAAGACGCACTCGTCCAGTCCCGACTCCAGGGCGTAGGCGGTGTTGAGCAGATTGGTCTTGTCCTCGCGCAGCACCCAGGCCCAGCGGGTGCGCACCAGGGCTCCGAAGGCGAACTGGGTCAGGCCCATCAGTGCCGCCAGCACAAAGAGCACTCCCAAGGGAACCCGGCGCATGGCCCCCACGGCGAATCCCAGGATGGCCAGAGCCTGCACAATCAGGGCGGTCACCCCGACCCGACGCTGGCCGAACCGGTCGAACAAGCGGGCATAGAAGGGGGTGACCAGGGCCGCGCAGAGCGTGTAGACGGCGCTCATCAGCCCGGCCGAGGTCCAGTTGTCATAGATGTTGTTCAGGGCCAGCACGATGCCCAGACCCATCATGCCCAGGGGCAGGCGGGCCAGGACGGCCGACAGGCAGAAGCCGGCGGCGCCCGGGTAGGTGAACAGGCGCAGGAAGGGGGATTTAGCGGCCGCCATGATCACCGTCCTTGCCCAGCTGGTCGCTCACGCGGGCGCCGTAGATGAAAATGTCGTCAATACCCTCGAAGAACTGCGGATCGTCGGAGGGGTCGCGACCGGCGAAGGCCGCATGGTCCCGGCCCTTGAGCTCGGCAAGCCGCTCCATGCCCTGATGGTCGTAGAAGCCCACGTCGCAGGAGGAGTCCGTGTGCAGGTAGAAGCGCTCAATGCCCGCCTGGTCCAGATGCTCCAGGGTGTCACGCCACAGGGCGCCGCCCACGCCTCGTCCCCGGGCACGGCTGGAGACCAGGAAGAGCCTCAGCTCAGCCTGGGGCGGGACCGCCAGGCCGCACTGCTCCTCCAGCCTGACCTCGGTCAGCTGCCACTGGCGGGCCCGGTCCAGGGTCTGGGCGCCCAAGGTCGTGGCAGACAGCTGCTGGTCCACCTGCTCCAGCTCCTCTTGGGCCTGGGGGAAGCACAGTTCGCCACGCCCCTCAGCCAGCAGGGTCACCCCCAGAAAGTCCTGTCCACCGACGGCTATCCGGGCCCTGGTAGCACCCACCAGATAGTGCAGGATGAAGTGGGCGGCACTCAGCCGGGACACAGTTCCTTCGGGATCCTCCTGCACCTTCCAGGTGGCGTCAAAGGTCCCCACCAGGTCGGGCATATCCGCCCAGACCATAGGTCGTATTTCCACGCTCCCCCTCCTGCGGGAGGCCTGGTCGCGATTACTGGACGTAGTCATCTGTCTCATTGCTCCATTCGGGCGTGCCCGGCCCCATGCCGGCCTTTGGCCGTCTGCCGATCGCCTGCTGTTCATGATTGCTGATGCGCGGCACCCATCGCCTTATCTGGCGGGGTCTGCCGCAGACTCAGTCCTCGTCCGACTGCTCGGGTATGCCCTCGGCCAGGGAAGCGAGAATTTCTTCTTCGGTCCTGGCACGGGCCCTGATGAGTCGATCCTGGGACTGGTCTTCGCTTACATAGTAAAGGCAGGCGTCGATGGTCGACAGGCCGATACCCTCCAAGCGTGACAGGAGCAGCCTGTAGAAGTCCAGCTGGACCAGACGGCGGTTGGTCGACTCCTCACCGTGCGGTCGGGCACCGGTCTTCCAGTCCACGATGGTGTAGCGCAGATCCGTTCGATCTGGGTCCAGCCCGCCTGCGAAGACGGCATCCAACTTGCCCTTGACGATCTGGTCTGCCAGCACCGCCACGATAGGCCGCTCCACCCAGACAGGGGTGCGCTTGGCCCAGTCAGACTCAGCCAGCCGCTGCTCCCAGGTCAGCAGACGGGCCTGCACGGGATCGGCCTGGGGATCCAGAGACCCCTGCTCCTGGTCAAGCTCGGCCAGCATACGGGCCCGCTCGGCCATGGCCCCGGGACCCAGCGGACCATCGAGCAGATTCGGCGCTTCCGCCTGATCGGGCAGGTCCACCAGTCCTTGAGGGTCGGAAATTTCGGGCAGGATGAAGCGCCTGGCCCAGTCATGGAAGCGGGTGCCCGCCTCAGCCTGCGGGGAGGCCACCTGAGGTATGGGTCTGACCAGCCCCTGCCAGTAATCCCTCTCCATCTTGGGGTCGCCCCCTGCCGAACCGGCCTGGATGGCAGTGACGCTGCGAGCCCCATGCCCCAGGATCCGACGGCCGGTGCGCCGCAGCAGATCCAGATCCGTGAGCAGCTGGTCATCAGCGACACCCAGACGACCCGTGCTGACCTGCAGGACGCGGACCGCATTGGCGTAGAGCCCGTCATCGCCCTCCTCATCAACTGCGGGGTCGCCCGGTTCCCCGGCGCGCACCCAGGCGGCCGAGCGATCCAGGGCTTCACGGGTCCGCGCATTGAGCACCGGAGGCCAGAGCGCCTGGTCACGCTGGCCGTCGCGGGCGGCGACCTGATCCACCTCTTTCAGAGCACGGTCGACGATGGCCTGGCGGTAGGACTGGGCGTGCTCACCGACAAAGAGCCCCAAGGGCGGCGTTGGCTGGCCCTCCTGCGCATCCTCTGCCTGCTCCAGCTTGACCGCATCGGGCTCTTCCTGGAAGAGCTCCACCAGCTCGGTCCAGAAGTTGGAGGCCTTATCCGGGTCTGGAGCCGGCGTGTTCAGAGCGGCAGTCTCCGTCTGGGAATCCTGGCTGAAGGTCAGCAGCAGGTCATGCCGGGCCCTGGTCGCCGCCACATAGATCAGCCGTCGTTCGTCGTCCAGCAGCCGGCGGCCGTACTGTTCGCGCTGAGAAGGGGCGATGGCATCGGCCCGGACCGGGCGGGCCTGGTCATCCAGCCCGCTCTCCCGAGACAGGCCCATGGCCTCCTCCTCCAGGCCCGCAAGGTCCAGCCGACCCAGCAGGTCTTCAGGGTCAGCTCCCAGGGGGGCGTCGTGAGGAAAGCGGGGCAGAATCATGGCATCAGCCCGCACCGGCACCGGCACGGACTCGGGATCGACCAGCCAGGTACGGGCCGTGCAGTTGTACTGGTAGACCGGGCCATCCGGGGATTGGACCACCGGCCGGTCCGAGTCGGGCTTGACCGTGAGCCGGTCGCCCTGGCTGCTGGGGAAGGCTCCACGCTTGAGCCCGACCACCGCCACGGCATCCCACTCCAGTCCCTTGGCCTGGTGGACGGTCATCAGGGCCACATCGGCATGGCGGTCGTCCCCGTCAGTAGGCATTTCGGGACTCTGGTCCAGGGATGACAGCCAGGAGACGAACCCGCGCAGGCTGGGCCCCAGGCCCTGGGGCAGCTCAGACAAGTAGACATCAACCTGGTCCAACAGGGCTTGGATGCCAACCTTGGCCTGGCTGGGCTCCAGAGGGCGTTCAGGGTTGGCCAGGGAACGAGACAAGACCAGGTCCACATCCAGATCCAAGGCACGGATGGCGGCGATGACCACCTGGCGCAGGGGGGCCGAGGACTCGGCCTGGACCTGGCAGATGACCCGGGCGGCCTCGGCGGCCAGGGCCCGCCCTCTGGCAGAGAGCCCGGAACTCTTCAAAAGGTCTGGCAGGTCGTCGCGCAGGAGCACATCCACCAGGAAGACATCGTTGGGAACCTGGTCACGGTAACGGTGCAGATCCTCGCGACGGCGGCGCGGATCAGGGTCGGACTCGACCAGGCCGGCCCTAACCAGGGCCCGGTACTGGCTGTCCTCGTTGACCTTGGCGGCCAGGGAGGCCAGAGCGCTCAGATCGGCAGCGTCCATGCCGAACCGGGCCGAGGCCAGCAGACGCATCAGGGAATCGCTGTCGGTGTGGTCGCAGACCAGGGAGAGCAGGGCTCTAAGATCCATGACCTCGGGCCGGTCGAAGAGGGAGGAGTACCCGACGACCTGACAGCTCAGCCCTGCAGCCTCCAGGGCCTGGCGGTACCTGGGCAGGGCGGCCTTGGAGCGGAAGAGAACAGCCACGTGCGGCGAGTCACCGTGATTGCCATAGAGTTCGCGCGCCCTGAGGGCGAACCTGACCACGCCATCAATCTCCTGACCGCCGGTACTGTAGCCCAAGAGGCCCACGGTACCCGGGTCGGCGTCCTCACGTGGGCGGAGCCTGGCCACGTCCACCTCGCGCAGTTCAGCTTCGGACCGGCTCTCCTGGCCCCGATGGCGCAGGGGGACGGTCAGCTGGTTGGCGGCCTTGAGCACCCAGCTGGAGTTGCGGAAGGTGCGCGACAGGGTCAGCGGGTCCTGGTCCTGCGAGCGCCCAAAGGCGGTCACGCCAGACAGAGGGCCGCCGCCGGAGGCGGGCCGGTCGGCCAGCATGCCGAACTGGGCCTGGAAGGTGCGGAAGGCCCCGGGACTGGCCCCGCGCCAGGCATAGATGGACTGGAAGGGGTCGCCCACGGCGGTCACGGCCGATCTGCCGGGAGCCTGTTCCTCCCTCCCCCGGCCCTCCTGCCGATTCTGCGGATGGAAGATGGCCGCCAGCAGCAGGGCCTGGGTGGTGGAGGTGTCCTGGTATTCGTCCAGAAAAACGTGACTGTAGCGGCGCCGCAGCTGGGCGCTGATGGAGGGGAAGCGCTCGACCAGCTGGAAGGCGGCCAGGGTGAAGTCGCCGAACTCGGCCATGTTGGCCTGCCGCTTGGCCCTCTGGTAGTCCTGGACCAGGGTCAGCAGCTTCTCACATGTCAGAACCGCCCGTCGCATGGCATCCACCCGGTAGAGGCGAATGCTCTGCCGCTTGTCTTGGAAGGCCTTGATTTTGCCTTGATAGTGCTCGTCGGTCTCCTTCTTGCTGCGCTTGGGCGGCGACAAGCTGACTGTGGGTTCTGCGTCCGGCACGGGCTGGTCGCCGATGAGCTGGTCTGCGCGATCCACAAAGGCGCGGTCCCAGGCACGGATCCGCTCCACAGCCTGGTCGAAATCAGGGCAGTCGCTGCTGATCATGGAGGTGGTCACCGCCCCGGTCAGCCCCAGGACCCGGTTGACGGTGGTCGAGAAGGTCGCAGAGCCCAGGTCGTCGGATTGGCCATCCTGTGCTGAGGAACCGGCAGGAAAGATCAGATCCAGATGGTCGGCGACCACCTGGGAGGCCAGCTGGTAGGCCCCTGCCGAACTCAGGGGACGCGTGTCCTGGTCCATGCCCACCAGCAGGCCGTACTGGCGCACGATGGACTGGAAGAAGGCATCATAGGTGGACACGGTCGGCTTGAGGAAGTTGCGTTCGGGATCCACGGTCGAGGCGCCTCTGTCCTGGTCGCGTCGGATGACCGCAGCCCCCACCCTGGACTGGAGCTCGGAGGCGGCCTTGCGGGTGAAGGTCAGCCCCAGGATCTGCTCGGAGGGCACTCCCCGGCGGATCAGGGCGATGATCCGGCTGGTCATGGTCATGGTCTTGCCCGAGCCGGCGCCGGCCACCACCAGAAGATCCTCATTGACATCCGCATCGACGATGGCGGACTGTTCGGCAGTCTGCTTCATTCCTGATCCTCCAGTAGGTTGGGCGCCACCAGTTGCCATGCCTGGCATTCCTGGCCATTGCCGGCCCGATGGCAACGGGCCGGGTCGAAGACCGCATCATCCAGGCCAGCCGCCAGTTTGACCCCGGCAGCGAAGAAGACCCTGGCTATCATGGTCAGCCCCCATACAGCCTGGGAGGAGACCCTGGCGGCTCGGACCATGGCCCACAGGTCCGCATCCACCCCGGGCGGCACCTGATCAGGCAGGTCCGCAGGCTCGGCCTTGGACTTGAGCGGGGAGGGCATGCCGGTTCTGGGCTGAGCGACAGTGACCAGCCTGTCACCCTCGAACAGGGGCGGCTGATAGGCCATCTCCTCCCGGCGCAGGCCCGTTTGCGCATCCTTGGGCGGGGCTTGCAGCTGCAGGAGCAGAGACTGGCTCAGCCTCATACTTTCGGTCCTCTCCAAGTCGGGGGCCTGCGACAGGCTCCAGGCCGCCCCCACCTCCGGGCTGCTGCCGGGCGTGGGCGGGAAGGCCAGTCCCAGCTGATAGCAGACCAGCTGCAGGTCGTTGAAGAGCTGCCCCTGGGTATAGGGGACTCTGCCGGTCTTGTAGTCCACCAGCCGCAGACGGATGCCCTCGGGCAGGGACCTGACCTCCAGACGGTCGATGCGGCCGGTCAGCCTGACCGTCGTCCTGGCATCCAGGGCTGCGGGGAAGCCGTCGACCAGGCCTGACATCAGGGCGAAGAGCCCGTCGGCATCCAGAGGCCTGTCAGGGAAGGTGGCTTTCCAAAGAGGGACCAGGTCCTCTACGGACAGGCTGACGTCGAAGGAACGCTCGCTCTGGACCCCCAGCAGGTCGCCGACCGGGACCGGGCTCTTGCCCTCCAGGCCGTATTCGGAATCCGAGGAGCGGACGAAATAAGAGGCCAGGTTGTCCAGGATGGACCCCACCCGGCTGCTGCGACCGCGCTGGTCATAGAGTTCGTCAGGGTCCCGCAGGCGCTGTTCCTGGGGAGCCAGATCCTGGTAGATGTCCAGGAGCGCATCCCGCACCTGCTGCTGGCGGGCATCCGGATCGCCCTGGCCAGGGCGATCCAGACCCTGGGCCGTGCCTTCGCTGGCCACCTTGTGAATCAGGGAGCCGAACTCCGTGGGCACCCTTGACGGGGAGGGGCCGGAGAACTGGTCACCCAGGGCCCACTCCAGGGGGCAGTTCCAGATGGCATCGACCGCTGAGGGCGAAAGGAGGACCACCTGGCGGTCGGACCGGTGTTCATGGCGATGGTCACGGTCGTGGGTTCGATCCGGTCGCTCAGCCTGCCCGGCGGAAACAGGTGCGGGCCGAGAAGCACGGTCCCTTTCAGCAACCGATGCGACGCCTGAGGCGGCGGCCTGTGCAGTATGAACTTCTTCCTCCGAGGCCGGCTCAGCAGCGCCATCCTGGCCATAGTCATAGAGGAAAGGCCAATGCCTGGGATCGGCTGAATCCTGGCCCAGGTCAGCCAGCAGCCGCAAGGTCTGCACGGCATCGTCCACGCGGTCACGGTCAATCCGGCCCTCCGGAAGCAGCGCCTGGACAGCCAGGATGGACCGGGCGGCCGCCGTCAGGCCCCTGGCAGACACCTCCAGCCCTCCGTAGCGCTCACTGCCGCCTGAGCCAGCGCCGACCATGCTGAACTCGGCCTGGCTCATATCTGCAGTGCGCGGATAACGTTCAGGCAGATAGCCGTAGAGGAAGTCCGAAGGAACCAGGTCATCGTTCCAGACCGCGCTGATGCGCACCTGGGTCCGGGCCCGGGTCAGCGCCTCCAGGAAGCCCTTCTTCTCGGCATAGAGGATGGAGCGCAGGGCAGGATCGTGGCTGAGCGTGTCCGCCAGGGGGTCGCCGATGCGGTCGTGCAGGACCAGGTCGGCCAGCTCCTCGGCTCCGAACATGGTGTCGCGGGGAATCAGATTGGGCCAGACCCCGTCCTGGACGGCGGGCAGCCAGACCAGGGGCCAGTCAGTGGCCAGGGCGGCGGCGCCGGCGGGTGTGGTCAGGGTGACGGCGTGCTCGATGGGCCCGATCCGCGCCAGTGAGTCGGCCTCGATCTGCATGGTGCGCACCTGGTCCATGAAGGCCTCGACCGTGGGGAAACGACGGGAGCCGGCCGCGTACTGGAAGAGCCGCATGAGCGCGTCCAGACGGTCATTGGCCTCCTCACCCTCCTGGGTGGCCATCAGGGCCCGCCGCTGCCAGTCGTCGGCCAGGTCCAGGCTCCGCCAGGCCTCCCAGAGCACGTATTGGGGCTGACGGTCCTCCAGGGCACTGATGCGTGTGGCCGTCAGGCGCAGAACCTGCAGGGCCTTGTCCAGGACCTGAACGTCAGGATCCTCACGGCGACCTCCTGCGATGGCGGTCATGGCCTCCAGAATGATCCCTGAGGATCGGTCATCCGGGTCCAGAACCAGCAGGGTCTCCAGGGCCTGAACAGACAGAATGGCTGGCTGTTGACCATCCCGGTCTCCCAGATCCACCGGCTGGTCTGGGGCCGAGGAAGTGGAGAAGGGGCCGGACGCGCCCCCTGGCTCGACGGAATCGTGCCTGGTCAACAGGGAATCGTCGACGCTGATGCCGGATGAACGGTCCCGCTGGGCACGCCGCTCGGCCAGATCCTTGACCCAGGCCTGCCAGGCCTGTCCCAGGAGGGGCAGGTCGTCCAAGGAGCCTGATGAGTCCGGATCGCTCCCCTGCTGGCCGGACAAGGGGGCCAATGCGGCCATGGTCTCCATGATGGACTCCAGGCGTTCCATCCTGACGGGACGCTCTTGACGAGCGGCGGTGGCGGGAACCCGGAAGAGCGGGCCAGCCATCAGGGTGCGCAGGCGCGAACGGATCCAGGCTGCCACCTGGGCGGGATCGTCCGGGGCGCTTCCGGCGGTGCCAGGGTCCAGCACCGATTGGGCCAGCTCGACCAGGGCGAAGAGCCCCTGGATGGCAGGCTCCTGGCTGAGCGGACGGGTCACCGAGGAGAAGCGCACCGGCACGCCCTGAACGCGCAGCTTGCGGCCCAGGTTGCGCAGGGTCATGTTGTCGTGGGCGATGACGGCCATGTCGTTCCAGTCACGCTGATTGGCCAGAAACTCATGCTTGATCTGCCAAACCAGGTCATCGTCCTCCTGGTCAGGGGTGTGGAAGAGCCTGGTCTGCACGCTGCCGTCGCAGATAAGGCTGTCACCGGCGGCCAGGGGCGCCACCGGGCCGGCGCCGGGCCAGGCGGGCAGTTTGCCAGGTCTGTCGGGCAGAGGGGTGTCGCTCTCCTCAACCCCGGCGATGCCCAGGCTGACCCTGGCAGCCACCAGATCGGCGTAGGAGCCCTGGACGCTTTCGGCATGCTCTGCGGCCGCTTCAGGAACCACCATCCTCCGGGGTTTCAGGGTCACGGTGGCAGCGCCCAGACAGGCGAAGTCCTGGGCCAGGAGAGGGGCGGCGACGCCGGGCATGGGCTTGGACAGGGCCTTTAGGCGAGTGGCCAGAAACTCAGGATAGGAGCCGCGGAAGGACTGGACCGACTGGTCGGGGTTGCCCACCAGAAGGAGTCGGCAGCCAGCCTGGTTCAAGCCCTGCAAGAGGCCCATCCCGGCCAGGGTGATGTCCTGCCAGTCGTCCACGACCAGCAGGTCAGGCAGGTCGTCATCAGCCAGCCCGCCTAGGCTGCGGGAGGCTTCGACCATAAGCATGGAGGGATCCAGACGGAATTCGTCCGGGTAGCTCTCGGTGATGCTCTGGCGATATTCATCTTCCAGGGCGAAAGCCAGCCGCCACTGCAGGCCCAGCCGGTCGCGACGGTCAGGGTCCATGGGCTGTACGGCCAAGGCATCCAGAAGCTGGTCCCGGTCACCCCTGTCCAGGCCTAATTCCGTCATGCGGGCGAACATGTCCCGCAGCTGGGCGATGAACCTGTCGGCGACCCCTACGACCCGTCCTTGACCGTCGCCGACCAGGACGGCCGACCAGCCTGCCCCGTTGCGGAAGTAGCGTTCCAGGAGTCGGCAGACCGCACAGTCATCCCCGGCCTGCACATGCTCCAGATGGACGGTCATGACCTGCCTGAGCAGGGCATCCTCCTCGGCACCGTTCAGCAGTCTGGGCAAGAGCGGATCGTGGCCTCCCTGGGCCAGCCGGGACCGTGTCAGCAGACGGAAGGCCAGGGCCTGCAGGGTGCCCACAGGCCGGGTGCGGTCGGACCTGCCCCGCTCAAGAATGACCTGGCGGCTGACCTGGTCGGCCGCGGTCCTACCTGATACGGCCATGCTGGCTCCGTCACCGAACTGCTCCATGCCAGCCAGCAGGGCCCGGGTGGCCAGCCTGGTCTTGCCGCTGCGGGGGGGACCGGCCACCACCAGGGCCCGGGTGGGGCGACCCTCCTCGTTCCGGAGCCGATCGCCGATAAGGGCGCGGACCGGTTCCATGGCCTCTTGCGGATCCACCGGTGGCTGCTTGCTCATAGCTACAAGAATAGGGGTCGGCATGGTCCATCTGCAGGCCCCGGAACCCACTGGTCCTGAACCGTCCGCAGGAGGCTCAAAGGAAGCCTGATCGGGAACGGCGTGCTGTTATCGTGGATTACAGTTCTCAGGCAGTCCCCAGGAGGTGATGTCCCTTGCAGCAGAATGGTTCCCAGGCCCGGCGCCCGGGTGCGGTTCCAGCCATGGACCAGGCGCCGGCGCTGCCCGGGCTGCGGCTCCTGCGACCCCTGGACCTGGGAGGCACCGCCGCCGTCTACCTGTACGAGCAGGAGGGGCTCAACCGACCTGTGGCGGTCAAGGCGGCCCTCCAAGGCAGCATGGACCAGCAGACCCATCAGCTCTTTCTGCGCGAGGCCAAGACCCTGGCCAAGCTCTCCACCCATCCCTGCATCCTGAGCATCCACCAGGCCCTGGTCAGCGATGACGGACGGGATTGCCTGGTGCTCGAATACGCTCCGGGAGGCAGCTGTAAGACCATCATGCTCAAGGGGGGCATGGACCAGGAAGGCGTGCTGGACCTGGGAGTGCGCATGGCTTCAGCCCTCTGCTGCGCCCATGAACGCGGGATCCTGCACCGGGACGTCAAACCCAGCAACTTTCTGATCACCGACCAGGGCCTGCCCGTCCTGGCCGACTTCGGCATCTCCTCGGGCATCTATGGAGGCGAACGGGCCGGCGGGCTTTCCATACCCTGGGCGGCCCCGGAGGTCCTGGCCAACCGCTCGGGAGGGTCCGAGGCCAGCGACATCTACTCCCTGGGCGCCTCGCTCTTCGGCATGCTGGCCGGCCGCTCCCCCTACGAATACGCCTACCGGGCCCGGGATGAGGATCACCTGGCACAGCTGATCCTGACAGCGGAAACCCCGGTTCTGCACATGGGTGAGGCCTCCCCTATGCTGGCTGCGGTTCTGGAGAAGGCCATGGCCCATGACCGGGACGACCGCTACTACTCGGCGCTGGAGTTCGGCCGCGCCCTGCAGGAGGTCCAGCAGCAGCTCTACGGCCATGCGACGCCCTTCATCGGCGAGGGAATCGCCCCCTATCCGCAGGGAGATGCACGCTCGCACGCCCATACCGGTGCCATGGCAGGACGGACAAAAAGCAAGGAGTCCGTTAACTCCTGGACCGGGACTGGGGTCAGCTCCGAATCGCGCCTGCAACAAGACAGGGAGGCCGTCACTGACCATGAAGGCAGCCAGGTTAGGCGGTTTCCCGGCCGCCGCCGTGTGATTCTTCTGGCTCTGATCCTCGCTGCCGTCCTGGCCGTTGCCCTGGTCTGGGCCTTGGTTGTCGGCCTGCCGAACGGATCCGAGCGAGGTTCACAGCCGGCTGCAGGTTCCTCCCAGGTCCAATCCCAGCAGGCACAGTCCCCGGACCCGACGGATTCGAGCGACCCTCATGACCTGCAGGAGGGCTCAGTTCCCTCGCCCACCCAGGGTCAGGGCCGCTACCAGGGCACCACGGCAGTTTTCGCTTGGGCCAATCCCGACCCCAAACCTGGAGACAGCTATGTTTGGCATCCCCTGGACCAGAGCGGCACCGAAGATCGTGGCCGCAGCGTACAGACCCGACAGCCGACCGCCCGCATCGACGATCCGCAGGGGGGCCAGACCTGCATCAGCGTCACCCTGGTGCGGGCCGACCGGAGCATGTCCCAGGAACCGACCATCATCTGCGCCGTTCAGTGAACCCTCGGTGGATGAATTTTCACATTCGACCACCCCGACTTTCACAGACCGCCAAGACCCTGCAAACCAGCTAAAATCAGTCCTCAGAGAGAGCATTGACGGCGGTCCGGGACGAGTTAAGAAGCCAAGCCTGTGTGGCAGGACAGGAAAGGAACCCAGGGGATTATGGACTTGCAGGGACGATTCCTGCGGATGCGCCGGGCCGGGCTGCGCCTGCGGCATGCTCTGGCCGTCCGCGCCAGGAACCCTGCCGCCATCCTGGCCGTCACGCTGACGGCGCTGGTCCTGCTCGTCCTGGGCGTCTTATTCGTGCATGGGGTGGACCGCCGCGCCGTTCAGGTGGATGACGGCAGCATTTGGATCACCTCCCAGAACGAGCGCAAGGTAGCCCGGTTCAAGCCCGACATCGGAGAGGCGGACGTGGCCCTGTCGACGGGCACCGACCGCTTCGACCTGGCCCAGAGCGGATACGCGGTCATCCTGGGCCGGGAGGGAGGCATGGCTCCCATAGCGGCCTCCACCGCCACCCTGGGGGACACCACCCGGTCGGATGCCAGGGTTCAACGGATGGTCAATGGGCCCACTCTGGCCCTCTTCCAGGCACGGACCGGCAGAATCTGGGTGGGCCGGGCCGCTTCGCCGGGAGATCTGGACCCTCAGCGCCGAGACCCTGCGCTGACCCTAGGCTCCGGGGCCGCCGTCACTGTGGATGCCTCCGGGGCCGTCTACGCCTACCGGCCCTCGGACGGGGTCGTGTTAAGGATCGACGGACCGGACTCCCGGGCCCACCGTGAGCTGGACTCTCTGACGGACCACACTCCCGTCCGGGCCACTGCGTTCAGCGTCATCGACGGAAGACCCGTCCTCTTGGCAGGCGACCGGCTCTACTGGCCTGAGGGATCCATCCGGATACCGCACCGGGGAGACCTGCAGCTCCAGTCCACTCCAGTGGATATGGACCGCCAGGGATCCTGGGTGGGCCTGACCGATCAGGAAAGCGTCCACCTGGTCGATCTGGATCACCCACGGAATCAGGTTGAGACTCTAGGCACCGGCGGCAGCGGCCAACCCGCCCAGCCGGTATCCTCGGGCGGATGCCTTTGGACGGCCTGGGCCTCCTCGGGGAACAATTTCCTGCGGCTGTGCGCAACAGGGACAGCCGTACCGCGGGTCCGGTCACCCCAGCCGCGCCCCTCCACCCTGGAGGCCATCAGTCCCACCTCGGATCTGGTCTTCCGGGCCAACCACCGGAGGGTCATCCTCAACGACGTGCTGACCGGCGATGTCTGGAATCCTCGATCCTCCACCAAGGTGATTCGGCCGCAGTGGCAGACCATGGAGGTCAAGCACGCGGACAGGACCGATCAGCGTCAGGACTCGGCCGACAATCGTCAGCGGTTCGCGGCCACCTGTCGATCAGGATCCCAACCCATCCAGGCCGAGGACGACAGCCTGGGCATCCGGGCCGGTTCCAGAGCCCTGCTGGACCCCCTGCGCAACGATCGCCAGACCGACTGCTCGGTTCTGCGAATCGAGGATGCGCGCAGCTCGCAAGGGAATCTGCGCCTGACTCCGGTCATGAACGGCCGCTACCTGCAGGTGGATGCCAGCGACGCACCTGTGGGACGGGCCCGAATCAACTACTCCATCACCGACGGACGCGGACAGGTCTCCTCGGCTGGCATCGACCTCAGCATCGCCCCTGCCAAGATGGACCGAGGCGACCAGGCACCGGTCCAGAACGACACCCCTCCCGAGTACGAGGTGGAGCAGGGCGCCACGACCACTGTCAACGCCCTGGCCGGCTTCGAGGATCCTGATGGGGACCCGCTGACCCTGGCCGGCGCCGAGTCCGTCAATTCGGATCGGATATCCCTGTCCACCAGGGCTGACGGACAGCTGACCATGAGCGCCGGGTCGGCCACCTCCGGTCGGCTGGCTGTCAAAGTCACTGTTTCGGACGGAGTCATGAGCGGTCAGGGACTGATCTACTTCACCGTCAAACCCGTCAATACCCTGGCACCACTGGTCGATCCGGTCATTCGCCAGGCCACTGCCGGCCGAGAGGCCACCGTGGACCTGAGCAGGAGCGTACACGCCAATGCCGCTCAGCCGCTCCGCCTGGTCCGGGTCGACAAACCCGATGGAATCCAGGTGGAGGTCAACGCCGAAAGCCTTTCCTTCACCGCCACCGCCGCCAACCCGGGCACCTATTATGTGCCATACCGGGTGGCCCAGGGTGACCGGGAGACCCAGGGGCTGGTCAGGCTGGAAGTAGAACACAGCCAGGGCGGATCCGCGCTGCCGGTTCCTGTCAACGACGTAGCCCTGCTGGGGGCCGACCAGACCGCCATCGTCGATCCGCTTGACAACGACCTGGATCCCATGGGCGGAGTGCTGGCCCTGACCGATGTGCGCGTGGATCCGGACTCCGGCATCAAGGTCGGCATCGTGGATCACCGCCGGATCTACCTGTCTGCCAGAAAAATCCCCACACGGCCGCTCAGCATCGCCTACACAGTTGCCAACGCCGATGGTACGGCTCAGGGGACCATCGTCCTGCAGCCCCCCTCCCTGAGCAGGGCGGCCTCGGCGCCCAAGGCCCCGAATCTGACGGTTGGGGTCCGCTCATCGGGCCTGGTCACGGTTTCGGTCATGGACAAGGTCGCTCACGCTGACGGGACCAGCGTCACCCTGGACCAGCAGCTGACTACGGATCAGCGGACCTTTGCAGGCTTGGCCTTCGTATCCGGGGACACGGTCAGATATCAGGCCAGCGAGCGCACCGGGGACTTCCCGGCCGCCTATACGGTCAGGGACGATCTGGGCAACGCGGCCTCGGGCACCATCACCTTCCGGGTGCATGTCTCCGACCCGGCCAGCAAACCCGCGCCTACACCCAAGGATTTGCGGGCCCAGGTGGCTGCCGGGACCAAGGTGCGCATCCCCGTCCCATTGACCGGCATCGACCAGGATGGAGACTGCGACACCCTGTCCGGCTTGGGCAACCAGGCGCCCAGGCTGGGCAGGATCGTCAAAGCCGGGGCCGACTACCTGATCTATGAGGCCTATCCCGACTCGCACGGCACCGACGAGTTCACCTACGCCGTGGAGGACTGGGTGGGGCAGCGTGCCCAGGCGCGCGTGCGCATCGGGGTCTTCCCTGACTCGTCGGTGACCGGGGTCTTCGCCCGGGACGACAAGGTCAGGCTGCGGCCTGGGACCGTGGCCGATGTGCCAGTCCTGCTCAACGACATCTCTGGGGATGATGACTCCTTGAGTCTGGACCCCCACCTGGAGCGCCAGGGCCTGGATCAGGCCAGCGTGGAAAACGGCATGATCCGGCTGACCGCCCCCTCACAGCCGGGCACCTCCTACCTGATCTACCGGGCACGCAACCGGGCGGGACTGAGCGACCAGGCCACCCTGACCGTGGTCTCGGATCCTCAAGCCCCCATCCAGCCGCCCATAGCCCAGGATTACCAGGTGGCTCCCGAGGACACGGTGGACAAGCGCAGCGTGGAGGTCAATCTGGACGACTCCATCAGCAATCCATCCGGCACCCTCGATGACCTGCGCCTTGGGATTCATCCTGGAGCCAGGGCCCACGCCAGGACCGCAGGCGAAGCCGGCTCCGCCAAGCTGGTCATCGATCTGACCGACCAGGCCAGGGCTGTGCCCTACACCGTCACCAACACCCGGTACAAGATCACCTCAATGGCCTTTGTGAAGGTCCCCGCCTATGGGGTATTCCCCCCTGTCCTGAGGCCTCGGGCTCCGGCCCTCAAAGTGCGGGCTGGCCAGAGCATCACCATCGACATCGCCGATCAGGTCAGGGTGGGTGCAGGCAAGACCGCACGGATCACCTCCCGCCAGTCCGTTTCGGCCACCAAGTCCGACGGATCCGACCCCTATGTGGACGAGCACACCCTGAGGTTCACCGCCGCCAAGGACTATGCCGGTCCAGCCTCACTGACCTTTGCCGTCCGTGACGGGGATCCGGACGGTCAGGCCATCGTCAACGAGTCGGTGCTGACCCTGCCCATCACCGTGGTGGGCGGCAGAGCAGCCCCGCCGGCCCTCTCGGCACCGGTCATCGATCTGGTGGCCGGGGAGCCGGCACAGACCATATCCCTGCCTGCCATGACCCGTTGGCCCCAGGGAAGCGACCCGGCAGACAGCACCTTCTCCTCCGGGGACCCCCAGGGGCCGATCCATGCCAGGCTGAGCCCTCGGGGCCAACTGAACGTGTCCGCTGACAAGACCGCAACGCCTGGCACCAAGGCCACCCTGCCGGTGACCATTACCAGTTCATCCGGCGATGTGCATACGGCCCTGGCCTTCCGCATCGTCGCCACCACTCGGCCCCTGGCTTCGGTCCCCTCACGTCAGGTGGGGCTCAAAGCCGGGCAGAGCCTGGAGCTGAACCTGTTCGACGGCGCCCTCAACCCCTTCCCCGACACTCCGCTGCGCTTGGTCGGCCTGGTCAGCGATGACGCCTCACGACTGACAGCCAGCAACCTAGGCGACGGAAGGATCGCCATCAAGGCCGATCGTGACATCGGCGCCTCCACCAACACCATTCTGGCCACGGTCGAGGATGGCAGCCGGGATCCGGGACGCCGGGTGAGCGCCACCATCACCGTGGGCATCATCGACCGCCCGCAGGCCCCCAGAATGCTGGCGGGCGCCGCCCAGGCCGGCGACGGAACGGTTCGTCTGGCCTGGGAGCCGGGCGCAGCCAACGGCAGTCCAGTGGACGAGTACCGGGTCTCCTACACCTCATCGGCAGGCTCGGGACAACGCTCCTGCGGCAATGCCGTCACCTGCCGGGTCGACGGGCTGGCCAACGGCCATGACTACTCCTTCACTGTCCAAGCCCACAACCAGGTGGGCTGGTCCCCTGCCTCCTCGCCGGCGGCAGCCAGACCGGACGCGCTTCCCGGAGGCGTGCAGGCACTGACCGTGGACGGCGGCAGCAAGGAAACTCTGACCGTCACCTGGCGCCCGCCAGAGAATCATGGCTCGCCCATCCAGGGCTATACGGTCCACGGCGAGGGTTCCGGCTGCGGTTCGCCACGATGGCGCGCGGCCACCGCCACCAAGGCGGTCTTCGATGTCGGCCATGACGAGGCAGGAGCCACCTGCACGGTGAGCGTGACTCCGGCCAATATGGCCGGATCCGGACCTGTGGCCTCAGCCTCCGGAGCCACCTGGTCGCATCCGGATTCCCCTGCATTCCAGACTCTGGAGTACCAGGGCAAGGACCAGGTCAAGCTGGTCCTTGCCCCTGGGGGCGAACACGGCCGGTCCTGCGCAGACATCCAGGTGAGCATCGATGGCCTCGACTCCGACAAGGCCTCCTGGCCCCTGCCCTGCAACCAGCCGGAGGTCAGTGAAGTCATCACCCTGCCTGCTGGATCCGCCAAGCCAGGTGACACGCTGACCTTCCGGGCAGTCGCTCGCATCCGCGGGATGGGGTCCGAAGGCCATTCGCCTGCCGCCGCCAAGGAGCTGACCCTGCCCAAGGAGACCGACAAGCCAAGAGACAAGACCCTTACCCGTCAGGGGTCCCCTCAGCAGACAAGGATGAATGACCATGGATGAACGAAACGCACAGGAACCCATCCAGCAGGACGGCACCATCCCGGATGACGCGACCAGGAGAAGTACCCCCAAAGCCGTCCGCGAGGAGGGCAGCGAGAGCCGACGGATCCCTGCCGACCGACTGGATGTACTCAAGCGGCAGCGCCAAGCCCTCATGGCCGGTCTGGGCCAGCAGGAATCCACTCCTGCGGTGAGCGATGACCGGACCCGGCCCGGTCGCATCCCTGTGTCTGCCAGACAAAGAACAAGCCGGGAGTCCGGAGCGGAATCCAGCCCATCTGACCGCACCATGATTGAAGACGGGACCATCCCCGGCCGCCAACCGGTCCGTGACCTGTTCGCCCGGCCCTCATCAGCTCCTGCAAGGCCTGACCTTGTCGATGTCACTGATCAGTCCCGTCACCCCCAGCTGGAGAAGACCTCGGCCCCCACGTACGCAGTCAGGACCGACGAACCCGGGGAGGTGGAAGAGACAGAACGGGACAGGCGGTCTTCCACCGAAGCAGCGGATCGGGCAGCAGGCACAAGGCAGCAGAGGCGATCAATCCAGACCGCAGGCAGCAGCCAGGCCGCCGTGGATGTGCCGACCTTCGCCGGCCTCTTCCGCTCCATCGTGGACAACGTCGGCCAGGCGGTGCTGGGCAAGGAGGAGACCATCGCCCTGTGCGTCACTGCCCTGATCGCGGGAGGCCATGTGCTCCTGGAAGACAATCCAGGCACCGGCAAGACCCAGCTGTCACGCTCCCTGGCTGCCTCCATCGCCGTGGACTGCAAGCGAATCCAGTTCACCCCCGACCTGCTGCCCTCTGATCTGCTGGGCGTGACCTTCTATGACCAGTCTCAAGGACGATTCTCCTTCCGGCCCGGGCCGGTCTTCGCCTCCCTGGTTCTGGCCGACGAGATCAACAGGGCCTCCCCCAAGACCCAGTCGGCCCTGCTGGAGGTCATGGAGGAGGGTCAGGTGACCGTGGATGGCCGCACCTACCGCCTCCCCCGGCCATTCATGGTTATGGCCACCCAGAATCCCATCGAGCAGCTGGGCACCTATGCCCTGCCCGAGGCGCAGATGGACCGCTTTCTGATCCGCACCTCGCTTGGGGCGCCTGGGCACGATGCCAGCATGCGCATCCTTCAAGAGGCCGACATCCGCGACCGGGCAGGCCTGGTGAAACCGGTGGTCGACGCCGCCCAGGTGGAGGCCATGGCCGCCTGCGCCTCCAAGGTCTTCTGCGATTCATCCATCATGGAATACGTCATCCATATCATCGAAGCCACACGGCACAGCCCCGCCATCCGGGTCGGCTCCTCCATCAGAGGGGGGCTGGCTCTGGTCCGTTGCGCCAGGATCCAGGCCTGTGCCCAGGGCCGCGACTACGTGATCCCCGATGATGTCAAGGACCTGGTCGACCCCATCCTGGCCCACCGGCTGGTCCTGACCGCCCAGAGCAGGCTGGCGGACATGGATGAACACCAAGCGCTGGCCGAAGCCCTGGCCAAGGTCCCCGTCCCCACAGGAGAGCAGTGAGCCATGACCGCCTTCGCCAGCCGACCTGCCCCGAAAGCGAGACCGGCATCCTCGACGGGATCCAGACAGAGCCTGCGATCCCGGGCCGCCGACCTATGGCAGTCGATCACCGCCCTGGGCCGGGCTATGGCTCTGGCCGCACTCCTGTGCGCTTTGGCCTTCGTCCCTACAGGCTGGCGTGAACTGCTGGCGGGCGCTCTGCTGGGCGCGGGCATGCTGCTGTTTGGGCTGCTGACGAGCCTGGGCAACCTGTCCTGCAACGCTGAAACGAGTCTGGACCAAGGCCATCTGGAGGTGGGTGGCCAGGCCGAGCTGGTCCTGGTTCTGACCAACCCAGGCAGCCGTTCCACCCGTCGCGGCCGAATCGGTCTGGCTCTAGGCCAAGGAACGGTCATAGCGCCCCTGCCAGCCCTGGCCCCCGGCCAGAGTCACCAGATCCGCTTGAAGCTGGAAGCCAGGTCCCGTGGCGTGATTGACCTGGGCCCGGTGACCATGGAGGCCGGCGATCCGCTGGGGCTCATCCGTCGCCGCCGAATTCTGACCGGCGCCCGAAAACTCTATATCCATCCCCGCACGGTGGCCCTGCCGCCCCTCGAAGCCGGACTGGAACGCGACCTGGAGGGGAATCCTGGTTCTGGCATTGTCGACGACGATCTGGAATTTCATGCTCTGCGCCCCTACGTTCCGGGCGATGACATAAAACGGGTCCACTGGTTGTCCACTGCCCGGGCCGGCACCCTGATGGTCCGCCAGTACGAGCCCACCCTGCGCACCAGGACCAAACTGATCCTGGACGGCCAGGCCGCCTCCTACCGGAACGCGGATGAGTTCGAACTGGCGGTCGAAATCTATGCTTCCCTGGGCTGCCGATGCCTGCTTGACGGCCGTCGGCTGCAAGCGTTGGCTCCGGAACCGGACGATCCTGATGCCCATGGAACCACCCTGCCTACGGAGGATCCCCGAAGCTTTCTGGATGCCTGCAGCGCCATCCGCCCCCGTCAGGACAGCTCCGACAAGCCCGACCTGGCTGAGGCTCCCGAGCGGACCAGTCTGACCATCCTGGTGACCGGTTCGCTGGGCGACCGCCAACCCTCAGCCCTGATGGACGGATCGGCCCAAAGCGCATCTCCGGTCATGCTGCTGGCTGCTGACTTGGGCGCCAATCCAAGCCTGCAGACGCAGCCGGGGTTGGTCAACGCTGTTTTGGGCAACAGGAAGGACCTTCCCATCCTCTTGGAGACCCAGCCATGAGCACATCAGCATCGTGGATGGACCAAGCCCAGAGGGAGCCTATCCGCCTGATCGACCGGGCTGGTCTGCAGTCCACTGTCGACCCGACCAGGCGCCGCTCCCCCATGATTCTGGTCGCCGCATTGGCTCCACTCGATCTGCTGGCCGGACTGCAGCTGCTGCCGGTCTATGGCAGCCTGCCCTTCTGGCTGACAGTGGGAGCCGCAGCATGTCTGGCCGGACTGTTGATCGCCATGCTCCCTCGCCGTGGCATTGCCACAGCCCTCATGCAGCCTCTGCTGCTGATCGCAGCCCAGTTCCTGCTGGGCCCCATCCTCGCTCTGAACGGGACCACCCTGGCCCATGTCCTGCCCACCTGGGCAACCCTGGCACAAGGTTGGTCCGCCACCTTCGGCGCTTTCAAGACCCTGGCAGCCATCGATCCCCCACTCGGCCAGGAAGCAGGCGGACTGATGGCTCTGTGGACGCTGATGCTCTGGACCTGCTATCTGGCCGTGCTGCTGGCCCGCCATGGCCTGGGTCGCAACCTGGGACGGCCCGCGCACCCCGTGGCCGTTCTGACAGCCACGCTGCCCATCCTGGCCGCCATGGCTGTGTCAGCAGCCCTAGGCACCAGCAGGGGCCTCTACCCGGCATTGACGGGTGGCATCCTCTGGCTGCTCCTGCTGATCTGGTGCGCCAGCGGGCTGGGGCTGCTCCGTCTGCAAGGGCTCGCATCCACTCTTCTGGCCTTGGCATTGACAGCTGGACTGATTTTCTCCGCTGGACTGCTGCCCACCCCGACCCGGCTGGTCATTCGTGACCACTATCAGCCGCCCATGGACCCCTACCAGTTCACTAGCCCCTTGAGCGACTACCGGGCGTACATCAAACGCCACCGCGACGATACCCTGGTCACGGTCCGCAACCTGCCCGCTGGCACCCCGGTCCGTATGGCCGTCATGGACCGTTATGACGGCAAGGTCTGGAATCTGTCCGACTCCTCGGGCGCAGGAGCAGCCGACTACCGGCGCATCGGGGCCAAGATCCGCACGGAAAGGCAGCAGGAGCAGGCCCAAGACAGCGGACAGGCCGGACAGCCTTTTACCGCGACCTTCCTGATTCGGGAGGGGTTCGACCATGCCTGGTTGCCCTCCGCCGGACAAGTCGACGGCATCGATACGGATCAGGGCCTACAAAGGGAGGACCTCTACTTCAACAAGGCCACAGACACCACACTGACCGATCAGCCCCTGCAGAAGGGGACCAGCTATTCGGTGCACGGCGTGGCCGAAGGCCGACCTGCAACCCGTCGTATAGCTGACAGCGATCCGGGAGATGCGCAGGTGCCTCCCCTGGCGGATGCACCTGACAGCCTGCCCAAGGCGGCTGCTTCCATGACCTCCATGCAGGTGCGCGGCGGCGCCAGGGCCCTGGCCATTGAGGAACGGCTGCACCGGGAGGGATGGTTCTCCCACGGTCTGGCAGGAGACTACCCGTCGCCCTCCGGCCATGGCGACTATCGGATCAATCAGCTCCTGCAAGGCCAGGCCATGGTGGGCGACAGCGAACAATACGCCTCGGCCATGGCCCTCCTGGCCCGGCAGATGGGCCTGCCATCCCGAGTGGTCTTGGGATTCCTGCCCAAGAACCGCGATGGCTCCATCAGCCGGGCACGGACCAGGACCCAGGCGGACGGGAGCACCAGAATCGACTTCACCGGACGCGATGCCCAGGCCTGGGTGGAGGTCAGTCTGAAAGGACTAGGGTGGGTCCCCTTCTACCCCACGCCACCGGAGACCAAGATCCCGGACAAGTCCCTGGACTCCACGCCACCCAATCCGCGCACCCTGGTCCGCCAGCCGCCGCCCCCGCTGGTCGATCCTCCCCGCGACGACCGGGCCACCCAGGGTCGAACTACCGTCGGCGGACAGGAAGCATCGCGACAATCTTCACCCTCCTTCTGGAAACGGTACGGACCTTTGATAGCCAGAGTGACGCTCTGGACCATGCCGCTCTGGCTGCCGGCTCTTCTGGTTCTGTCCCTGCTGGCTGTCAAGGCTTGGCTACGCCGACGGGCCCGGTCGACCGGCGACCCGAAGACGCGCATCCGCGCCGGCTGGCGACAGATCGGCAACCTGGGCAGACAGACCGGCCTGCCCCTGGAGGGCACCCGTAGCGAGCAGGCAGCTCTGATCGCCCAGACCCTGCTGGCTGACTCCCCAGGGTCCTCGTCGGCTGGTCTGCGCCGGGATCTGGATCGACTGCGCAACATGGCCGATCAGGCCTCGTTCGACCGGCACCCTTCAGACGAGCAGGAGGCCGTAGACTGCTGGCAGCTGGTGGACAAGCTGCGATCCGCCATCCTGGCATCCCTGCCACGAACCCGACGCTGGCGGACCCTGCTTTCCCCTAGGCACCTGCGCTGACCTATCTGCCACTGTCTGCCGGCAACCTAGACCGCGAGAAAAACAAGATGAGGGCCCGTGCGATCATAGCGATCGCACGGGCCCTCATCCTTTATCACATATCCGGCAGCCGAATCCGCCAGGCCGGGTCATCCGGCCCAAGCGGATCTGCGGCTACCAGTTGTTCAGACTCTCACTGGTTGGAGTGCTGATCCTCCGAGGAGGAGAAGGTGGCCGAACCAGGCTGCTGGGACGGATTCTGGGCGGAGTCACTGCCATCGGCGGCATCCGAAGATCCCGTGTTCGTGGTGGCAGCCGTCTGATCGCCGGCCTCAGCAGACGGATCCTGCACGTTGGGGGTGTCCAGATGGCTCTGGCCGCCCTGGTCGTTGAGGAAGTCGTCAGGGTTGAAGTCGTCGCCCAGCTTCAGATCCCCGAAGTCGATGTTGGAGAAGTCCACATCGTTCAGGTCGGCGTCGCTCAGATCCACGTCGCCGCCACCCAGGCCGAAGTTGGGGTAGATGGTGTCGCGGATGGCCTTGTCGGGCTCCACAGTGGCGTTGCGGTACCTGGCCAGGCCGGTGCCGGCAGGGATCAGCTTGCCGATGATCACGTTCTCCTTGAGGCCCTTGAGGTCGTCGACCTTCTGGTTCAGAGCGGCCTCGGTGAGCACGCGGGTCGTCTCCTGGAAGGAGGCGGCCGACAGCCAGGAGTCGGTGGCCAGGGAGGCCTTGGTGATGCCCATGAGCTCGGGGCGTCCAGCAGCCGGCTTGCCTCCGGCCTTGACGGCCTTCATGTTGGCAGCCTTGAACTTGGCCTGGTCAACCAGCTCGCCGGGCAGCAGGTCGGTGTCGCCCGAGTCGATGACCGTGACGCGGCGGAGCATCTGGTGGACGATGACCTCGATGTGCTTGTCGTGGATGTCCACGCCCTGGGAGCGGTAGACCGTGTGCACCTCGTTGACGATGTTCACCTGGGCGGCACGCGGGCCGAGGATGCGCAGGATCTTCTTGGGATCCACGGAGCCCTCGATCAGCTGGGTGCCGGCCTCGACGTGCTGTCCGTCCTTGACCATCATGGGCGCACGGCGGGTGACCGGGTAGGTCAGCGCCTCCACGGAGGTGTCATCGGGGGTCAGGGTCACCTGGCGGCCGCGATCAGTGTCCTCCACCTTGACGGTGCCGGGGAACTCCGCGATGGGAGCCTCGCCCTTGGGGGTACGGGCCTCGAAGAGCTCGGTGACACGGGGAAGACCCTGGGTGATGTCGGAGGCCGAAGCCACGCCGCCGGAGTGGAAGGAACGCAGCGTCAGCTGGGTGCCGGGCTCGCCGATGGACTGGGCAGCCACAATGCCCACAGCCTCGCCCACATCCACCAGCTTGTTGGTGGCCAGGGACCAGCCGTAGCACTTGGCGCACACCCCGCGGGTGGACTCGCAGGTCAGGACCGAACGGGCCTTGACCTCCTCCACGCCGTGGGCGACCATGTCGCGAAGCACGTCCATGGACAGGGCATCGCCACGCTTGTAGAGCACGGTCTTGCCGTCCTTGGGGTCGATGACGTCGGCGGCCAGGAGCCTGGAGTAGGGTCCGCCGTCGGCGGCCTTGACCAGAACCAGGTTGCCCTGCTCGTCGCGCTCGGCCACCTTCATGGTCAGACCGCGCATGGTGCCGCAGTCCTCCTCGCGCACGATCACATCCTGGGAGACGTCGACCAGACGACGGGTCAGGTAGCCCGACTCGGCGGTGCGCAGTGCGGTGTCGGCCAGACCCTTGCGGGCGCCGTGCTGGGAGATGAAGTACTCCAGCACCGACAGGCCGTCGTGATAGTTGGACTTGACGGGTCGAGGGATGATCTCGCCCTTGGGGTTGGCCACCAGGCCTCGCATGCCGGCGATCTGGCGGATCTGCATCCAGTTGCCTCGTGCCCCGGACTGGACCATGATGTTCACGTTGTTGTCCGGAGTGAAGTGTTCCTGCATGGCGTCAGCCACCTTGTCGGTGCACTCGGTCCACAGGTTGATCAGCTCCTGACGACGCTCCTCGTCGGTCAGCAGACCCATGTCGTACTGGGAGTTGACCTTGGCAGCCTGCCCCTGGTACTCGTTGACGATCTCGCTGCGCTCGGGCGGCACCACGATGTCGGAGAAGGCCATGGTCACGCCGGACCACTGGGCCCGGGTGAAGCCCAGATCCTTCAGGGCATCCAGGGTGGCCGCGACCTGGGCGGTCGAGTACCGGGTGGCGATGTCGTCCACGATGCCGGACAGCTTGCCCTTGGGCACCTGCTCGTTGATGAAGGGGTAGTCCACAGGCAGCGTCCGGTTGAACAGGACCCGCCCGTAGTTGGTGGCGAAGAGCCTGGATCCGTCCTTGAAGACTTCCTCCTTGACCACGTCGGGGCTGCCGGGCTCGGGGTCGATGACCTTGAGGTCGCCGGGCTCCCAATCCTTGGGCATGACGAAGTCGGCGGGCACCCGCAGCAGGATCTTGGCCTGCATGTCGATCTCGCCCAGGTCCAGGGCCATCCGGGCCTCGGCCAGGCTGGAGAAGATCCGGCCCTGGCCCTTGGCACCGTCAACCACAGTGGTCAGGTAGTACAGACCCAGAATCATATCCTGGGAGGGCATGGTGACCGTGTGGCCGTCGGCGGGCTTGAGGATGTTGTCGGAGGCCAGCATGAGCGAACGGGCCTCAGCCTGGGCCTCTGCCGACAGGGGCAGATGGACTGCCATCTGGTCGCCGTCGAAGTCGGCGTTGAAGGCCGCGCAGGCCAGCGGGGGCAGGTGGATGGCCTTGCCCTCGACCAGGATCGGCTCAAAGGCCTGGATGCCCAGACGGTGCAGCGTAGGCGCACGGTTGAGCAGGACGGGATGCTCGGAGATGACCTCCTCCAGCACGCCCCAGACCTCGGGGTCGCCGCGGTCGACCAGCCGCTTGGCGCTCTTCATGTTCTGCGCGTAGTTGAGGTCCACCAGCCGCTTGATGACGAAGGGCTTGAAGAGCTCCAGGGCCATGGGCTTGGGCAGGCCGCACTGGTGCATGCGCAGGGAGGGCCCGACCACGATCACGGAACGGCCCGAGTAGTCCACGCGCTTGCCCAGCAGGTTCTGACGGAAGCGGCCCTGCTTGCCCTTGAGCATGTCTGCCAGGGACTTCAGGGGGCGGTTGGAGGCCCCGGTGACGGGACGGCCACGGCGGCCGTTGTCGAAGAGGGAGTCCACAGCCTCCTGGAGCATGCGCTTCTCGTTGTTGAGCATGATCTCGGGGGCGCCCAGCTCGATCAGGCGCTTGAGCCTGTTGTTGCGGTTGATGACGCGCCGGTAGAGGTCGTTGAGGTCGGAGGTGGCGAAGCGGCCGCCGTCCAGCTGCACCATGGGGCGCAGGTCGGGCGGAATGACCGGGACGACGTCCAGGACCATGGCCTCGGGCTTGTTGCCGGTGTTCAGGAAGGCGGAGACCACCTTGAGCCGCTTCAGGGCACGGGCCTTGCGCTGGCCTGAGCCGGTGTCGATCTCGTGGCGGAGCTCCTTGGCGGCACCCTCCAGGTCGAAGTCCTGCAGGCGCTTCTTGATGGCCTCGGCGCCCATGCAGCCCTCGAAGTAGTCACCGTAGCGGTCCTGCATCTCCCGCCACAGATCCACGTCGCCCTCCATGTCGCCGGGCTTCAGGGTCTTGAAGCGGTCGAAGACGGCGGTGACCCTCTGGATCTGGTCGTCGTAGCGCTTGCGGATGGCGGTCATGTCCCGCTCGGCCCCGTTGCGCAGACGGGCCTTCATAGAGCCCTTGACCTCGTCGGTCTTCTCCAGCTCGGCCAGGTCCTCCTCCAGCTTCTTGGCGCGCTTGTCGATCTCCAGGTCGCGCTTCTTCCCCAGCTGGGTGATCTCGTTGTCGAACTCGTCCTGCAGGTCGGGCAGATCCTTGTGGCGCTTGTCCTCATCCACCTTGGTGACCATGTAGGCCGCGAAGTAGATGACCTTCTCCAGGTCCTTGGGCGCAATATCCAGCAGGTAGCCCAGCCGGGAGGGCACGCCCTTGAAGAACCAGATGTGGGTGACGGGGGCGGCCAGCTCGATGTGGCCCATACGCTCGCGGCGGACGCGGGAGCGGGTGACCTCCACGCCGCAGCGCTCGCAGACGATCCCCTTGAAGCGCACGCGCTTGTACTTGCCGCAGGCGCACTCCCAGTCGCGGGTGGGTCCGAAGATCTGCTCGCCGAACAGGCCGTCCTTCTCGGGCTTCAAGGTACGGTAGTTGATGGTCTCGGGCTTCTTGACCTCGCCATAGCTCCAGCCGCGGATGTCGTCGGCCGTGGCCAGTCCGATTCTCAGTTTGTCAAATGCATTGACGTCCAGCACTCTATGTCCTGTCTCTGATCTTGTAACTGCTCTGAAGTTTGCCTTTTAGCGGGATGCCCGCAATGCGGGCATCCCTGTGACTGGTGGTTCAGCGGTACTCCGGCTCGGGAGCTGACTGGTCGGCCTTGGCGGCGGCGTCCGGGCGGGCGCCGATGTTGAAGCCCAGATCGTCGGAGGCGGCGTTGGGGTCGTCGTCCTCGTCCTTCATCTCGATCACGTTGCCTTCGGCGTTGAGCACCTCCACGTTCAAGGAGAGCGACTGCATCTCCTTGAGCAGCACCTTGAAGGATTCGGGAATGCCGGCCGCCGGCAGGTTCTCCCCGCGCACGATGGCTCCATAGGCCCGCACACGGCCGTCCACGTCGTCGGACTTGGTGGTCATCATCTCGTGCAGGGTGTAGGCGGCACCGTAGGCCTCCAGGGCCCAGACCTCCATCTCGCCGAAGCGCTGGCCGCCGAACTGGGCCTTGCCGCCCAAGGGCTGCTGGGTGATCATGGAGTAGGGGCCGGTGGACCGGGCGTGGATCTTGTCGTCGACCAGGTGGTGGAGCTTGAGCATGTACATGTAGCCCACGGAGATCGGCTTGGTGAAGGGTTCGCCGGTGCGGCCGTCGTAGAGCACGGCCTTGCCGTCGTCGCCCACCAGGCGCTCGCCGTCACGGTTGGGCAGGGTGGTCTTGAGCAGGCCGTTCAGGGCATCCTGCCGTACGCCGTCGAAGACCGGTGTGGCCACGGCTGTGCCGGGCTCGGCCTTCTCCGCACCTGCCGGAATGTGCTTCTTCCACTCGGCCTCCAGGTTGGGATCCAGGCTGATGTCCCAGCCGGAGTGGGCGATCCACCCCAGGTGGAGCTCCAGGACCTGGCCCAGGTTCATACGCGAGGGCACGCCCAAGGGGTTGAGCATGATGTCGATGGGGGTGCCATCGGCCATGAAGGGCATATCCTCCTCGGGCAGGATCCTCGAGATGACGCCCTTGTTGCCGTGGCGGCCGGAGAGCTTGTCGCCCTGGGTGATCTTGCGGTGCTGGGCGATGTAGACCCTGATCATCCGGTTGACGCCGTTGGGCAGCTCGTCGCCATCCTCCTCGGCATCCTCGCGGGTGACCTCCTTGACCTCGATGACCGTGCCGGTCTCGCCGTGGGGCACCCTGAGGCTGGTGTCGCGCACCTCACGGCTCTTCTCGCCGAAGATGGCCCGCAGGAGCCGCTCCTCGGGGGTCAGCTCGGTCTCGCCCTTGGGGGTGACCTTGCCGACCAGGATGTCTCCGGCCTCGACCTCGGCACCGATGCGGATGATGCCGCGCTCGTCCAGGTTGGCCACTGCGTCCTCGCCCACGTTGGGCAGGTCGCGGGTGATCTCCTCGGCGCCCAGCTTGGTCTCGCGGGCGTCGGTCTCGTACTCCTCGATATGGATGGAGCTCAGGGTGTCGTCCTGGACCAGACGCTGGGAGATGATGACGGCGTCCTCGTAGTTGTAGCCGTTCCAAGGCATGAAGGCCACCAGGAGGTTCTTGCCCAGGGCCATCTCGCCCTTCTGGGTGGCGGGGCCATCGGCCAGGACCGTGCCGGCCTCGACCCGCTCCCCATCCTTGATCAGGGGAACCTGGTTGTAGCAGGTGGTCTGGTTGGACCGCTGGAACTTGGCCAGCTTGTAGGAGGACTGGGTGCCGTCGTCATTCATGACGCGGATCATGTCGGCGGAGACGTAGGTGACCACGCCCGGCTTCTCGGCCAGGATGACATCGCCCGAGTCGATGGCGGAGCGCCACTCGGAGCCGGTGCCCACCAAGGGACGCTCGGACTTGACCAGGGGGACGGCCTGACGCTGCATGTTGGTGCCCATCAGCGCTCGGTGGCCCTCGTCGTGCTCCAGGAAGGGGATCAGGGAGGCGCCCACCGAAACCATCTGCCGGGGGGAGACATCCATCAGGTCCACCTGGGAGACGGGCACATCCTTGGCCTCGGCTTCGGCGTCACGCACCAGGGCCTCGTCCTCGACGAAGTGTCCGGTCTCGTCGATCTCCTGGTTGGCCTGGGCGATGGTGTGCTCGGACTCCTGGTCGGCGGTCATGTAGACCACGTCGTCGGTCACCTGGCCATCGATGACCTTGCGGTAGGGGGTCTCGATGAAGCCGAAGGGGTTGACCCGGGCGAAGGTGGCCAGGGAGCCGATCAGACCGATGTTGGGGCCTTCAGGGGACTCGATGGGGCACATTCGTCCGTAGTGGGAGGGGTGCACATCGCGCACCTCCATGGAGGCGCGGTCGCGGGACAGGCCGCCGGGGCCCAGGGCCGAAAGACGACGCTTGTTGGTCACGCCGGCCAGCGGGTTGTTCTGATCCATGAACTGGCTCAGCTGGGAGGTTCCGAAGAACTCCTTGATGGTGGCGTTGACCGGGCGGATGTTGATCAGGGACTGCGGGGTGATGGCCTCGGCATCCTGGGTCGTCATCCTCTCGCGGACCACGCGCTCCATACGGCTCAGGCCGGTGCGCAGCTGGTTCTGGATCAGCTCGCCCACCTGGCGGATGCGGCGGTTGCCGAAGTGGTCGATGTCGTCCACGTCCACCCGCAGCTCGATGTCCTGGCCGTCGCGGCGGCCGGGGAAGGTCTGCCCGCCGGCATGCAGGGTCACCAGGTACTTCAGTGTGGCGATGATGTCCTCGGGGTGGAGGCTGCGGTCGTTGAAGTCGGTCTCAAGACCGAGCTTGCGGTTGATCTTGTAGCGGCCGACCCGGGCCAGGTCGTAGCGCTTGGTGTTGAAGTAGAAGGAGTCCAGCAGGTTGCGGCCGGCCTCGGGCGAGGCGGTGTCCGCGGGCCGGATCTTGCGGTAGAGGTCGGTCAGGGCCTCGTCCTGGGTCTCGATGGTCTCCTTCTCCAGGGCGTCCAGCACCAGCGGGTAGCCCTTGAAGGCCTTGCGGATCTGCGGCTTGGTCATGCCGATGGCCATGAGGAAGACGATGGCGGACTGCTTGCGCTTGCGGTCCACGCGCACGCCCAGCACATCGCGCTTGTCGATCTCGAACTCCAGCCAGGCGCCCCGGCTGGGGATGATCTTGGCTCCGAAGATCTCCTTGTCGGAGTTGCGGTCCTGGGTGCGGTCGAAGTAGACGCCAGGAGAGCGGACCAGCTGGGAGACGATGACGCGCTCCGAGCCGCCGATGATGAAGGTGCCGTGGGGGGTCTGCAGCGGGAAGTCGCCCATGAAGACGGTCTGCGACTTGATCTCGCCGGTGTCCCCGTTCTCGAACTCGGCATTGACATACAGAGGAGCCGAGTAGGTGTAGTCCTTCTCCTTGCACTCCTGGACCGTGTGCCTGGGCTCCTCGAAGTAAGGATCCGAGAAGGTCAGGCTCATGGTCTGAGCGAAGTTCTCGATGGGTGAGATCTCTTGGAAGACCTCATCCAGGCCCGAGACGGGGGCCACAGTATGGGTCCCGTTGACCTGGTCCTCCTCGACCCGCTTCTTCCAGCGGTCGTTGCCGACCAGCCAGTCGAAGCTGTCGGTCTGCACACCCAGGAGGTAGGGCACCTCGATGGGTTCGCGGATGGATCCGAAGTTGACACGGTCGGTGGCCTTGTGCAGTTTGATGTCGTGTTCGTCAGCGCGTGCCTGCGTAGTGGTGGTACTTCTTACAGCTTTATTGGCAGCCAAAATGGACGTTCCTTATCGCTCGCCGTACTCGATCATTCCTGTTACCCCAGGGAGATGCCGAATGGCCGCCATATGCCTATTCGCGGGCATCTCCTCGATGATGCATGCCCGCTATATGACACACCTCATGCAAAGACAAAACTATAGCAGACAAGAACCATGGATGCAATCGGCGTGTCGTCTTTGGAAAGCTGCTATTGGACCATGACCGGCACAGGCTGGGAAGCCGCCCGGGGATTGGCCTTGAGGACCAGCTTGGCCTGGTAGGAGCCGGCATTGACTCGAGGCAGCTGATCATCGGGCAGGCAGCTATCCTGGCTGCTGTCGGCATTCCAGGTGATGGTCTGCACGTCCTTGTCGCCGGTGGCCATGAGCAGGGTGCGAGCCCCAACCGGGCAGGCATCGGAACGCCAGATGGTCTCCTGGCCGCTGGTGATGATCAGCACCCGTCCGCCGTCGGAGCCGTCCACCAGACAGGAGCCCGTTCCCTTGTGGCGAATGGTCGCCGTAAAGTCGATGGATCCGCCGACCCCAGTGCTGGGATCGGGCGCGGCCAGCTCCAGAGCCAGGTCCCCCTTGCCGCAGTCAGGAGCTCCAGAAGAACGCTTTTTGCCGGAGTCCTTCTTCTGATCCTTCTTCTGCTTGTCCTTGGATTTGGTCTTTGGAGTCTGCTGCTGGGCGCTGGTCGAGGCTCCCTGGGCCCCGCTGCCTCCACGCAATGCTCTGATGCCGGCCCCCACGCCCCAGACCAGACCGGCGCAGACCAGCAGGAAGAGCACCGCCAGCAGGGCAGCCGCAATCCTCCGGCGACGGTACATCCGCCGCTTCTTCTCGCTCATGCGTCGCTTGGCCATACTTCTCCACTCTAATCGCCAGGGCGGCCTTCACTGCGGCAGACTCAGGCTGCCGTCCTGTCCGATCTCCAGAAGGCCGTCCTCGTCCAGGGAGGCGATGCACCGATCGAGTCGGATTTCGTCGTCGCACAAGGGTTTCAGATCCTTCCTGAAGACGGGCGCGCCCGAAGCCTGCCGCAGTGCCTGGAGGATGGATCCGCGAATCTGCCGGTCGGTGCCTGCGAAGCACTGCCGGGGCCTGGTCCTGCCTGAACCCAGATCGGGCAGCCCAGCCTTGAGGAAACGGCAGTGGCCGGCTAGAGGGCAGATGTCGCAGGCCGGCTTGCGGGCCACGCAAACCGTGGCGCCCAGCTCCATGACGGCCTGGTTCCATCGGGCCGAGGGCGGCTCCCGCCAGGCTGCCGACCGGACCTGCGGGTCAGCCGTCTCCAAGCGGTCGTCACCGTTCACGCGATGATCAGAAGCTTCTGGATCTTCGTCCTCAGGCAGGACCTGCCAGGCCAGCTGGCGCTCCTCTCGGCTGGCAGCACCCCCTTTGGATTCACGTCCCAGAAAGACCCTGGAGAGCACCCTGCGAATGTTGGTATCGATGACGGCGATCCTCTCGCCGTAGGCAAAGCTCATGACAGCACTGGCCGTATAGTCGCCGATGCCAGGCAGGGCCACCAGCTGGTCGTAATCCCGGGGCAGCCGGTCTGCATACTGGCCGGCCACCTGCCGCGCGCACTCCTGCAGGCGCAGGGCTCGACGCGGGTAGCCCAGACGGCCCCAGGCCGTAATGACCTCGGCCTTGGGGGCGGCGGCCAGTGAGGCCGCATCCGGCCAGACTCTCATCCAGGCCGTCCAGTAGGGCACCACCCGGCTCATCTGGGTCTGCTGGCTCATGACCTCTGAAACCAAGACCCCCCAGGGCGTGGTTCGTCCAAAGCGCCAGGGCAGGTCGCGGGCATAACGGCTCCACCAGTCGAACAGCCGCAGGCGGATGGGCTCAGTCTCCGCCAAGGCCGTTTCCGTCTTCTCCATGGTCACACCGCCCTTCGCCACTCGATCCTGCCTCATTCAACCGCCGTATTCTGCCCGACGGTGCCGACCGGCACTGCCTGGCCTGTCGTTTGGCGACGGTAGGTTGGCCTCATGAACAGGCAGGAGCAGGAGCGGTCCGGCGACCCGTCGAAAGCCGTCGAAAGCATGTATGAGTATGGATACCGCAAATCGAACTATGGTCCCGACGAGCTGGTCACCGACGCCCACGGCAACCCCATATCGGTAGTGGACGCCATGATGAAGGCCGATCAGGCCAGCCGGGTGAAGACCTCCACGCCCCACCTGTGCTACTACTCGCCGCGGATCCCCGGCAACACCGGCTCGGCCATCCGCCTGTGCGCCGTGACCGGGACCATCCTGCATCTGATAGAGCCCTTGGGCTTCAACCTCAAGGACACCAAGCTGCGCCGGGCCGGCCTGGACTACCATGACATGGCCCACGTGGTCCTGCACCCGGACTTCGACGACCTGGTCCGCTCCATGCCCGACAGCCGGATCATCGCTTTCACCGCCCACGCCGACAAGCTCTACACCGAGGTCAGCTACCGGCCGGACGACATCCTCCTGTTCGGCCCCGAACCGGGCGACATCCCCGACCCCATGGACATCATGGCCGGCCCTCATGTAGCCGAGCAGGTCAGGCTGCCCATGCGGCCCAGCCTGCGCAGCCTGAACCTGACCAACTGCGCCTCCATCGCCATCTACGAAGCCTGGCGGCAGCTGGGATTCCAAGGCGGCCGCTGAACTCCGCGAGCGCACTCAGTTCTTGAAGCTGTGAATGGGCGCCGGAATGTGTCCGCCCCGATTGACGAAGTCGGCGCAGGAACGGGTATTGACGGGCACGACCGGCCCGCCGCCCATGAGCCCGCCGAACTCGGCCCACTCGCCCACCTGCTTGCCGATGACAGGAATGACCCTGACTGCAGTGGTCTTCTGATTGATCATGCCGATAGCCGCCTCGTCGGCGATCAGACCGGAGATGGACTCGGCAGCAGTGTCCCCAGGGATGGGGATCATATCCAGCCCCACCGAACAGACGCAGGTCATGGCCTCAAGCTTCTCCAGGGTCAGGCTCCCCTCTTGCGCAGCCTGGATCATGGCGGCGTCCTCGGACACGGGGATGAAGGCCCCGGACAGCCCGCCCACCGAGCTGGAAGCCATGATGCCGCCCTTCTTGACCTGATCGTTGAGGATGGCCAGGGCCGCAGTGGTCCCGGGGGCGCCCACCTGCTCCAGGCCCATGGTCTGCAGGACCTCCCCCACTGAGTCTCCGACAGCCGGGGTGGGCGCCAGGGACAGGTCGATGATGCCGAAGGGCACCTCCAGGCGACGGCTGGCCTCCTGGGCCACCAGCTGACCCACCCGGGTGATCTTGAAGGCCGTCCGCTTGATGGTCTCGCACAGCTGCCCGAAGTCCGCTCCCTTGGCCGATTCCAAGGCGGTCTTGACCACGCCGGGTCCGGAGACCCCCACGTTGATGACGGCCGACCCCTGGCTGACCCCATGGAAACCACCGGCCATGAAGGGGTTGTCGTCCGGAGCATTGCAGAAGACCACCAGCTTGGTGCAGCCAGAGCTGTCCGAGTCGGCGGTGCTCTCAGCAGTGGCCTTGACGACCCGTCCCATGAGGGCGACGGCATCCATATCGATGCCCGTTCTGGTGGAGCCCACGTTGACGCTGGCGCAGACGCGTTCAGTCTGGCTCAGCGCCCTGGGCAGGGACTTGATCAGCAGCCGCTCGGCCGGGGTCATGCCCTTGCCTACCAGGGCCGAGTAGCCGCCGATCAGGTTGACCCCGACCTCCTGGGCCGAGCGGTCCAGGGCCTTGGCCACGGCCACATAGTCCTCCACGCTGTGGCAGGCTCCGGCGGCCACTAGGGAGATGGGGGTGACGGTGATGCGCTTGTTGACGATGGGAATGCCGTACTCACGGGCGATGGCATCGCCTGTGGACACCAGGTCGCCTGCCAGGGAGACGATCCGGCGATGAATGTTCCGGCAGAGCATGTCCACATCCTGGCTGGCGCAGTCCAGCAGGCTGATGCCCATGGTGATGGTGCGCACGTCCAGGCGCTCCCGGTCGATCATGTCGTTGGTCTCGAGGACCTCGTCGCGTGTGATCATGGCCGCCTCCTCAGACCCGATGCATCCTGGTGAAGATCTCCTCGCGCTGGCAGCGGATGGAGACTCCGATGTCCTCACCCAAGGATTCCATCCGATGGCTGAGCGCGTCGAAATCATCCCGGCAGGAGGTGCAGTCCACGATCATCATCATGGTGAAGAAGCCGTCCAATATAGTCTGCGAAATGTCCAGCACATTGATACCCTGCTGGGAGAGGTCTGTGCAGACCCTGCCGATGATGCCGATGGCATCCTTGCCCACCACTGTGATGATCGCCTTGTCCATGGCCGTCCTCCTCATCCACCTCGCCCTTGACTGGACCCCTGAAAACCGGGACCCCGCTCCCCCAGCTTAGAGGAGCGCCGGGAGAAGCGGGGTCGCAAAGGTCTGCAGTCCGATTCAGGCTTCGCGCACGGCCGCCGATGAGGGCAGGGCGATCAGGGCTCTGGGGGACTTGAATCCCTTGGAGGCGAATCGTTCGGCGACGTCGCGGGCAAGATCGGAGCCCTTGCCGGCGTCAGCCAGAGCGATGATCGATCCCCCGAACCCGCCGCCGGTCATCCGGGCCCCATAGGCCCCGCCCTGGCGTGCTGCGTCAACGGCCTCATCCAGCTCCGGGCAGGTGACCTCGTAGTCATCCCTCAGGGAGTCATGGGAGGCGTTGAACAGGCGGCCGGCCAGGACGTAATCGCCCCTGCCGAAGGCCTCGATAAAGCGGTCCACCCGTCCTATCTCGCTGACCACGTGGCGTACCCGCCGACGCATGGTCTCATCGGGCAGCTGCTCCAGCAGGGCAGCCAGGGCGGATGGGGGATCAGCAGCGCCGTTGACCTGGTCTGCCGCCTGGCGCAGGTTGGTCACTCCCAGCAGATGCGCAGCCTGCTCACAGGTGGCCCGTCGCTGATCGTATTGGCCGTCGTTGAGCTGGTGCTGGGCCCTGGTGTCGACGACCAGCAGCTCTAGCCCCGCAGCCTCCAGGTCGAAGGGGACCTGGCGCACATTGCTCATGGCATCCAGTTCTGGCCGGCAGTCCAGCCGCAGGGCGCAACCGGATCGACACCGCATGGAGGCGCTCTGATCCATGCCGCCGGTGGAGGCTCCGGCCATATCGTTCTCCGACACAATGGCAGCCTGGACCAGCCTGACCCGGCCAGCCTCGTCGCCGCCCAGTCCCAGATCGAACAGGTCATCCAGGGCCAGTGCCACGGCACAGGTCATGGCCGCCGAGGAGCTCAACCCTGACCCCACGGGCACACAGGAGGCCAGCGCCAGGTCGAAGCCTTGGACCTGAGTGAAGCCATCCCGCTGCAGGGCCCAGGCCACGCCGACCGGATAAGCCGCCCATCCGCTCACCCCTCGAGCCTGAAGCCCATCCAGATCAGCCTGGACCGGATGCTCAGGATCCATGGTGGAGACCAGGCGAACCCGGCTGTCCGTCCTGGGGCTGGCGGCCACATATGTACGGTGAGGCAGGGCGATGGGCAGGCAGAGTCCAGCGTTGTAATCCGTGTGCTCGCCAATCAGGTTGACCCGGCCAGGCGCGCTCCAGACGCCCTGGGGATCCCCGCCATAGACCTTGTGAAAGAGCTCTCGGGCCCTGGTGGCCCCTTGGCCGTCGGCGCCCTGGGTCCAGGCCTGCATGAATTCCACTGTCGTCGTCATTGATTCTCTCCATTCTCCAGGTCCATGGGCCCCAATTGGCGGAAGCGGTCGGCGATCCGCTCCGGGGTGGTGTCCGACACCCAGGCAGCCATGCCTGACTCGGACCCGGCAAGATACTTGATTTTGTCCACGGCCCGACGGAAGGAGAAGAACTGCAGGTTGAGTCTGTAGTCCTCCCGACGCGGATCGTGCAGCGGGGCCTGGTGCCAGGCAGCGATGTAGGGCAGATCCATCCCCTTGCCGTCGCCCTTGTCGAAGAAGGCATTGCCCCGCTTGAGCAGTGTCGAATACATGACGGCCAGGTCCCAGCGC
The DNA here is from genome assembly GCF_032193695.1 of Bifidobacterium sp. H6bp9. NCBI lineage: Bacteria > Bacillati > Actinomycetota > Actinomycetes > Bifidobacteriales > Bifidobacteriaceae > Bifidobacterium > Bifidobacterium sp. H6bp9. The sequence goes on from NZ_JASTZY010000006.1 coordinate 55,392, forward strand.
TCCTGGTCGTTGAGCTGGTCCAGGCTCAGGATCCCGTCGCGGACGGGTGCCACGTGGACCTCCATGGGCCAGCGGGCGGCGGCGGGCACATAGGCCACCCAAGTGGCGTTGCGGAAGACCACCCGCCGGCCGGAGTCCAGCTCGGCCTTGAGGATGTCCGCCAGGAGGTTGCCGCCGGTGCGCTCCCGGTAGTCGGCGCACTGCCTCAACTCCTGCTCCAGCCGGGGGGCGATGAAGGGGTAGCAGTAGATCTGTCCGTGGGGGTGGGCCAGGGAGACGCCGATCTCCTGGCCGTGGTTCTCGAAGGGGAAGATCTGTTCGATGCCCTCCATGGCCGAGATCTCAGCAGTCCGAAAGGCCCAGGCCTCCACCACCGTCCGCAGACGGGAGACCGGCAGATCGGCGGGGAGCGCATGTTCGTCAGGGTCGAAGCAGACCACCTCGCAGCGCCCGTTGGCCTCGCGCACCGGCCAGAGGGGGTTGCCGTCCACCAGGGAGGGCTGGCTGGCCGCCTGCGTACTGGGCACCTGCATCATGGAGGGGAAACGGTTCTCGAAGACCGCCACGTTGTAGTCCACATCGGGGATCTCCCCATCCTGGTAGGGGTCTCCAGGCTTTCTGGCGGCCAGGGGGTTGCCCTTGGCGGTGGCCTGTGGGCCGGCGGTGATGGGCCGGTTCATCCGGGCCGTGGCCATGGGGATCCAGTCTCCGGTCAAAGGATCCCGGCGCATCTGCGGCGGCTGGAAGGGCACCGTCCTGCCCTCCTGATCCTGATGGGGGGCGAACCGGTCGGTCAGTGGACGGGGATCGTCCAGACGCCTGGTCCTGCGGCCGGAGACGTACTCGGGATCGTCGTCCAGGTAGAAGAACCGTCGCCCGTCGGCCAGCCTGGTGGGGGTGATGCGGATATGCCCCCTGGCGTAGTCGCCGGGAACATACCGTTGGGGGACATACTGCTCTGACTTCATGCTGCTCCTTCATCGTCCGTGATGATTGACAATCCATGGCAACCAGCTATGGCAACCCGCACACCCCTGTGCGACCTACCGCTCATTGAACCCGGTCCCCAGACCCGTCGGAGGCTCCGTCCTGAGCCTGGCCTTCCTCGGGGTTGACCGGCACCAGCACCAGCCGTTTGACCAGGGAGCGGGTGGCCTCGGCCGACTCCTGGTCCAGCTGGTCGTCGGTGATGACGGTGTCCACCTGGTCGAAGGAGGCGAACAGGGACAGGGAGGTGCAGCTCCACTTGGTGTGATCGGTCAGGATGATGGTCCGGTCGGCGATGTCCATGAGCGCCATATCGGTGGCCGCCTCCAGGGAGTTGGGCATCAGGAAGCCGCGGGGTATGGAAACCGAGTGAGTCCCCAGAAAGACCGTGTTGACCCGCAGGGAGGCGATGACCTTGTCCGCGATGGGGCCTACCAGGGAGTTGGACCGGGTGATGACGCCGCCGGTGACGATGACCTCGACATCCTTGCTCTCCATGGCCTGAACCAGTTCGGCCACGGGGATGGAATTGGTCAGCAGGGTCACGCCGGCGCACTGACGGCTCTCCAGGAGGTGCTGGGCGAAGACATAGGCCGTGGTCCCGCCGCCGATGGCGATGACATCGCCCGGGGAGACATAGTCGATGGCATGACGGGCGATGGTGTCCTTGAGGCCCATGTCCATCTGCGACTTGACCGAGAATAGCGGCTCAGCCAGAAGCGAGCTGGTGGTGACGGCCCCTCCGTGGACCCTCTTGAGCAGGCCCTTGTCTGCAAGATCGGCAATGTCCCGACGGATGGTCATGGCGGAGACGCCCAGCTCCTTGGAGAGGGCGGTGATACGGACTGCGCCACGAGTACGCAACCGGTTCAATATCAGGTGTTGGCGTTGTGACGATATCATTCGAACATTATCGCACACATTCGCCCAAATTGGCAAGCCGGCCATTGGACTGCGGTCGCCGTCCAAAAGCAGGGGGCGAAAAATCGACATTTCTTCGATGCCTGGACCATTCTCCCATATGCCAGAGGCCTGCCGCGGCTATTGCAGCAATCTGTCAACCAAGGCACATTCTGTCTTCAAGACGCCAACAAGGGTCTGCAGGGTCGCTTAAGAAAGCGAACACGATTGTGATTCAATGTCAGTTTCTATGGGTCAACCGTTCAAGTCCCCACAGGGTCACCTGGACCATGGCCTCCAGAACAATCCCGGCATCCATCTTCGAACTGCCACGGACCCGCTCCACGAAGACAATAGGCACTTCTACGACGCTCAGGCCCATGGCCTGGACTCGGCGCAGCATATCCACCTGAAAGACGTAGCCGCTGGAGCGGACCCTTCGCAGGTCGATCCGCCTCAACACGTCCGCTCGATAGACCCGCAGGCCGGCGGTCATGTCCCGCACTGAGGATCCCAGGGCGGTGCGGGCATACCAGGATCCCACACGCGAGATCAGGTCCCGATACCAGGGCCAATGTTGAGTGCGGCCTCCGCGCACCCGGCGCGAGCCGATGACCAGACCCGGATGCGCCTTGTCTCGGGCCACCGCCAGCATCCTGGCCAGATCCTGGGGCCGATGGGAGCCATCCATGTCCATCTCGCAGATCAGGTCATAGCCATGCCCCAAAGACCAGCGAAAACCCTGCACGTAGGCTGGGCCCAACCCGCGGCGGTCATGCCGATGGATGACGTGCACGCGAGGGTCGCGCTTGGCCATATCCTCGGCCTTGGCGCCGGTGCCGTCCGGCGAGTTGTCGTCGACGACCAGGACATCGACCTCGGGACAGCAGGCCAAGAGCTGCGGAAGGATCACCCCGATATTGTCGGCTTCCTGATAGGTGGGCATGACCACAATGGTCCCTGCTCCGCCACGAACAGCGTCCATGGCCGCTCTCAGCGTGCGATGCCGTAGGCCCCGCGCCGGTAAGGCTCAGGGTAGGGGGCCTGCTGAGCGGACAGCCCCAGTTTGTAGGCGGCCCTGAGCGGCCAGTAGGGGTCGCGCAGGCTGGCTCGACCGATCTCGACCGCATCGGCCAGACCCTTGCGTACGATCCGGTCAGCCTGCCTGGGCTTGGTGATCAGCCCCACCGCTGTGGTGGGAATCAGCACCTGGCTGCGCACCTGGTAGGAGAAGGGCACCTGGTAGTTGGGAGCGGCCGGGATCTTCACGCCTGGCACCAGCCCCCCGGTGGAAACGTCAATCAGGTCCACCCCGTGCAGCTTGAGCACCTTGGCAGTGCGGATGGTCTCGTCCAGACCCCAACCGCCAGTGGCCCAGTCGGTGGCGGACATGCGCACCAGCAGGGGCATGCCCGAGGGAATGACCTCGCGCACGGCATCGGTCACCTGGATCAGCAGGCGCATTCTGCCGGACAGGTCACCCCCGTACTCGTCGCTGCGGCGGTTGATCAGGGGATCCAGGAATTGGGAGAGCAGGTAGCCGTGGGCGGCATGCAGCTCCACGCCCAGGAAGCCGGCTTGAACGGCCCGCACGGCAGCGGAACGGAAGTCAGCCACAATGGAGGCTATCTGCGCCCGTGAGAGCTGGACCGGAACCGCCATCCTCCCGAAGGCGATGGGGCTGGGGCCCACGGGTTGCCAGCCTCCTTCGGCCACGGGCACGGTGGCGTTGATATAGCCCATGGAGGAGCACCCGGAGGAGCCCTTGCGCCCCGAATGGTTGAGCTGGACGATGGGGACGGCTCCAGCGGCCTTGACATCCCGGACGATGCCCTGCCAGGCCCTGGTCTGCTCGTCATCCCACAACCCCACGTCGCAGGGAGAGATCCGCCCCTGGGGGTTTACGGCCGTGGCCTCCCCGATGACGACTCCGAAGCCGCCCAGGGCCCTGGACACATAGTGCTGATAGTGGAAGTTGGTAGGAACCCCGTCATGCCGCAGGGACGAATAAGTGTCCATGGGCGGCATCCAGATCCTATTGCGGATGTGCTGGTCGCGCAGTTCCATGGGCTGGAAGAGCGCAGGCAGGGCCTTCTCCTGTCTTCTTCCCGATTTTGGTTTCCTGGCCTTGTTGACTCTTTTCGCCTTCTTGGCCTTCTTGTCCTTTTTGGAAGATTTGATCCCCTTGGCAGCCTTGCCAGTCTTCTTCTTGCCGTCGGCGGCATCCGACTCAAAGGACCAGATCGGTTTGGACACATCCAACCTGCCAGAGCCGCTCACCGGCCCCGGCATGGCCTGATCCTCGTTAACCCGGCCGTCGGCCCGAGGGGCCTTGTCATCCAGCTCTGAATATTCCTGGACCATCTGTTCCTGCCTCTCCCGGCGGACGGCCGTACCCCTCGTGGTTCCGCCCGTCTACGAATCCCTGATGGTCTCCATTGTAAGCACAGCCTCGCTCGGATCCCAGCCGGGATTCGACAAGCAGTCATCCAGCCAGGTACTAGTCGGCCGCGGGCACTGTTTGAGCCTCTTCCGAGGTCAACTCCCCGATCTCCGGCTCCTGCGCTTCTACGCCACGGGTCATCTGACGCTGCTGCATCGGAGCCGGCTGCTGAGGCTGAGGCTGGACCCCGCCAGTGAAGCGTGCATCGGGGTTGCCGTAGGAGTTGTCCGGTTGAATGTTAGCAGCGGCCAGGTAGGTGTTCATGAACTCCTTCCATGCCGGGGTGGCGATGTACATGCCGTACCAAGTGCCCATGGACCGTCCGTTGATGGACTTGCCGTTGAAGGAGACCTGGCCCTCGGCATTGCCCACAGTGACGAAGGAGGCCACCTGGGGCACGAATCCGCCGGTCAGCATGTACTTGTCCTCATGGGTACCCGTCTTGGCGAAGGTCTTGCGACCCCCGTCCAGCTGGGTCACGGCCGCCTCGCCTCCGGGCTGGACCACGCCCTGGTTGAGGGCATAGGCGGTGGTCTCGGCGATGCCCGGGTCGATGGCCTGATGGCAGTTGGCCTTGGGCACCTTGATGGAACGCTTGTTCTTATCGATCACCTTGGTCATGGCAATAGGGCTGCAGGCCACGCCCTTGGCGGCGATGGTGGCGTAGACGTTGGCCATGGTCAGCGGTGAGGCCTGGACCGATCCGATGGTCATAGGCGGCTGAAAGCTGTTGTCTGAGTGGATGTCCATCTGGTCCTTGGGCGAATTGTGGTAGCCCATGTCCTTGGCTGTATCCGCTATGCTGCACAGACCAATCTGCTGGGCCATGGAGGCCTGGGTGGTGTTGTGCGAGCGGATCAGGCCCTGCAGGGGGCTCTCCGGCGAAGTGGTGCCGCCGCCCGAGTTCTCAACATGCCAGCTGCCAGTGCCGAATCCATAGGGGGTACCGTCAGCCGTCTTGCAGGCGAAGGCGGCCTGCGGATAGCTGGTGGAGGTGCGCAGGGGCTGATTGATGGACTTGCCGGCCTTCATCCAGGCCACCAGATTGATGGGTTTCCAGGTGGAGCCCACGGGGAAGCCCCAGCCGCCGCCGTCCTGCTGGTCCACTGCATAGTTGATGGCCGTGCGGGTGCCGCCGCCGGAGTTCTGGGTGGCGTCGTAAATGCGGTTGATGCCGAAGCCCAAGACCTCGCCGGTGCCCGGGCGAATGGCCGCCATGGTGACTTCGAAGCCGGACGGATCATCCACGGGGATGGTGTCCCGGGCCGCCTTCATGGCTGCGGCGTTGGCGTTGACGTCCATGGTGGTGTAGATGTCCAGGCCGCCCTCCTTGAGGAGTTTGTTGCGATCCTCCTGGCTCTTGCCGAACTCCTTGGAGTTGAGGATCTGCTTGGTCACGTAGTCACAGAAGAAGGCCGCGTCCCCGGCCGCCTGGCAGCCGGCGTCCGCAGACTGCACATGCAGCATCTGATCCAGCGGCTTGGCCTTGTTCTCCTCATACTGGCGCTGGCTGATGTAGTTCTCCTGCCTCATCAGATCCAGGACGATGTTCCGCTGCTCCTGAGCGGCCTTGATATTGACGGTGGGGTCGAAGCGTGCGGGATTCTTGGTCACGGCGGCGATGGTGGCCGACTCGCCCGGATCCAGATCCTTGGCCGACTTGCTGAAGTAGCGCCTGGCTGCCGACTCAACCCCGTAGACATTGGTGCCGAACTGGGCGATATTCAAGTACCCTTGAAGAATCTCGGCCTTGGAGTACTTCTTCTCCATCTGCACCGCGATCAGCATCTCCCGCATCTTGCGGGCTATGGTCTCCTCCTGGGCGTGGTACTCGGCGATGGGGTCGTTGTTTTCCTCGGCCTGGTTCATGAGCACGTTCTTGACGTACTGCTGAGTCAGGGAGGAACCGCCCTGGGTGTCGCCCTGCTTGATGTAGGTCTGGATGAAGGCCCTGAGCACGCCCTGAGTATCCACGCCTGCATGTTCGAAGAAACGACGATCCTCACGGGCCACCACGGCCTTCTGCATGTAGTCGGAGACGTCCTTGATGGGCACCACGATCCGGTTTTGCGCATAGAAGGTGGCGATGACGGTATGCCCGTCGGAGGCGTAGAGGCGGGACTGCTGGGGCAGATCGTTGACGTTGAAGTCGATGTTCTCCGTCTTCAGGGCGGGCATCAGATTCCTGGAGACGGCGTTGATGCCGAAGACTGCGGGGAACAGGAAACCAGAGACGACCACGCCACCTGCGACGCAGAAGATGAGGTAAGCCAGCAGCAGCGTGAAGAAGCGCCTGACCGACATGGATTTCTTTTGTTCGGGCATGGTCTCCATCCTAGGCCGTTGGCTCTACCTGGCAGCGGCGTTCACATGCGTGAGCGTCGAATCAAAGGTCCGGGCTGGAAAATGATGATGGTGCGGCCCTTGCGAGAGATCCATCCCCGGTTGGAGAAGTCCATCAGGGCCTTGTTGACGGTCTCCCGTGAGGCTCCGACCAGCTGGGCCAGCTCCTCCTGGGTCAGATCGTAGGGGACCATCAGCCCCTGCTCGAAGGGCTCGCCGAAGCGTGTGGCCAGATCCAGCAGGGTCTTGGCCAGACGGGCCGGCACGTCCAGGAAGACCAGGTCGGAGATGCGCTCGTTGTCGGTCCGCAGGCGGTGGGCCAGCACCTGAAGCATGTCCACAGCCACCTTGGGATGCTGGTTGAGCCAATCGAAGAGGGCATCGTGATCCAGGGCAGCCACCTTGGTCTTGTTGACCATGACCACAGCCGAGGCGGTGCGCGGCCCGCCGGAGGGGTCAAAGACGGGAATCTCGCCCAGGATCTCCCCGCGCCCATGGATGCTGAGCAGCTGGATGCGGCGGTCGGGCGACTGGCGGACCAGCTTGACCCTGCCCTCCTCCAGCAGATACATCCGGTGGTCGGTGTCCCCCTGTCGGAAGACCGTGGACCCCTTGGCATAAGTGGACTCGTGCATGGTGTCCAAAAGCTGGTCGGCGTCCTGCCTGGGCACCTGTTTGAATAGGGCGGTCTGCCTGAGGGCGTTCCCGTCATCGGGAATCTCGTTGGGCTTGTGAACCGCCATACTCTGCACTCCTTTTCGCCATGTCTGGCGGGTCTGCACCGACTCACGCATGGTTGATGACCTCACGCCGGGTTCGACGCGACTGAGCACGATTATACCCATACACATCAACCCCCTTGCCGGTCAGGCGATCTGGGCGGTCCACTCCCCACGGCCGTAGCGCTGCTGGGCCAGAGTGCGGGCCCGTTGCTCGACCTCGGGCGCAGGACTCGATATGCGTAGATCCGACACCAGGGAGGGCACGGTTTCCAGAAGGGCATCGATCAGGGATCGGCGGGACAGCCTGGTCTGCCTGTCGATGGGATCCACCCGGCTTCTGACCGAGGTCACGGCCTTGTCGTGGAATTTCGCCGGATCCACCTTGAGCACCTGGGCCATCAGATCGGCATCCACTGAATAGGAAAGGGTGGTGTGGTGGAGCAGTCCGCCCGGTCCGCGGGAGCCTGCTGGCAGCCTGCGCTGGGCGGCGCCCCCCATCTTGCCCCGCGGGGAGGCGATGTCATTCATGCCCTGCCATCCGGCCTGAATCCCCTGCATGCGCAGACCGCGAACCAGCCAGTAGTCGCAGATCCGGTAGGAGTCGATCAGATCGGTCCCCTTGACGAAGTCCAGGGGCAGATAGAGCGAATAGGTGATGGCCCGGTCGGGCTGAATGACCATGGTGCCACCGCCGGTGCATCGGCGAACCAAGGTGAAGCCCAGACTGCGCGCCCGCTCCGCGTGGACCTCCTGGCTCAGGGACTGGAAGCGCCCAAGGATCACCGCCGGCGCCGACCAATCCCAAATGCGCAGGGTGGGCAGCAGCTGGCCCTGGGCTACGGCATCATTGAGAGCCTGATCCATGGCCATCTGCATGACCGGCTCCCGTGGGCGGTCCCTGATCAGATTCAGCTTCAGGCCAGACCAACGGCGGCGGCATTCGACCTCGTCCGGCTGCGGCTGTTGAAAAAACGCCTGGTCGTGCTCTTCATGCCTGTGGATGACCAGCCCAGCCGGCAGGGCGCGCTCCAGTGCGGTCACCAGGGTCCATGGGGACACGCCGACTACCCGTTGACCATCCCCCTCTGCCATGACCTTGTCCAGCCTCTTCAGAGCCAGACCAGGATCCAAGGGCAGCGGGATGCCGCAAATTGCGGATTCCAGCCGGGATACCGGACTGCGATCCTCCTCGTATTCACGGGAGGCTGCCGGGGCCGGCTCCGTAAAGAAGTCGCCGTCAATCCTGCAGGAAGCAATGACTGGACGGGAGTCTGGCCCCTGGCCCAAGGTCAGGGTTACGGCCGCAAGCTTACCGCCCATCTGCTTGCCGACGCCGCGCAGAAGGGCCGGATTCAATCCGTCAACTCCCACCCGCGAGCGTCACGATGCCAGAAGGAGCCGGATGAGGACGTCAGAATCAGGATGCCTTCGATCAGCCCCCAAATCATGGCGATGGTCGGCCCGATGAAGAAGAAGAGGAAGCCGATCAGGGTGAGCATGAGCTGAGCCACACCCCGGCCGGTTCTGCCCAGGTAGAAGTTGCCCACGCCGAAGCAGCCCAGAAAGATGCTGAGCAGTCCGGCAGCCAGCTTGCTGTGCGGAGTGGGTGATATTGGATAGGGACTCCTGCCGCTGGGCATAGCTCCGGGATACCCGCCCTGGGGCATGCCCGGGTAGGGCCAAGGCATAGGAGCCTGCGGCGGATACTGCCCGCCAGGATACTGATTGCCTGGATACTGTCCTGTTGGGTATCGATTGCCCGGGTACCCGCTCGGTGGGTACTGGCCAGACGGGTACTGACCGGGATAGCCCGGTCCCGGTTGATAGGGACTTGGAGGATTCTGGCCCCCAGGATACTGGCCACCGGAATACTGCCCAGCAGGATACTGCTGACCGGTCGGATACTGCTGACCGGCTGGATACCCGGCCGTCGGATACTGACCGGGCCGATAGGGCCCTGCCTGATACGCCCCAGGATATTGTTCGCCCTCCTGAGGGGCAAACGGGTATCCGGCATTGCCCCTCTGACCTGTCGGATACCCACCATGGGGATACTGACTCGTGGGATACTGGCCGGAGGAATACTGACCGGTCTGATACGGATTCTGATTCCCCGCGCCAAAATCAGGGCCAGCTGGATAGCCCGAAGCCTGCTGCTGCCCGTCAACTGCATCTGGACCTGACTGGCCCGTCTGGGCTGCTCTGGCATCGGTGTCTCCCCCGGCAGGTTCCTGATGCTCGGGCGGAACCTGCGGGAACGGGGAGGGACCGAAGCCGGGATTCCCTGTCGGCATATCGCTGGACTGCCGGTCGTCCGGCTGGGGGGCATCATCCATAGTCATGCCCTCCAGTCTAGCCGCCATCCGGCCCGATTACAGACGGCTTAGGATATCTCTGCCGATCTGCTCCGTGCTCCGCTGGGTGGAGCCGGAGCGTTCGATGTCGTCCTCCACGGCCCGTTCGATGCTGGCCGCCTCATCCTCGAAGCCCAGATGATCCAGGAGCATCCCGGCCGAGAGGATGGCCGCCGTGGGGTTGGCGATCCCCTTGCCGGCGATGTCGGGGGCGGACCCGTGGATGGGCTCGAACATGGATGGGTAGGTGCCCGAGGCGTTGATGCAGCCGGAGGCCGAGTAGCCCACGCCTCCCACCACAGCCCCCGCTTCGTCCGTGAGGATGTCGCCGAAGAGGTTGTCGGTCACGATCACGTCGAAGCGGCTGGGCTCGGTCACCAGGAATATGGTGGAGGCGTCGATGTGCAGGTACTCGCGCTCCACATCGGGATACTCCTGGCCCACCTGGTCGACCAGCCGCTGCCACATGTCTCCCGCGTTGGTCAGCACGTTCTTCTTATGGACCAAGGTCAAGCGACGGCGACGCTTCATGGCCAGCTGGAAGGCGTAGCGGATGACCCGTTCCGCCCCGTAGGCCGTGTTGATGGAGACCTCGGTGGCCACCTCCTGGGGGGTGCCACGGCGAATGGAGCCGCCAGCCCCGGCATAAAGCCCCTCGGTGCCCTCCCGCACGACCACGAAGTCGATGTCACCCGGATTGGCCAGGGGCGACACCACGCCCTTGTAGAGCTTGGATGGACGAAGGTTGACATACTGGTCCAGCTCGAAACGCATTTTGAGCAGCAGTCCCCGCTCCAGAATGCCGGCCTTGATCCGGGGGTCGCCGATGGCCCCTAGGAGGATGGCATCCTGCTGCTTGAGCCGGTCCAGATCCTCGTCGGGCAGAACGGCTCCATCACGCAGGTAGCGCTCAGCGCCCAGATCGAAGTCCTCATAGCGGATATCAGCCTTGCCCCGGGTCACCTTCTCCAGCACAGCCTGAGCCTGGGGAACGATCTCCTTGCCGATGCCGTCACCGGCAATGACCGCAATGTGATATGTTTTCTGCTTGCTATTTGTCATACCCCGAGCATAACGAGCCTGCCAGGGCCCTTTCCCGACCCCGACCGAATCCCGGACAGGCCAGGTTCAGCAGCTTTGAGGGACCATGATGGACAGACACCAGGCGTTCTCGAAGGCCAGCTCCTCCCACTGCCGGTAACGTCCGCTGATGCCTCCGTGGCCTGCCTGGACCTCGATCCTGATCAGCGCATCGGCCCCCACCTGCGGCTCCTGCAGCCTGGCCACCCACTTGAGCGGCTCCACGTAGAGCACCCGGGTGTCGTTCATGGATGTGGTCACCAGGATGGCAGGGAAGTGGTCGCTGCCGAAGAGCCGGCGCCTGCTATCAGCGTCAGGCACGTTCTCGTAGGGCGAGTAGGAGCGCATATACCGGTAGACCTGCTGATCGTGCAGGGGGTCTCCCCACTCGTCCCATTCGGTCACGGTCAGCGGCAGGTCCGGGTCCAGGATGCTGGTCAGCGCATCCACGAAGGGCACATCCGCCTCGATGCCGGCATAGAGCTGAGGGGCCATGTTGGCCACGGCCCCCATCAACAGCCCGCCGGCCGACCCGCCGTTGGCCACCGTATGACGTGGATCCGCCCAACCCTGGGCCTGCAGGGCGGCAGTCACGTCGATGAAGTCCAGGAAGGTGTTGACCTTGTGCAGCCGGCGGCCCTGCTCGTACCAGGCGCGGCCCATCTCCCCGCCGCCGCGCACATGGGGAACAGCGTAGAGCACGCCTCGGTCCAGCAGGCTGAGCCTACCGGTGGAGAAGCCCGGATCCTGGCTGATCTCGTAGGCTCCATACCCGGTGATGAACATGGGTGCAGACCAGCCCGGATCACGGTCCGGCCAAGGGCGGCGTTCAGGGTTTCCGGGAGCCTGGATGACCGTATCGTCGGGCCCGGTCCTCCCGCAGGCATCCAGCTCCGGATGCATGCCCCGACGCCAGACCAGAGACACCGGCACCAAAGCCCCATCCCTGACACGTACCAGAACCCGACGCTCGGCGTAGCGCTCGGGCCGGAAGTCGCCCAGCACCCGGGCCCGCTTGAGCAATCGGTCCACGCCCCGGACCGGGTCCAGCTCGCGCAGCTCGGCCGGGGTCCCATAGCTGCCCCGGATGTAGCGCAGCCCGGGGGCCTGGTAGGAGGGATTGTCCGTGGGGCCGATGCTGTAGAGACGGTCAATGCCGTCCCTGGCCTGGCCGGGCAGGACCTCATGGAAGCGCCAGGGCCGACCAGCCCGCAGATCTTCAAGTGCCTGATCCTTGGCGATGACAGCCATATGAGGCAGGCTGTCGGCCCGGTAGGTCAGAACCACAAAGCCGCGGTGGATGCCCAGCCCCTCGATTCCCAGCCCGCGAGCGCCTTGAAGAATGGCGGGATTGCCCGGGTCATGGAAGGGCTTTTCGGGCGGCAGGGAGGCCAGGCCTCCGGAGCGCTCGCAGCCATAGGGGCTGCCCTGGGCCAGCCGCACCCCTTCTCCCAGGCGAAACGGCGGACGGTGGCTGCGCAGATCGATCAGATCCACCTCGAAGTTGGGGTTGTTTACATTGTGGTAGACCACAGCCACCGGCAGGTCCTCCCCTGCCGGACCGGCATCTTCGAATCTGGCCAGGCTGATGTCGTACTCGACCCCCTCCTTGCGGGGGATCAAGGGCACAAACTCGCCCTGCGGATCCTTCAGGTCCAGCATGAGCACCTCGCTGGTGGTCTTGGACCCGGTGGCAATCAGCATGGCGGATTCGTCGTAGCTGAGGCCCAGCCCCACCCAGAAACGCTCGTCGCCCTCCTGGTAGACCAGGACATCCTGGTCGGCCGCAGTGCCCACCTTATGCCGCCAGACCGTGTCCGGACGCCAGGCCTTGTCCAGGCCAGTGTAGAAGACCCATCGGCCGTCGGGGGTCAGCACTGCCCCGGAGGAGACCTGGTCGATCCGATCAGGCAGGTCTCGGCCTTGGGAAAGATCCCGGATGCGCAGGTCGTAGCGTTCGTTGCCCCTGGTGTCCAGCCCGTAGAGCATCCATCGACCGTCGGCGCTCAGATCCAGGCAGCCCAGGGAGAAAAAGTCGTAGCCCTCCGCCTCGGCGTTGGCGTCGAAGATGACCTCCTCGCCCGGCATGGACCCGGGCGCCGATGAAGCCTGAACTGTCGGAGGATCCCAGTCATTCTGGCCGCGCACAGGCAGACGGCACTGCACCCCGTACTCCTGGCCCTTGAGCGTCCGTGAGAAGTACCAGTAGCCGTGCATCCGGGTTGGCACCGACATGTCGGTCTGCTGCACCCGGTCGGTGAACTCCTTGAGCAAGGTAGCCCGCAGGCCCTTCTGGCCAGCCAGCCGTTCCTGGCAGTAGCTGTTCTGGTCGCGCACATAGGCCTGGGTGGCAGGATCCTCCCGGTTGCGCATCCACTCATAGGGATCTTCGAAGTGATCCCCATGGAAGCACCGATCAGCGGGACGGCGTTGTGCATGAGGAGGCGCGGGATTGACGGCCGAAAAACTCATGGGGCGATTATATTCTGGCGCGACGACGCAGATAGGGCAGCAGGGTTCGCATCAGGTTGGCGCCCGTGGTCCCGTAGAAGACCGGCACCTGCGTCACCGGCATCGGCTGGGTGGCAGTGCGCTTGAACAAGGATCCCAACCCGGTCTCCTGGGGGCTCAGCTGGCGGATGCCGATGGCCAGGACCCGGTCCGGATACTGGCGCACCACCTGGGCGAAGGTGGCGGGGTCGCTCTGCCCGTCATCGCCCATGAGCACGAAGCGCATCTTGGGGAAGTCAGCCATGAGCTGGTGGATGAACTCCATCTTGTGCTGCACGATGGAGGGCACGAAGGTCTTGGGCCTGGGATCCAGATCCCGCAGCAGCAGGGGGCCGGCCGGAAAGCCGTGGTCGCGGATGAAGCCGCGTATGGACCCCTCCACATTCCAGGGCGAGGCCGACAGGTAGAAAAAGGGCATCCGGGGGTCCAGGTCGCGGATACGGTTGTAGAGCACGGCCATGCCCGGCACCGAAGACCTGCGGTGCGGATTTGACAGAAGCAGGTTCCAAGCAGCCTTCCAATGATTGGGCACCTGGCTGATCATGATGGTGTCGTCCACGTCGGATATGACGCCGACCGGCGTTTGGCCGGGCACGATGTACAGCGGCGCGTCGACAGGCCTGCGGCCCCGCACCTGGTAGGAGACCCGGTGCACGCCTGCGGTCAGCCGATGCTCGGCCACCAGATCAAGGTAGCCCGATCGGTCAGAGAAGACCGCATCCGCGCTCAGGCTGCGGCTGGGGTCGACGGCATCGTAGACCGAGGAATCGCCCACCTGCACCCTCCCGATGGCGGTGCTGTCGATGGCCAGCCTGACCCTGGTCCGGGGCGCGGGTACGGTCAGCAGACCGCGAATGCCTCGGATGGCCGGATCCTCGCGTCTGCGGCCGTCGGTCAGAATAGTGCGACAGATCAGCCGGGAGTATGACTCAGTGCCATAACCCACATAAGGTTGGACGTCGGCCGACCAGCCCATGCGGCCTGTCATATTGATGGACAGGCCCACCCAGAGGTCGAAGGCGCCCGTTATCAGATGCCTCAGCAGACGCACCGGAGCAGGTCTGCTCTGGATGTCCTCCCCGGGCGTAGCTGAATCGAAGGTGGTGCTGACCGATCGGACCCGCAGGGGCCCTCCGTCACGGCCGGATCGCCTGGTCATATCCGAACCGTCAGTTCAGGCTCTTCAGCAGCTGACCGTACTCCTCGGCGCTCATCAGATCGGGCTCGTCATCCTCCAGGTCGATCTTGGCTATCCAGCCCTCCCCATAAGGGTCTGAATTGATGACCTCAGGATCGTCCGAGGCCGCCCTGTTGACGTAGGCGATGGTGCCCGCCACTGGGCAAACCACCGGCTCCACCGCCTTGGAGGACTCAAGCTCGATGACCTCGTCGCCAGCATCGACGTGGGTGCCGGTCTCGGGCAGATCCAAAAATACCAGGTCTCCCAACTGGTCCGCCGCATATTCGGTCACGCCCATAGGCGCAGGAGACTGACTGGGGTCGATCCAGACGTGATCCTGGGAATACCGCAGGTGGTCGGGCACGTCCAAACGGGAGGTTCCATCACTGTGTTCATCGCTCATGGTTCCAGCCTACTCGACCGTCTGCCGCGACAGGTGCATCTACCGGGCCGGACCTGGCGGAACCTGCCCCTCCACCTTGACCATGGTCCCGGCCGGGGCGTTGTCGTAGATCCATTTGGCATCCTGCTCGTACATATTGATGCAGCCGTGGGATCCGTAGTGGGTGGGGTCGCCCTTGGCGATGCCCCCGTAGTTCCAGTCGGCCGTGTGGAAGCCCTCGCTGCCGTTGTAGTAGGAGACCCATCTGACATTGGGCGAGACGTAGCCGGGGCCGCGCATGGTCTGGACTGTGTAGCGCACGTTGATGAAGAAGGTGCCGGTATCTGACCAGTCCCCGTCGTAGGGCCTGCCCGAGCAGATGGGGAAGGTCTTGACCTCGGTGGTGCCATGGTAGGCGGTGGCGGTCTGATCGCTCAGGTTGACCCGGATCCAGGTGTCGCCGTCAGGCACATCGTAGCGGGCCACACGTGTCTGCTCCTTATGCGGGGTGACCTCGGCACGCGCCTGAACCGGGTTCGCGTCACCCTGGACCAGGGCTTTGACGACCAGATCAGCTGTGGCGGGTACATCCGAAACCCGGACCCCGTCCACACCCTTGGTGGTCTCGGCTACCACTTCACCCTTGGTGTTCTTGACGTTGACGGCGGTGACCATATCCCGATCCAGATGCCTGGCCAGCTCCTGGTCCAGATACTGCTGGATGGCCTGCCGATCGAAGCCCAGCTCCATGGTCCCCTTGCCGAGGTCTGTCACCGGCTTGACCCAGGTGGCCACGGTGGCGGCCGGAACAGTCATGACATCGTCATCGGTCCCCTTGATGACCAGGTCCTTGGCCAGCCGTTGATTGGCTTGAGAAGCCACCTGATTGGCCGTATCCAGGCTGATGGGCATGCCCACGTCCTTGTAGACCAACCCTACGGCCAGCCGCCTGCCAGGCTTGTCTATCAGGGAGGAGACAGCACTTTGCACACGGCCCAGCTCGGGCCCCTTGCCGCCACGCCCCTCCTGGGCCCTGAAAGCGTGGGCGCCGGAATCAAAGACGATGGTAGAGGGGACGGAACGGTCCTGGCGGTCGATGAAGTGCTCGGTCAGATACTTATTCATGGCCAGTTGGTCCCGCTCGGCCACCAAGGGTACAGCTTCGCTATGGAAGGGGTTGAGCCGGGAGAGGCCTGCAGAGCCCTTGGCAGTCATGACCCGTGTGACCGTGGCATCCTGATCCACGCTCACACCCAAGTCCTTTAGCCCGGCCCGCGCGGAGGCCCCTTCGCCTTTGAGCTCCACCTGGGAGTCACGCACCTGCTGATCGACGATCTGACGGACCTGGTCGCTGGTCCGGCCCATCATCATCTTTCCGCCCAAGGTGACGCCGGGTGCCACCCGATCACGGAAGAAGGCACGGGCGCCGAACCAGCACCCTACCAGAATCAGCACAGCCAGAAGCAGCAGGGCCAGGATGGTACGCCCCCGATGACGGCCCGACGAGGCCTCGTGGGCGGGACCTGCGCCTAGTGCCCGATTCGCCTGCTTATCAGCGGACAGGTCCACAGGGTCGGGCCCGTCACCGGCCGTCGGCGGCATGGTCACAGTTTCGGCCTGGTCGACGTCCGAGATACGAGGCTCTTCTTGCCCCTCCATGGCCATAGCACACCTTTCGCTGCTTACAGTTCCCTGTAATATCTTACGACAGGACCAGGTCCGAAAGCACGGGACTTCCCAAATGGGTCAGAGCTCGCTGCCATACCACTGCTCAATCATGTGCCTGGCCACGCTGGCCGTCTGGGGTATGCGCAACCGGCCCGAGGCCAAGGCAGCGCCGAGTTCCTCCCGCGTGAACCAGTTGGCGTCATCGGTCTCCTGACCATCCACCCGGATGTCCGTATTCAGGGATCTGGCTCTGAAGGCCACCATCAGGGAGGATGGGAAGGGCCAGGGCTGGGAGCCCAGGTACCGCACCTCCCCCAGGTTCAGGCCCACCTCCTCCAGGGTCTCCCGCCGGACTGCATGCTCCAGATTCTCCCCAGCCTCGACGAATCCAGCAGTGACTGAACGAAAATCGGGAGCCCACTGCCGATTGTGCTGGAGCAGAAGCCGATCGCGGCTGTCCACCACGGCCATGATCACTGCGGGCTCGATGCGGGGAAAGAGCGTGTGCCTGTCTCCTGATGCACTCCCTTGGCAGATCTGAGCCCATCCGGCCTGGCAAGGATGGACCGGAGCGCCGCAGCGGGGGCAGAAGGCCTGGCGTCCATGCCACACGGACAGGGCGACCGCGCAGGTTGCCAGGCCCACCTGCCGCGGACGGCCATGAGGAGCGTACTCGCGCAGGGCGAGCCAGTCGAAGCGCTGGTCCGCGGCCTGAGCCAGGTCACGAAGAGGGTCCTGGACAGCCCGACCAGCGCAGGCAAGATTCAGATCCAGGGCCAGCCAGGACTGATTGTCGGCCGCCCCCAGGTAGTAGCAGGGAGGCTCAGACTGGCCCGTCGAGCCTGCCAGAGGACCCCGCAAGTATGCGGCAGGCAGGGTAGCCAGACGGATGCTGGCCCCGGTGCGAGAGGCCAAGGCCCCCTTGCCCCTGGGCACGGCCACCTTCTCGCCCCGCACCAGGATGACCCCAGTGCCTTCCTGTTCCAGCAGATGGTCAAGCAACCCGGGCTGTTGCCGCGATGCCGTGTCATAGTCCACGTCCCCCTGGGCCAAAGGCAAAAAGGGCAGAGGCCCGGTAAGGGCCAGCGGGGAAAAGACCGTTTCAGGATCGCTCATGCTTGCCTCCCTACGCGTTGAACCAGGTCCAGCAGGGCAGCGGCCACCTGATCGGGATGCTCGACGGCGCTGAAGTGGCCACAGTCGTCGATGGCGGTAAAAGCGACATCGGTTCCGGCCTGGCGCATGGCCTGAGCCAGAGGCTCCATGGTGCGTGGAGGGCTGGAGGGATCGCAGCGGCCGCTGACCAGGGCCGCAGGCACTCTGATGCTGCCGGCCAGGCCGCTCTGATCCGGGCGGCCTGCGGCCATCCGTTCACGCCAGGCGATGCCCTGGGGGTCCTGGGACTGTATCCATTCGGTCATGGTCTGCACGAAGGCGGGCGAGCGCTTGACCGTGGAATCGCCCTCCTGGGGCCTGGCGAAGTGCATGACCGGATCCAGCGTCCCCTCCACCTCGCAGGTTCTGGCGATCTGCAGGCGGTTGGCCCTGGAGGCCGGACGGTCAGCCATCATGGTGGTGTCGCACAGGGCCAGCCCGGCCACCGTCTGCGGATAAAGCCTGGCCACGGCCTCTACCAGGTAGCCGCCCATGGAAAGCCCGACCCAGATGGCCTTCTGCGCCCCCGTGGCGGCGATCATGTCCACAAAGGCTTGAGCCATGGCATCCAGGGCGCCAGGCAGGGCGCCATCAGAGTCTGCCGGACCACAGGACGCTGGCCCAGGCAGGGGGCAATCGCCTGCCCCGGGCATATCCGGAGCATAGACGGGGAAGGGGGCCATACCCGCACGATCCGCTTGGGCGATCAGCGAGGCCGCACACCGATCCCACATGCGATGGTCCACAGGGAAGGCATGGACCAGCACCAAGGGCAGCCCCTCCCCCTGTCGATATACGGTATTGGCAATGGTCATGCCCGCCTCCAAGGATTCACTGTTCACAGCGCACCGGCCCAGGTCAGGGCGCTCATCAGCACCTTGCCGTGCCCGCCGGGCATCTGGCTTATGAAGGACTCCAGCATGTCGCCCTTGGGATCGATCCACTCCACATCCAAGGTCTCATCCTGGGGCTTGCAGTCCCCGGCCACCGGCACCAGATAGCACAGAGCGATGGCATGCTGGCGCGGATCGTAATACTCCGAGACCCCTGGCGTGGGGAAGAACTCAGCCACGGTGAAGGGCTGGGGGCTGGCAGGCAGTACAGGCAGGGCCAGCTGGCCCAGATCCTTGGCGATGTTTCTGGCCAGAGCCTCCCTGATGGTCTCATGGTAGAGGATCCGCCCGGTGATCAGGGTGCGCTCGATGTTGCCCTGATCATCCACGCGCAGAAGGGTGCCCACCTGGGTGACGGCGCTCATCTCATCCACGCGAACCGGCACTACCTCTACATAGGGCATGGGCAGGCAACGCCGGGCACGGTCGATGGCGTCACGGTCCAGCCATCCGGGGGGATTCGAACCCGAAAAGCCTCGGTTGAAGTCCTCTGGGGTGATGTGGGAGAAGGCGCCACGGTCGCGATCGGCATCGAAGTCGTCATCATCGGGAATCTCGTCGTTCAGCACTGGCATGGTTCCATTATCCGTACCAGGCTTGACCGCCCGCAGGACCCCGTCGGACATCTCCACCCAGAGCATATTCGGGCGCTTTCTCCAGCCGTGATGGAATGCTGATGATTGAAAGCGGTTGCTAAGCACGGGAGCTTCCCGCGCGACAGTCAAACTACTTCAAGGAGCGTTATTATGGCCACCACGACTATTACCTCGGACAACTTCGAGCAGACCATCAAGGACAACGATCTGGTGCTGATTGACTTCTGGGCCACCTGGTGCGGACCCTGCAAGGCCTTTGGCCCCATCTTCGAGAAGGCTTCGCAGGCCAACACCGACATCGTCTTCGGCAAGGTGGACATCGACCAGAACCAGGATCTGGCCGCGGCCGCCGACATCCAGGCGGTGCCCACGCTGATGATCACCAAGCAGGGGCAGATCATCTTCAAGCAGGCCGGCGCGCTCAGGTCTTCTGACCTGGACGACCTGATCGACCAGGCACGCAAGGCCGATTTGTCAACCCCGGCACAGGTCTGAGCCGGTCGAGTTGGTTCCAAGGCAGGTTTGCACTAAAGTAGAGCTGTGTTTGTCCAGTGACCCTTTCGGCACTGCCGGAAGCGTGCGGTCGATAGGAACCGACCAGTCGACTGATCACTGAGGATCTGTCGGTCCAACAGAGGAGAGTAATGGCGAACCACCGTAGAGGACGGATGAGTGCGGTCAAGGCTCTGACCAAGCGTCAGTGGCTGCGGCTAGCCGCCGGCGTCACCGTTCTCGGCATGGTTATTGGCGCGGGCTTCGTCTCGCGCGACTTTTACACATCCAACGAGAGTTCCGCCAAGGCAGGGGTGGCATCGTATTCAGCCACCCAGGGCCTTGGTACGGTATCCCGTGGGAGCACCAGGCAGGCCATCCGCAATGGTGCGGGCGGCGCCAACTCCGATACCTCATATGTGAATGTGCAGATCAACGGGAAGAACAAGGTGGTGCTGGGCAACGGCTTCACCAATGTCAAATCGGTCTTGGAGGCCGGAGACATCACCTTGCAGCCGGGCGACCAAATTACCCCCTCACTGACCAGCCGGGTCAGCGAGAAGACCGTCATCCGCATCGACCGGGCCAACGCCCAGGTCAAGACGGACGAATCGCCCATCCCCTTCAACACCATCGAGGAGAAGACCGACTCCCTGCCTGCAGGCACCACCAAGGTCAAGACCGAGGGACAGAACGGCGTCATGGAAACCACCAGCCTGGTCACCGCAGCCGGCAGCAAGCACCTAACCAGCAATATCTTCGCTTCCTTTGTCAAGACCGTTCCCGTCGATAAGGTGATCCTGGTGGGCACTGGCGGTGGCGCCCCTGCGCAGTCCGGTTCGACTACCACCACGACCCCTGTGGGCGAAGCCCAGAGCATCGCGCATGATCTGGTCACCTCCCGCGGCTGGGGCGAAGACCAGTTCACCTGCTTGGTACAGCTGTGGAACAAGGAGTCCGGTTGGCGGACCAATGCTGCAAACCCCTCAGGTGCCTATGGCATTCCCCAGGCATTGCCCGGCAGCAAGATGGCCTCGGCCGGCCCCAACTGGCAGACTGACGCCCACACCCAGATCGTCTGGGGACTGGGCTACATCCAGGGCCGCTATGGGACTCCCTGTGGTGCATGGTCTCATTCCCAGTCATCCAACTGGTACTGATCCCTTTTCATAAAACTCAATCAGGAACTTCCGGCAGGCTTCTTCGGTTTGCCGGAAGTTCTTTTTTTGCCTAAGAAGCAATCAGTTAATTACCTGCCTACAATTCGATCGTAAAGGCAAGAGCAAAGCCCGGATGAAACCCCTATATTCCAAGGCAGTGATAGACTAATTTCTATTGAACGTCATGCAAGCTGGTCTTGGGGATTGAGTCGGGGATGCAGGTGCCACGTTGCATGCACTGTTGCTTTCGAAGGAGACTGTATGCAATCCTCATCTAGGAGTCGTGCGTGCTGCATAGCTTCTCTTGCAGCTATTATCGCCTCAGGGCTCGTATTGGCAAATCTCTCGGGAATCGACCTGGCACAAGCGGATGCTACCGCATCCCCAACAGCATCGCAAAGCAAAGAAAATCATGGGGGGGGGGGGGCTGATCCCAGGCATACCTGGTTCAACTCAAACTCCCTCTAATACTCCCACGCCAACAGTGGCCCAAACGTCAGATTTCCGTATCCAAACAACACCCTCCCCTACTTTTCCATCCCCCACTGCACTAACCTCAGCAAGCTCTGCCACTTCCACCCGGTCGGCAAGCCCCTGCGCCAATAATCAATGTTCAGTCACCTTTGACACGACTCAGGCTAACACAGCGACCCCTGCCACTCAGACTATGCCTTCGGGAGGTCTGGCAAAACGCCCGACCGATCCAACCAGGCACGGATACTTCTTCGATGGCTGGTTCATCGGTCAAGTAGCCTACGACTTCAACCAGCCCGTCACCAGCAACTTGAAGCTGACCGCAAAATGGACAGCTGGCGACGGCCATTGGTCCTTGGCGCCTGCACACGGAACTGCATTGGGAGGCACCACAGTGACGCTGACTCCCCCAGCGACCCGTAACATCAAATTCTCTCAAATTACTTCAGGAGCAACCCATTCCTTGGCTCTTGGGTCGGATGGAAGTCTTTATGCCTGGGGTGATAATAGTTCAGGGCAAGTGGGCGATAACAGCACCACTTTGCGACAAACTCCAGTGAAAATAAACAAGCCGGCCAATACATCGGACCAATTCACATTCACTACCATTGCCGCTGGCGACCATTCCTCTCTTGCTATCGGTTCTGACGGAAATCTCTACGCTTGGGGAAACAATACCCGCGGACAACTTGGTGACGGAACTACCGAAAACAAGTTGACTCCTGTCAAGGTTCCGAAGCCTGCAGGTGTTTCAAATGGATTCACCTGGACACAAGTAAGCACCCGATGGGATCACACCCTGGCATTAGGCTCAGATCACAACCTGTACGCCTGGGGCTGGAACGGGTACGGCCAGCTCGGCAACACCAGCATCCCTACAGGCAGCGATAATCTAGCTGCGTACAGTAGCAAGCCTGTACTTGTCAGCACGCCAGCCGGAGTCATTTTACCCAGTTAAGTGCTGGACGGTATCATTCTCTGGCCCTAGGCTCAGATAAGCAATTGTACGCCTGGGGTTTAAACACCAGCGGCCGCTTGGGTGACGGAACCGAGATTCAGCGATTTACTCCTGTTCCGGTCCACCAACCCGCCGGCGTTACCTTTTCCCAGTTCAGCGCAGGAGATACATCTTGTTTCGCAATCAGCACGAATGGGGATCTTTACGCTTGGGGATGGAACGGGTACGGACGGCTAGGAGATGGCAGCAATGCAGAAGACAGAAAGACACCCACTCTCATATCTCCGCCCGACGGGGCATCGTCAGGGTTTACCTGGGCGCGAGTCATGGTAAGAGACGATCACGTCCTGGCCATTGGCTCGGACGGCAATCTCTATTCCTGGGGACTTAACGAATACGGCCAACTAGGGATCCAAGATATAAACACCGATGGTTCGTACATCAATAGACCGCACATTGTCGATCAATCAACTACCTCAACTGCCCAAAAATTCACTTGGACTCAGATCAATGCAGGATGGAGAGAATCATCTGCATTAGGATCAGATGGAAACCTGTACACCTGGGGATGGAACAACGGCGGACAGCTAGGCGATCCAAACGTTCCTATAGGCACGGATAATAGCCAGGCAATGAGGCTGACACCAAGCTTGGCTGCTTTCCCGCTTTCGCCAGATGTTACTGCGGTCAAATTCGACCGAACACTGGGCCGCGATCTCAAAAGAGCAGGTACAAACTGGCAGGTAGCGACGCCAGCTCATAGGAAAGGTCAAATAAAAGCGGCCATTACCTGGAATCTCTATGGTCCGCAACCCGATGAGATCCTGGATTACACCTATGACCCGCCCATTTATGTCGTCACTTTCGACAAGGCCGACGGCAGCCAGCCCACCAGTCAGTCAGTCATCGAGGACCAGACGGCTTCCAGACCGGATCAAGACCCGACCCGACCGGGCTTTTTATTCGACGGCTGGTTCAACGGCGATGTAGCCTACGACTTTTCTTCCCCCGTCAAGGGTCCCACGAAACTGACAGCCCACTGGACGGCCGGCGCCGGGCAATGGACCATATCCCCCAACCAGGGTCCCGACAGCGGTCAGACCAAGGTGACCCTGGTTCCACCTGCAGCGCGAGGCATTAGGTTCAGTCAGGTCAGCGCCGGCGATGATCATTCATTGGCTCTCGGATCGGATGGAAACGTTTATTCTTGGGGTGCCAATAAATACGGACAGCTTGGCGATGGGACCACAACGGACCGCCTGACACCGGTTCAGATTCCCAAGCCGACAGGCGTGAACCGATTCACGCAGGTCAGTGCAGGAAAAGCCTTCTCTTTGGCCTTGGATGACCAGGGCCACGTCTGGGCATGGGGGCTTAACAGCACCGGACAGCTGGGCAACAATGCCGTTGCTACCAATGGCTCATCTGCATACAGCTCCAGCCCGATTCGCGTGCAAGCCCCAAGCGGGATGACGGCAACAAGCTTCAGTCTCACTGGCATCAGCGCAGGAATCACTCATGTCCTAGCCGTAGACGGGCAGGGCAGAGCCTGGGGCTGGGGATCCAATGAGTTCGGCAAACTGGGCGTTCCTGCTAGCACTGTGGCGACGACAGGGATCACCACCCGACCCGTTCAGGTCGCAACCCCGCAAGGCGAGGCAACAGGATTCCGCTATGCACAGGTCAGTGCGGGCGGTTCGCATTCTCTGGCGACTGACACCCAAGGCCGTGCTTGGGGCTGGGGATCGAACCAGAACGGTGATCTAGGCAATACGAGTGACGTAGCGCTTGATGGCTACACCTCCACACCCGTCCAGGCCAAGCCGGACACCAACCCGACAGGCGGATTCAAGCTTGTTCAGATCATTGCGGGCAGCGGCCGCTCCTCAGCTCTTGATGATCTAGGACGCATATGGTCCTGGGGCGGGAACAGCAATGGAGAACTCGGCCTGGGCGACACCACCACGAGGACTGCTCCGTCTCTGATAGCCATGCCTACAAACGTCAGCATGTTCACGCAGTTGACAGGCAGCAGAGTTAGCGGCAATTCGCTGGCTCTGGACCAGAATGGAAGCATCTGGGGCTGGGGTCAAAACTCAACAGGCATGTTGGGGACTGGAGGCACAGGCAGCCTAAACAAACCAACCAGGATGAGCAATCCATCAGGCATTGACCACTTCGTCAAGGTCAGCGCCGGCACTGGCCACACCCTGGCCATCGCCTCCAACGGCAGCACATTGGGGTGGGGAAACAACAGCCAAGGAAGGCTGGGAAACAACGCGACACAAACAACTTATTCTCCTGTCAACGTGCTCTTCCCCTTCAGACTCGGCACCCCGTCCGCAGTACAATTCGGAGGCACCTCAGGAACCAGCCTAAGCTCCACGGGGCAGAAGGACGGCGCCTGGACTGTGCTGACGCCGAACCACCAGGCCGGCGACACGACTGTCAGCATCGCTTGGACGCTCAATGGGGCTCCACAACCCAACGATGAGACCAATGCCTTCCGTTTCATCCACTATGGCATCCTTCCCCTGACCGGAGAGGCAGGCATCCTAGTGACCATCCTAACCGGCTTGCTGGCCGCAGTCGCTGGCCTGGCCGCCAACCGGCAACGCCTTGAAGCACAAAGCGCACAAGGCGGAAAAGCAACCGCTCGGCACAAGCACTGACATGCACGAACGAGCAGGGCCCCGCCACTAAAAGGTGTCGGGGCCCTGCTGCGGTCTCTGTGCCTGATTTGCTCTCTGCGCACCCTCAAACAGTCAGGTCAACCTGACAACAGCATGACGACGAACCGCACTGCTGAACAATGGTTCTGAAGAATGCTGCTTGTGGAGAGCTCGTAATTCTAAAACTGGCTTAGAGAACAGCCTGAAGCACAAAGTCCAGGATGAAGAGGGCAGAGACCGCCCAGATGATGGGGTGAACCTCCTTGCCCTTGCGCTTGCAGACCATGGTCAGGCAGTAGGTGATGAAGCCGGCGGCCACACCATAGGAGATGGAGTAGGCAAAGCCCATGAAGATGGCCGTGAAGAAGGCCGGAATGGCCTCAGACAGCTCGCCCCACTCAATCTCGGCGAAGGAGCTCATCATCATGCAGCCCACAATGACCAGGACGGGCGCAGTGGCCGCCGAAGGCACAGCCGAGATCAAGGGAGCGAAGACGGCGCTGAGCGCGAAGCAGGCGGCGATGACCACCGAGGTCAGGCCGGTCCGGCCACCAGCTGCGATGCCCGCTGCGGACTCCACGTAGGTGGTGGTGTTGGAGGTGCCGAAGAGGGCGCCAATGGAGGTCGCCGTGGCATCGGCGAACAGGGCCTTATCCATCTTGGAGCTGAAGCCTCGACCGTTTTCCAGAGCCTGCTCGTCCTCGGCTGAGAAGATGCCTGAGCGCCGACCGGTGCCCACAAAGGTGCCGATGGTGTCGAAAGTGTCCGACAGGGAGAAGGCGAAGATAGTCACCAGAACCACTGGCAGCTTGGCCGGGTCGGAGAAGAGTGCAGGGAATCCATCCTGACTGAAAATGGCCAGGAAGGTCTGCGGCAGCTGTGACCAGGCCTGACCCAGATCGACCGACTTGGCCATGCTGGTGACCCCCATGGGAATGCCCAGGAGCGTGACCACGATGATGGCGATGACAAAGGCGCCCTTGTTGATGAAAGCCAGGTGACCCTTGAACTTGAAAATCAGCAGGAAGACGGTCAGCAGCAAGCCGATGACGAAGAGAATGACCCCAGGGGTGTTGAAGGTGGTCAGCCCAGGGTTGGCGCCGGCCGCCGAGGTCTTGTCAGGGGTGAACTTGATGATGCCCACATTGAGCAGACCCACATAGGCGATGAAGACGCCGATGCCGCCGCCGATGGCGTGCTGGAGCAGGGGCGGAATAGCCTGGATGATCATCTTGCGCAGCTTGGTGGCCGTGACCAGGATGTTGATCAGGCCGCACAGGAAGACCATGCACATGGTCTGTTGCCAGGTGAAGCCCAGCCCCTTGACCACGGTGAAGGTGAAGAAGGCATCCAACCCGACTCCTGGCGCCACGCCGTAGGGCACGTTGGCCACCAGCCCCATGATCAGGGTGCCGATGATGGCAGCGATCAGGGTGGCGAGAAAGACAGCGCCCCAAGGCATGCCCGCTGTAGAAAGCACCGAGGGATTCACCACGATGATGTAGGCCATAGCGAAGAAGGTGGTGATGCCTGCTACCACTTCTGTAGAGACTGTGGTATTATTATCCGAAAGCCGAAATAGCTTATGCATATTCGATTCCTTATTGTCTTATTTGGCGATGAGACAAGGAAAGAATATCACGAGCTCTCGGCTTTTTCTGTTACAAGTCCCCCACCCTATTGAGCTCTAGAGTTATACGCCAAGATTTGTGCCCGTTAGTCTGCGATTTCAGAGTATTTGACTGATATGTGGGACTCGGTCCAGTCACTGGCGGTGCCTAGGTGTTGTGCTAGTGAAATCAGAAGCTATTGGGATGTCAAAAGCTTCCCCGACAGAAGTGTTCTAGCTTTCATCTCTGCTTTCAATGGTGCGCAACCTTGTTTCCATGAAATACAGAGTTTGTGCGATGCCTGTCCAGACTGTTGCAGCTTGGCTCGTGAAATGATGCTGCTGATGAAGGACCGTGTTGCCGGGTACATGATTTGATCTAAATCGGCTTCGGATCCTTCCAACGAAACCAGGAAGTTCTAACTCGTATCCTGATCTGTGATTCACAGACTCCTTTAATATATGACCACAAGCCATACCCAGTATGGCCCGGACTAATCGTGCAATATGCGAAAGGCTACCGCCTAAGCAGAGTGTGCTTTATCGTCATGCTTCAAGGTATGACCCAACAATTCACAGCACTTTGCTCCAGTTGAATCCCGTGGTCGTGAAGCCTACGGATTCTTTCACGTTCTGAACGGAATCTCCGTACTACCAGCAGCTTGCATGATCTGAGACTGGAAATTAATAGGGGTTGCCGTGGGTGAGGAAGCATGGGGGCTTCGATGTGTTGGGTCTGGAAGGCCGAAATCCTAGAGTTGGCTGAAAATCTGAGATAAGGGGTGATGACTTATGGAGCCTTCTGGGAAAGTGCCTGCAGCGTTCTTGTAGTTCCATCAAGTCATACATAAAACATATGAGGCTATGAGGTTAGTCTGATTTGGGAATAGGAGTGTTAGGACTCTTAGTCGTGGCAGACATATCTCATTGTTACCTGCCCTGTAAAACAGCCGGGCACCTTCTGGCCGTCTTTGGTTTGGTAACCGATGACCCGTCCGCCTTGGCAGTCGACTTCATATAGATTCCTGACAGCGAACCAAGCCTTTCGCTTTTGATACCGCTTCTCGTATGCCGGAGGCTCGTATCCTTTCGGCGGCTGTGCGTTGTTCCCATAGCCGTAGGCGACGATTTCACCTACGGCCGCTTTCTTGCCTCCAGCATCAACCAGGAGGATTTCCCTGAGCTGGGACCTGTTCTTTTCTAGCGGTGGTTTCCCGACGGTCATAAAGGTGCGTCCTCCATGACTCTGTGAGTTCTCCAATTGGGCTTCAATGACCTCTGCCCCGCTGTAGGAACCACTGGAGGTCAGCTTGTAGGCCACGATTTCCTTACTAGAGGGGAGTGGATCGTTTTGCTGGTAGGACTGCAGCAGCCCCGGGTAATATTTGAGTTTGGCCACTGTCCGGTAGGTGCGGCCTGTTTGGCCCATGACCCAGTCGCTAATGTGGGGGTCGATGGCCGACAGGACTGCGAGCATCTTATCCAGATACTGGTCCGTTTGAATACTTAGGACGTTCTCGCCATGGGAGACCCTGTTGCGCAGGCGGCGAATTCTATCGATATCAAGCAGGAGTTTCACCCGTTGTCGATCATTGACCTTGTTATGGGTCATCTCCGGAAAGGCCTTATACAAAGCCTCTTTCCAGAGCTGTCGTGCATCCGCCGCCCACTTGAGGACTGTTGGGTCTTTGCTTGTGAAATCCGTAGGTCCGAGTAACCGTTGCCAACCTCCGAACATCAATTGCGCGAATGCATCATTCCTGTTCGGGTATTGGCCATGCTTTTTGTGATTAGGATTCTTTTCCCATATCCGGTATACCCTGCGGCATGAGTCCCACAGCTTCCTTATATGGCCTGCGCCCAGTAGTTCCTCAATAAGAGGCGGCACCTGGCTCAAAGGAGCGGTCTTATGACCTTCGAACCATTCGGACGGCGGCGTTTCCCCAAGCCAGTCGTCGAATCCGTTAGCATGAGCCCAAAGCATCAGCTCCTTGTCCATTGCATTGCGCACACTCATCTCGACAAAGGAGATCTGCGTGACTGCCACTCCGGAGAATAAGGTATTCCAACGGTATAAGTCCGCGGCTTCCACTCCCGGGTGTTTCCGAGCCTCGTTCTTATAGGGTTCCAAGCGCTTCTCTGATATCGCCAGATCCATAATCGAGTGAGTTGCAGTCTGCATAAGGCCATGATACTATATAAGAGCAATAAGTTCTTCGCCCTCACATCGCGAGATGTGGGGGCGTCGTATTTTTTGGGTCATATGCCAAAATATTCGCAGGCTAGTCGGTGCTGCTGAGGTATCTGATGGAGTGTGCAGTTCGTTCCAGTCGATAGCGGTGGCTTGGTGCAGATCTTGTTGGCTGTGTTGCCAAGCGAGGTCGTTCAACCGTTCGAAATTCTGGTCACTGCAAGTGTGGGTGGCCGGCCGGACATCTCTCTGGGGGTCGGCGGCGTGTTGATGACCCCGCTGGCAGATGGCTCTGATTTCGTGTTCCGAGCCCAGCCCATTGTGGTTCCTGGGCAAGGCGCGCAGTCGTTAGTTCATGATTCGAGCAGATTGTTAGTCGTGGGAATCGGGGCCCCGCACCGCTAGCACCGCCACTGGGTGCGACCTGTGCTGGTAGCCCAGGCCAGGCAATCCGGTGTCTTCATGCTTTCTAAGGAGAGCAGGCATCTACTGGACGCTTCTAGCCCTACCCCGATAAGGGCTTAGAGGATGAAAAACGCACGCATTTTGGCGTATAGCCCGAGTTCCAATACCGCCGCAGAGCTGTCCGCCCACCTATAATCGGCATACCGGCACGGCCCTGAAGACGTCCCACATGGGATGCGTTAAAGGGCACGGCGCTTTCAAGGAGGGGTATATGGCCAGGAACAATCATTGGGATCCGGACGATCAGAAGCAGTATCAGCATGTACACGACAGCGAAGTCGATCGCGGACAGGATGAACGTGCTGCCGAGCGGATTGCAGCAGCCACGGTCAACAAGCAGCGCACCCGTGAGGGCCGCACCCTGCGCCAGGAGCAGGAGCGCCGCGGCCAGGGCACAGACGACAAGAAGGACAAGAAGAAGGGCTGAATCTTTAGATGGCGCCCATCAGCAGATGCGCCAAAACCATGAGGACCGCGCCGATCACCGCAGTCAGGGCCAGGGTGAATCCGGCCAGACGGGCGTTGCCCAAGACCTTGTCGGTGAACATGGTGGCAAAAACCGCCGTCGGAGCCAGGCAGCACAGGGCCACCGCCTGACGAATCAAGGGTTCGAAGGGCAGCAGATACCATGCGGCCGTTGCGAACAGGATGCCGAAGGGCAGTCGCCAGGCCAGGATCTGCAATACGGACTTGACATCATCCCCTCCGCCAGGCAAGTCCATGAGCATGCCCACCATAAGCATGGAGCAGAAGGCGTTGGCCGCCGATAATGGGCGGGTGATCTGGGCCGACCAGTCTGGCAGCGAGATTCCGGCCAGCGTAAAGCCCACCATAACCAGGTAAGTGTCGAAGGAGGGCGAGCTCAAGAAGCCTTTGAATATGGAGATGGCCGCGGCCTTGCGATGGAGTTTGCGAGCATCCGGATCATCCAGCTTGACCGGCTCCCCCGCATCGGGATCCAGGGACTGGCCCGGTCGAATATGCAGAAGCCCCTGGGTCATGACGTTGGTTCCTGCAGAGACCATGACCGAGTTGCCGATGTCGAACATGGCGGCGGGCACCAGAGCCGCTGTGCCAAGCAGCGACTGAAGCATAGGAAAGCAGAAGCACCCGATGTTGAAACCCGATCCGTTGAGCATAAGAAAAGCCCGCTGAGCCGTAGGCCGATGCCTGCTGGTCAGGAAGATGGCCAAGGGCGGAATCAGCGCGGCCACGAAGGCGAAGGCCGAGACCAGAAGCAGGCTGGGATCGTGAGGGTTGGTAGCGAAGGAGTAGATGATGGCCCCGGGCAGGACCAGGTCGAACACCACGGTCTGCAGCACCCGGTAGTCCAGCGGGCGAAAGAGCCCAAAACGCTTGAACAGGTAGCCCACCAGGATGATGCCCAAGAGGGTGGCCGGTTCCAGCAGTACTCCCATGCCCTCGCTCCTTCCGTGGATGCCGGAACCATGATACCTGACGGGCGGAGGCGCAGACCGGTTCTGTCTCAGCCGAAGCGACCGGAGATGTAGCGCTCGGTGTCCGGCTCGTGCGGGTTGGAGAAGATGGTGGTGGTGTCGTCCATCTCCACCAGATGGCCGGGCTGACCCACGGCCTTGAGATTGAAGAAGGCTGTATAGTCCGAGACCCTGGCGGCCTGCTGCATGTTATGGGTGACGATGACGATGGTGTAGTCCCGCTTGAGCTCGTTGATCAGATCCTCCACAGCCAGGGTGGAGATGGGGTCCAGGGCCGAGCAGGGTTCGTCCATGAGCAGGACCTGGGGGTGCACGGCCACGGCACGGGCGATGCAGAGCCGCTGCTGCTGACCGCCCGAGAGCCCGATGCCCGGCTTGTCCAGACGATCCTTGACCTCATTCCAAAGGTTGGCCCCACGCAGGGCCCACTCCACCAGGTCGTCGGCGTCCGACTTGGCGATGTGCTTCTTGTTGAGCCGGATACCAGCCAGAACGTTCTCCCGGATGGACATGGTCGGGAAGGGGTTGGCCCTCTGGAAGACCATACCCACATCCCGCCGCACCTCGACCGGGTCCACATCCGGTCCATAGAGGTCGCGACCCTCCAGCAGCACCTGCCCGCTCACATGCGCCCCCGGAGTGATCTCGTGCATGCGGTCCAGGGTGCGCAGAACCGTGGACTTGCCACAGCCGGAGGGACCGATGAAGGCGGTGACCTTGTTGGCCTGGATGCGCATGTTCACGTCCTCAACGGCCAGGAAGTCGCCGTAGTAGACGTTCAGATGGCTGATGTCTATGCGTTGGCCCATATTCCGGCCTCCGTTTCTCTCATGGCGGCGCTCAACGGGTCCGCCCAACAGCAAAGATGCGCGAGACCAGCCGCCCCAGCAGGTTGAGCAGCAGGACGATAAGGATCAGCACCAGGGCCGCAGCCCAAGCCCGCTGCATGTGGATGTCGGTCAGGCATCCCGGGTCGGCACCTGGCCCGCAGACGGCCAGCCCCTGGGAATACTCGTTGTAGACGAAGACCGGCAGGGTGGTCATCCTCCCGGAGAAGAGGTTGGGGTTGGTGGTGGCGATGAAGCCCGAAGCTATCAGCAAGGGCGCCGTCTCACCGATGACCCGTGCCACAGCCAGGATGGTGCCCGAGACGATGCCGGGCAGGGCCGTGCGCAGAACAATGCTGGTGATGGTACGCTGCTTGGTCACCCCCAGGGCATAAGCGGCCTCGCGCAGGTCGTTGGGCACCACAGCCAGCATATCCTCAGAGGTCTTGACCACCGTGGGCAGCATAAGCAGCGAGAGGGCCACCGAGCCGGCAAGTCCGTTGACGGTACCTGGTCCGACCACCATGGCGAACATGGAGAAGGCAAAGAGGCCGGCCACGATGGAGGGGATTCCGCTCATCACGTCCACCATGAGACTGATGGCCTTGGCCAGGCGACCTCCGTGGGCGTACTCGACCAGGTAGACCGCGCACATGACGCCCACTGGAATGGATATGACCATGGATCCAAAGGTGATCTCCAGGGTCCCGATTACCGCGTGCAGGATGCCGCCATAGCCTCCGGTCGGCGTGGGGTTGCCCCCTACCACACCGCTCATGTTGTGGGTAAGAAAGTCCGGTGTCAGCCGTCGCACCCCCTTGGACAGGCTGACCCAGAGCACCGAAACCAGCGGAATCAGGGCCACCAGGAAGGAGAGCCCGATCAGGACGGTCATCAGCCGGTCCTTGCGCTTGCGCGCCCGGATGGAGGACCTGGTTGGCCTGAAGCGGTCAAAATCGATAACTGGACCGCGATCAGTTCGGCTTGCCATCATGCACCCGCCTTTGCTGTGATCCTGCGCGCCAGATAGTTGACGATGAAGGTGATGATGAAGAGGACCAGACCGGTGGCCACCAGGAGGGCCACGCCCTGGGAGTCCGCCTCCGGGAACTGGGCGGCTATGTTGGCGGCGATGGTCTGGCTTTTCGAAGCCTGCAGCAGCCGAAGGGAGTAGCTGAGGCCCGGCGAGAGGATCATCAGCACCGCCATGGTCTCGCCCAGGGCGCGGCCCAGCCCCAGCATGGAAGCAGAAATGATCCCCGAGCGACCGAAGGGCAGGACCGCGAGCCGGATCATCTCCCACTTGGTGGCGCCCAGAGCCAAGGCGGCCTCCTGCTGGAGTCGAGGGGCCTGGATCAGGATGTCGCGGGTGACCGAGGTGATGATGGGCAGAATCATGACCGCCAGCACCAGGGCTACGGTGGCCACGGACCGGGCCGGGGCTGCAACGGGGCCGGAAAACAGCGGAATCCATCCCAAATGAACGGACAGCCAACGCCAGAAGCCGGTGATGTTGGGAACCAGAACCAGAGCCCCCCAGAGCCCGTAGATGACCGAAGGCACGGCGGCGAGCAGGTCGATTACCATGCTAAGCAACGTGGACAGGCGGGCGGGAGCGTAGTAGCCGATGAAGAGGGCGATGCCCAGGGAGACAGGGAAGGCCAAGAGCAGGGCCAGACCGGCAATCAGAATGGTGCCAAAAACCAGGGGCCCCACATAGCCCAGGAAACTGCTCGCCCGTCCCCCGCTCAGGGAGAGGATGGCCTGGGTGCGGGAATCCGGGTCCCCGGTGAAGGCCGGAAAGGCCCGCAGGATCAGAAAGAGGGTGACCGCAGCCAGGGCCAGCAGGATCAGAATTCCCGCCCCTGTGGCGCAGGCCTTGAAGATCCGGTCCACCCGTCTGGCCTGGTGCAGGGTTGCGGTCTCCTCCGGTTTCTCGCTCATGCCTTCCCTCCGATGGTCTCCACCGAGGCCATGGCCTGACTGCGCAGCCCCTGCCCCAGCTCGGCGCTGCCCGCATTGGCCGCGGCCATGCGCTGACCCTGCTCGCTCAGCAGATAGGTCAGCCAGGCCTTGGCGAACCGAGCCTTGGATCCGTCCGGATCATGTCGGTAGGCGGTGCAGACCACATCGTAAGAGACCAGGACGATGGGATAGGTATGCTCCCGGCTGGTGCGATGGTCCACAGCCAGGACCACCCGTCCGGGCTGGCTGGCCTGGGGATCCCGCTGGGCCAGATCAAGCAGGTTGGCTGTGGTCTTTGCTGTAGGCGGCTGCCAGGTCTTCCCCACCTGGACGGCCACAGTGCCCAGCCCGGTGGTCTGGGCTGCGTCCGCATAGCCGAAGGTGCCCTCTGCCTGGTTCATGGTCATGACCACTCCGGCAGTGCCCTTGGCGCCCTGCCCCAGGTCGTTGGGCCAATTCTCGCCCGCTGGATAAGGCCAGGCAGACCCGGCTGTGTCGTGCAGATAGGACAGGAAGCTTTTCGTAGTGCCGGACTTGTCCGAACGATGGATCACGGTGATGTCCAAGTCAGGCAGATTGGCTCGCGGATTGAGGGCGGCGATGCGTGGATCCCGCCAATTGGTGACCTTTCCGGAGAAGATCATGGCGATCAGAGCCGGGTCCATCCGCAGATGGCCGCCTGAGCCCTTGGGCCACAGGTCAGGAAGATTGTAGGCCACGGCGATCGGGGTGGCGTAAACGGGCAGGTCAATGGCCGTGCCGGAACCGCAGACCTGACGCGAGCGCTCAAGCTGCTCTGTTGTCAGCGGTGCATCGGAACCGGCCCAGATGGTCGAGCCTGACAGGAAAGCCGTGACTCCAGCACCTGAACCTGCCGGATCATAGGAGATGCGCGCCCCAGGATGCTGCTTGCGGAAACCGGCTATCCAGGCCTCGTCGGCGCTCTGCTGTGAGGATGCGCCAGAGCCGGCGAATTCGCCCTGGAAGAGTGCTTGATCTGCAGTATTGCCTGTTCCGCTGCTTGCGGCAGGGACATTGTCACCGCAGGCCGCCAGGGGAATCATCATTGCCAGGGACATGAGGAGGGCCGGGAATCTACCACGACCACGACCATGTACGTGCATGCTACCTACCTTGACCGCCGTTGCATTTCAAACGTCCGTCCTCATCAGTCCGTGTTGGATCCTCACGTATTCACATTACCGAAGCTCGCCTCACACAGCATACTGGAAACGCTGACTGCCGGACAAGGTCGCCACATCCGCGTCAGCCATGTGGAAAAACCCCATCACAATCCACAACTGGGTATATTATAAGGTCATTGTCAGACGCTTAGCTCTCTTGTTCTTTTCTTAGTGTCACCGGTATCGGTATGCCCTGATTTGCTTTCTAGGACGGCACCGCAGGGAGCGGTATGCGCAGTGAAAACCGAACCCAAAGGAAGTGGTGGTTGCATGAGGAAGCAGGAGCTCGCCAAGCAAGGGCGGACCCTCAGCAAGGATGGAGCCTTCGTCAACGGAAAGCTCACCCATGAGGCCTTCCTGTCGCTGGCCATCCTGACCGTCATCACCTTCCTGGGCAACTTCACCCAGCTGCAGCTGGCCTCCGCCCTGCCCACCATTGTGGACGAGTTCCACATCACCCTGACCACCGGCCAGTGGCTGACCTCGGTATTCCAGCTGGTCATGGGCGTCATGGTGCCATTGACCGGTTTTCTGACCAAACGCTTCTCCACCAGGCAGATCGTCATCACCTCCATGGCCGTCTTCACCCTGGGGTCCCTGCTGAGCTGGCAGTCGCAGACCTTCGCCCTGGTTCTGCTGGGCCGCATCCTTGAGGCCATAGGCACGGGAACCATGTGGCCCGTCCTGCAGATCACCGTCTTCTCCATATATCCTCTGTCCAAGCGCGGCATGGCCATGGGCACCGTGGGCCTGGCCATGAGCGTGGCCCCGGCCATCGGCCCCACCCTGGGCGGATGGCAGACCGATGCCAACGGCTGGCGCTCCATCTTCCTGACGCTGAGCATCTGCGGGGCCGTGGCGCTGCTCCTGTCCATCTTCGGCCTGCGCAACTTCGGCCAGCGCGACACCAGCGTCAAGGCGGACTTCTTCTCAGTGGCCCTGTCCATCTTCGGATTCGGCGGCCTCATGTTCGGCTTCACCAACATCGAGAACTTCCCCATCACCTCCTTCATGACCTGGCCCTTCATGCTGGTCGGCCTGATCGGGATCGTCTGGTTCGTTCTGCGCCAGCTCCACCACGACAAGCCCCTGCTGGACCTGCATGTGCTGCGGATCAAGAACTTCACTGTGGGCACCATCATCGCCTCCATGTCCTTCTTCGCCTTCAGCTCGGTCACCGTCATCCTGCCCATGTACATCCAGACTGACCGCGGCTTCTCGGCCACCATGAGCGGTCTGGTCATGCTTCCAGGAGCTATCGGCACCGCCATCGCCCAGTTCTTCGGCGGCCGGCTGCTGGACCGCTGGGGCGCACGTCCCGTGGCTATGACGGGCTGCTCGGTCCTGCTGCTGGGCACCATCGCCATGAGCCTGATCGGCGCCAATACCTGGATCGGCCTGGTCTCCATATGCCAGTTCATCCGCCAGATCGGCATGGGCTTCACCCTGATGCCCTTGACCACCTGGTCCCTGAACAACCTGGCTCCCAAGGACGTTTCAGCCGGTTCGGCCGTCACCAACACAGCCCGGCAGATCGCCGGCGCTGTCGGCGCACCCATCCTGGTCATCCTCATGGAGACCATCACCACCCTGCGCCACAACGCCCTGGGCGGCGGTCACTCCACCCAGATCGCAGCCAACATCTTCGGCGTGCAGTGGGCCCTGCGCATCTCGGCACTGATCTGCCTGGGCATGGTCCTGCTGGTCTACTTCGGCGTTCGCGGAAACGGCGCCGGCTCCGGACGCCAGATGACCCGTATGCTTCTGCGCCACATGCACATCATCCACACCGACGCTCCTGCCGTCACCGCCTCCACCGCCGACTCCAAAACCCAGGACTGATCACCTGGTGGTTTTGCGGGCTATGACTTGCGATCCGACAACAAGATCCTGGGGTGCCGTAGCTCTGCCTCCGATACGTCCCAGGACGCGGTCGACGCAGGTTCGTGAGATCCACCCCAAACAGGAATCCATGGTAGTAAGCGGAGTCTGCAGATAAGCTGACTCCTCGATGTTGTCAAACCCGATGATCTGGACCTGGTCAGGTACGGCTCTGCCGTAAGCAGTCAGTGCTGACAATGCACCGATAGCCAGCTGATCATTGAGAGCGACCACCCCATCGAAGGGCACGCCCGCCTCTAATATCCGTTGCATGGTCAGGTACCCGCTGCCCAAGGTCCAGTCATAACCGGTTACACCCAGAAGCCGGTCATCCAGTTGCAGTCCTCTTGCGTGAACCGCCTTAAGCACGCCTTTCATCCTTAACTCGGCATTACCTTCGATTGCAGCCTCCAATTGATTCTGGTCAAGCGGCGCATGCAGACCGATGACCGCCAGTGAACGCACCGACCGATCAAATAGATACTCTGCGGCCATCCGAGCTGCCTCGGCATCATCGACCATGACATGATCCGCCACCCCATGGGTAGTCCGCGCGCCTACGCAAACCAGGGGGTAGCGCACATCCAGATCCTCCACGGCGAACCGCTCAAGCTCCGACATGGACAGGATTATGCCGTCGCTGATAGTGCTGTTAAAGGAGGCCAGAATCTCATGCGCTCCCTTGGCAGACCCCTCGGCATATGTGCTGACATACACTGCATAGTCCCGCAGGCGAGCGCTGTCGATGACCCTATTAGCCAATTCGGCCAGATAGGGAGGTGTCAGCGAAGGCACAGCCAGCGTAATGATACCGGTTTTGTTCCGATGCAAATTACGGGCCGCAGCATTGACCTTGTATCCCGATTCGTCGATCACCTGCTGCACTCGCGCACGGGTCGCATTGGACATACGGCCATTGCCGTTGATCACGTTGGATGCGGTCTTCAGCGAGACACCCGCCTTGCTGGCTACCTCGCGCAGGGTGATCCGTTTACCTGGACGACCTTCATCCGTAGCCATAGACACCCCCTAGAATGCGACAACCTCCAAGGCACTATGGCGATCACATCTACTGACGGGTGACCACCACACCATGCACTCCTATAGTGTACCGATTGCCGGATAAACCACCCCCACTGCACCGGGCTGCTCGTTGAACCACTAAAGCCTCACCCATGGTGGACACATCTCTGACAACTGTCGACCCCCGGTTGAAATAGAAATGATAACGGCCCTGTGGCCCGGATCTGATCAGGTGCACCAACCGCGGGTCGCCGTCACGTCCGTTGTGCAACCCTGCCCCTGCTGCGCCAGTGAGGAAATCAGGAGGAACAATCCGATTGATCACCGAGACCAGCGATTCTTTGGTGAAGCCCGTCCCCAGATAGAGAACGCTGCCCTGACCGTAACCATGGATGGTCACCGCAGGCTTCCCAGCCATGTCGAGATCAAAGGAACGACGTCCTTGGTAACGAGCCAGCACCCTTACCGAATCCTCTATGCTCAAGGGCTCGTTGACCCATATATTGCCCTCAATGCCCTCTGATACCAGGATGGATCCACCGCCTTGGTCACTCGTGCCCAAGGCGATCATCTCCTGGGAAGCGATACCTGTCAAATCACGCAAAACCGCAGGATATCCGCCCAAGCCAACATGCATATGGTCGTCCATAATGCCACTGGCGAAGTCCACCACCAGCCGGCCACCCCTGCTCACATAATCGTGCAGACGGCCGGCTTGCTCCTGATCCAGCAGAATCAGAGCCGGCAACACCACCACGTCATAGCGCGCCCATTGCCCTCTCAGTGGCATTACGTCCGCCCTGTATCCGGCATCAAGCAGAGCCTGATACCAGGTATAAACCTGCTGCCAATGATCTACAGAACAATCGGGCAGAGTCGAATCAGCCATAGACCACTGGCAGTCGGCATCAAAAAGCAGGGCAATGGACGAGGGTTCCAATTGAGTCCCGGCCAGTCCGCTCCGGGAAAGTCCGCGCAAAATGCCTCCCAAATCGGCAACCTGTGCATAAATCGCCGAATCCGGCCCTGCGTGGGGGATCATGGCCGAGTGGAAGGCCTCCGCACCGAAGGCGGACTGCCGCCATTGGAAGAAGTTGATCGCATCCGCCCCCATAGCTACGTGGGCCAGAGCGTCCCGGATCAGTTCGCCTTGACGCTTGGAGGCGTTGAAATTGCGCCAGTTGACGGCTGATGTGGAATGCTCCATCAGGCACCAAGGATGACCTTGGGCATAGGCATCCACCAGTGAATCCGAGCAGAGCAGCTCATCCAGGTGTCCAGGTCCATGGGCGAAATAGTGGTCGTTTGCCACGAAATCGACCTGGCGGGACCAACGCTCATAATCAAGGACGCATTGGTCTGTCGAGACCATGAAGTTGGTAGTCAGCGGTTTATCAGGGGTGAGCTCCTGCAGCTGATCACGTTCTGCACAGAAAAAATCCATCAGCGCATCTGAGCAGAATCTACGGAAATCCAGACGCAGCGCCGGATTGATGAAGGCATCACGCACGCCAGCATGTTCAGGCAGGGGAACCTGATCGAAGTTCTGCAGACGCTGGGACCAGAAATCGTTGCCCCAGGCCCGGTTCAGCTCCTCGATGCTGCCATAGCGCCGGCGGCACCAGCCTTGGAAGGCCTTCAAAGCATCCTGCGAGTAGTCAGCAGCGTTGTTCCATCCATATTCATTGCCTACATGCCAGGCAACCACAGTCGGATTGTCGCGGAAGTGCTCTCCCATGACCCTGCAAAGGCGAAGGGCATAGCGTCGAAAAACAGGCGAGGTGGGCCTCCAGGATTGTCGAGCCCCCGGATGGACCAGGGTTCCATCCGCCTCCACGGGCAGCACCTCAGGATGTGCCTGGTA
Organism: Bifidobacterium sp. H6bp9; assembly: GCF_032193695.1. Lineage (NCBI taxonomy): Bacteria > Bacillati > Actinomycetota > Actinomycetes > Bifidobacteriales > Bifidobacteriaceae > Bifidobacterium > Bifidobacterium sp. H6bp9. Next base: position 94,828 of record NZ_JASTZY010000006.1, read on the forward strand.
AAGCCAGTATGGGGCCGTGGCCGTAGCTGAAGCCATGTCTACGGCGATACCGGCTTCTCCTAGCAAGGTCACCACCCGATCCAGCCATCCGAAATCCCAGACTCCGTCACTGGGCTCCAGACGTGCCCACGAGAAAATGCCCAGTGTCACCATGGTGACGCCGGCCCGTTTCATCAGCGCAACATCTTCGGTCCATACCTGCTCTGGCCATTGGTCCGGGTTGTAATCCCCGCCGAACCAGATTCCTCCCGAATGACCGTTGGGCTCCTTCGGCCATCGGTAAGGTCTATATGGTTGGGGCTGCCGACGGTCATGATGGTCCGTTTTGCTCATGCCTAATCCCGTCTGCGTGTTTCTGCTATTCCTTGACAGCACCAGCAGCCAAGCCGGATTGCCAGTATTTCTGCAGCAGCAGGAAGGCGACGATGATGGGAATGATGGTGACCAGGCTGCCCGTCACCACCAGGTTCTGAATGGCATGGGCACCAGCTGTCGATGCCTGATCCTTCCAATTGTTGAGCCCGATTGTCAGCGGATACCAATTGGAATCCTTGAGCATGATCAAGGGCAGGAAGTAATTGTTCCAAGTGGCCACAATAGTGAAAAGCGCCGTGGTTACGATGCCAGGGGCCAGCAGAGGCAGACTGACCTGCCAGAAAGTACGGAACTCCCCGGCCCCGTCGACTCGGGCAGCCTCCAGCAGCTCAGTAGGCACCGCCTGGTCGGAAAAGATCCACATCAGGTATAGCCCAAAGGGCGAGATCAGACTGGGAATGATCATGGCCCAAGGCGTATCGGTCAGTCCGATCTTGGCAAAGAGGAGGAACTGAGGCACAGCCAGAGCAATACCCGGCACGCTGATGGCTCCGATGACTACAGCAAAGACCAGGCGACGGCCAGGAAAACGGAACTTGGCCAGGGCATATCCACCCAGCACAGCCAGCAAGGTGGCGCCACCGGCTCCCACAACCACGTAAAGCAGGGTGTTGAGCAGCCAACGCCCGAAGATCCCGCCCTCATAGGTGAACACTTCACGCAGGTTGTCCCAGAGGGCGAACTTGTGCCCAAAGGCCAAGCCGAAGGTGCCAATGAAGTCCGACTGGGTCTTTGTGGCATTGATGACCAGCCAGATCAGGGGAAACAGGCAATAGAGCGCGAAGATTCCCGCAACCAGGGTCAACAGCCAGCTGCGCCGCGGATTGTCCGGATTGGAGAATCCCGTTCGAGCTGCCCTTCGACGTTCCGCGCGCTCATCACGTGCGACGCGTCGAGCACGCATACGCTCAGCCTTGGCCCCGTCGACAGTCCTCGAATCAACCGTGCTCATTGCATCTGCTCCTTCATTCCCCTGAGCTGGACGGCGTAGGCAGCGACCATGGTAATGATGGCCATGACGATGGCCAAGGCCGCCGCGTAATTGCTCTGACCGCCCATGAAGCTCAGGTTGTAGGCATACATATTGGGGGTGTAATAGGTGGTGATCGCATTGCCTGGAACCATGGTCTGCAACACCGAGGGCTCATTGAAGAGCTGGAAACTGCCGATGATGCTGAAGATGACCGTGATGACCAGGGAGCTCTTGAGTTCAGGAACCTTGATGCTGCGCACGATCTGCCACTCCGAGGCCCCGTCGATGGCCGCTGCCTCATAGAGCGAGTGCGGCACAGTCGACAGCGAGGAATAGAAAATCAGCATGTTGTAGCCCGTGAACTCCCAGGTATTGATGTTGCCGATGGCGGCCAGAAGCACGCTGGGCTGCAGAACATCGATATGCGTGCCCAGCCATTGATTCAAGGAACCCACCATTCCGTACTTGGTGCCGTAGATGAACCCCCACATCAGAGCCGCCACCACAGCAGGCACCGCATAGGGCAAGAAGGTGGTGATTCTAAAGAAGCGCGTGCCGTGCAGCTTGAGCGAGTCCAGGGCCAGCGCCATCAATGCCGCCAGAAGGAGCATGATGGGCACCTGAACCACAGTGAAGAGCGCCACACGGCCAACTGATGACCAGAACTGCCCGTCCTTGATCAGCCTGGCGTAATTGGCCAGACCCACAAAGACGTTCCCTCCGATCATGCGCTTCTCATACAGACTCAGGTAGATGGCATAGAGCACCGGCAGGACGAAAACGAATACGAAGACCAGGACAAAGGGCCCCATGAACTTCCATCCACGCCAGTCGGGCCTGTGAGGCCGCTCCCCAGTGCGACTCCCACCGGTTCCGCCAGGGCCTTGAGCCCGCGCGGGGGCCGGAACCCGCACAGTCGAACCTTCGACTTCACTCATGATGCCTCTCCTTCTTTCCTGTCGCTGCCCGGAGACGGCCATGGTCAGCCGCCTCCATAATCACTCACTTATTGACCTGATACCCCTGCTGGTTGCCGTGATCCACCAGCTTCTGCTGATAGTCCTCAAAAGCCTTCTCCAGTGTGGTCTGCTTCATGTAGGCCTTGCCGATGGAATCTCCATAGGTCGACTGGGCGAAGGGGTTGTAGGGCAGATACTGGAACTTGGAGACCTTGAGGTTGGCTGCCTCGGTCAGAACCTTGTTGACTTCCTGACCTCCGAAGTACTCGTTCTTCTTGCTGGTGAATTCAGTCGAGCTCAGGATGCGTTTCAGCGAGGGGAAGCTGCCCTGGTCGGCCATGACCTGAGCTCCCTTGCCGTGCGTCAGGTATTCTGCGAACTTCCAGGCGGCCGCCTTGTTTTTGGCTTTCTTGGGCACAACAAGAGCCGAACCGCCGTCCTCTGCGGACACGCTGTCTCCCTCTTTCCACTGAGGCAGAGGCGCGACCCTCCAGTTGCCCTTCTGGTCGGGTGCACCGGACTCCAAATTGGTGGGCATCCAGGCACCGATGGTCAGCGAGGCCACCGACCCATCGTTAAGCGCCCTGTTCCAGTCATCGGACCAGTTGGCGGTCTTGGTATCGAGCAGGTCTTCGTCGATCAGCTTCTGCTGAAAGTCGATATACCGCTTCATGCCGGCATCCTTGGTCATGTTGATGGTGATCTTGTCACCATCGACCTTCCATGGGTGGGCCCCAGCCTGCCAAGCCTGTGCGGTGAATGGCTGATAGGCGTTTTTGTCGCCGGCGTTGTTGGTGATGTAAGAACCCACAGCTCGGATCTTCTTGGCATCCTGATAGTACTCATCCCAGGTCTTTGGGGGATCGGGAATACCAGCCTTGTCGAAGACCGCCTTGTTGTAGAAGAAAACCTCGGGACCGGCATCAATAGGCAGAGCGTAGGGCTTGCCATCGTACTGGACCTTGTTCCAGGGCCCTGGGGCGAAGTCGTCAGCAAACTTGTCGGCCCCATAATCCGACAGGTTTTCCAGGTTGTCTTCAATCGCGAACTGCTGGACGGTAGGATCCTCCAGCATGGTGACATCGGGGATGCCCTTGCCTGCAGCGACTGCGTTGGACAAGGCCACTTGGGTGTCACCGGCAGTGCCCGTGTTGTTGTACTTCACAGTGATGCCGGGGTTGGCCTTTTCAAAAGCAGCAATGGTCTCCTTGATACCATTGCCCCAGCCCCAAAAGACTATGCGCCCAGAGGCCTTGCTGGTGTCCGCTGGCTTCGATGTTGATCCAGACCCGCTGCTTCCACAGGCAGCGAACGAGGCCAAGGCGACCATGGTGACGCCCATGGTCAGGATTTTCCTTGCAGAATTCATGATGAACCTTTCGATGTTTGTAAAAACCACGTCCTTGATAAGGTTTTGACGCCCTGCTCCTTCCAATCGTTGGTACAACTGTGTACCAACGTGTTTCTCAGTATAATCCATAGCCTTGGATTGTCAATTCCGCTCAATGAGACGCCGCCGACCGTAGACGGCCACGACCATGAACAGAATGCCCGCCAACAGGCAGCTCGCTACGAAAATTGGAGTGCGGCCGATAGCGATGCCCGTTGCAGCCAAAGTGGAGGATAGACCGCCGCCGCCAGCTGCAGGACGGACGGGTAGGGATTGGTCTGAATTCACAGAACCGGACGCGGAACCTCCAGTGCCTGCCGGCGTACCATTTCCGTCGTGATCGACCACGTCATTGGTCTCATCCCCCTTTTCAGGCACACCTGTCAGGGACACGTCATCCACATGCAGGGTCTGGCCCAAACTGCCGGAGGCTTCAATAGTGATTTTGGTATGCCCGCCGGGCAGTTCGACCAGCAAGGAGGCTTGCTTCCAGTCTGTGCCGGTAGAGGCAGCCAGGTTAATCTCCGAGGTCTTCCCGCCGGATTTAATCGCTATCCTGGCCTGATCCATGCCTTTGGGGTTCGCATAGGAGAGTTTCAAAAGGAAACGGCCGGCGTGCAGGGGAACATGACCTGGTTCATCCAAATCCTGGACAATGGAGGCGCTCCGGGATCGTCCAGGGGCGAATCGCAGATCATAGTCGCCCACTCGCCCATAAGCATCGGCTACATTGTTCACGGCATCTGGATTGACCCGCCGCCATCCGGCGATATCGGCAATCACGTTGCCGTCCTTGTCCCGATACCCCTGTTCACCCACCGAAACCCTGTCCGCTTCGAAGGAACCGTTGAGCACATAGTCATTGGCATCGTCAACCGACCAAAGGCCGGTATCGGCATCCAGCTTCCACCGACTCATGGAATTGAAGCGAGGCGTGCCGGAATCATCAAAACTGAGCGGATTCCACTGGTTGTATCCAAGCCCATTACCCGCAAAGTCAGCCCATCGATCGCCGCAGTGAATGACGGTCTCTGCTCGGCTGCCGTGCAAGGTGTAGTAAAAACCGGTCTGAGTGATGTGGCCGAAATCCGCTCGGCTGCCATCCATGATCACCGTCTGATTGACGGGCTGATAGGGACCAAACAGATGATCTGCTACCTGAAAATGAATTCGGGATGCATCCCACCCGAATAGATCGGAACCAGCCAGATAATACCGGCCAGCATGCTTGAAGAGCGCATTGCCTTCACGCCCGAAGCCCTGGTAGAGCTTGGTAGGTTCAAGCAAATCCACCTTACCCCCCTTGGCCCCTATTCTGGCCGCCCAGACACTGCCACGGCCACGGCCATAGGAATAAATCAGATAACCTGTGCCGTCCTCATCCTGGAAGACACTCTGGTCACCGGTATTGCTGGTGCCCAGCCCGTAATCTCGCATGTCAATACGCCTCTGGGCTTTGAACGGTCCAGCAGGCGAATCGGCTGTAGCGATCATCACCTTTTTGTCGAAATTGCGACCCGTTGCATCCGTAGGCATTTCATGCTGGATAAGCATGGCATAGGTGTACAACTCAGGGACATAAGCAACTCCCATTCTGCACACCCAACCCGCACGACGACCGCCAAAGTCACTGGCGAATGCATCAGCCTGCGCCCTGTCCAACGCCACGCCTTGATACTGCCAATCGGTCAGATTCGCGGATTTGTAGACATCCACAGAGATGAAATCATTGCCAGTGAGCGCATGTGTTGGGTCCTGGCGATAAGCTTCGGCCTGGGAAAAGTGAACACCGTACCAAAAATGAGAGACCTTCCCCGTCGCAGGATCCGGGAAATCGAAAATCCCTCCGCCCTGCATATACATTGGATGACCGTCAGCGTCATCCCAAAAACGGTCATTGACGATCAGCCCACTTCCGCCTGCAGAATCGGACTTTTGCCCTGCTCCTTGAGCAGCAACCGCCTTTGGCGCTCCAAAGGACAAGCCCAAAATCATCGCTAGAGCGATAAGAAGAACGGCCAATCTGTGCCTTGCCAGCGTATGATCCCGAATACGGTTTCCGGTTCCGGGTATATCCGAGCCAATATTCTCATTCATAGTCAACCTCTCTGTTGCTGATAGTTGCGGTCATAGACACTGATCAAATCGAAATCTATGCAGTTGATACAACTGTGTATCAAACAGTAATAATACTAACACAACCTAAACGATCCAACTCAGTGCAGAGAGTCGGACTATAGAGCTCCTATGCGAATAAGCACTTACCTAGCATTCAATTCTGCCTATCCTCCAAAAACCGACGATCAGCGATCCTGCGGGAGAGGCTGGCCCGGGCAGGTGTGCAGAACGGCCAGCATGGCCTGTTTTTCCGAGCTGGTGACACTCAGGGAGTATTTGTCCTTGACTGCAATCTGACGGGCCACATAGGAGCACTGATAATCCTTGTTTTCGGGCAGCCAGTAGTCGGCCGAGGCGCTCCCCTTGGCCTGGTTGGCCGGGCCGTCCACGGCGAGAAGATTGTAGGGGTCGTTGCCAAACCGATAGCGGCGGGCCGTGTCCCACTTGCTGGCTCCTGACCGCCAGGCATTCTCCAGAGCGACCACATGGTCGATCTGCACGGCCGAGCTGGTTTTCGGCCCTCTGACGAATTCGATGGTTCGCCCGGTATAGGGATCCTGCAGACGACCCCTGGCCACTTTGCACCCGCCGGGAGTAGTGGTACGCAGGTCAGTCAGGTCGCGGGTCAACACATCCTCGCGCACATTGCAGCCGTTGCCGTCCTCATCGGTCTCCTTGAAGCCGAAGGACTCACGCCGGTACTGGCGGCCAGGGCGGGAATGATCGTCCACTGTCAGACCCTGCAGGGTCTGGGCCGCATCGCCGGTTGCCGTATATCGGCCGGTCAGCCGTCCGACTCCACTGTTGACCCTTGGCAATATCAGGCCGATGGTGATGCCTAGGACCACAGCCACCACCAGAAGAATCAGCACCCGTTCCGTGAGCGATTCGCGACGGAAGCGGGCCGGTGCGGGAGTGCGCCAGACAGAACCATACCGGCTGCGGCCTCGATACCGATATCTTCTGCGTCTCGGGCCGCTCATCTACCGCCGATACCTCCTATGTCGACTGCTTGCATGAATCATCCATCATAGCGGTCAGGCGTAGGCGTAGGTCATCGGGTCGTGTCCTGCACGCACCGGGGAGTCCATGGCATCGATGGCGGCATGCTCCTCAGGGGTCAGGCTGAAGCCGAACAGGTCCAGGTTCTCCGCCTGCCTTTCCCGGTGGACGGACTTGGGGATGATGATGGTCCCGTTCTCGATGTGCCAGCGCAGCACCACCTGGGCCGGCGTGACCCCGTGGGCCTGGGCGATTTGCTCCAGCCTTCCGCCCCCGGCTGTCAGGTCTGCGCCACGCGCCAATGGCGAGTATGCCTGGACGGCGATGCCATGCTCCTTGCAGAAGGCCGTTACCGTGCGCTGCTGCCAGCTGGGGTGCAGCTCGATCTGATCCACGGCAGGGTACTCCCCCGTCTCCCGGTGCAGCCGTTCCAGATGCTCGGGCAGGAAGTTGCAGACCCCCAGGGTTCGCACCCGCCCCTCATCGCGCAGCCGATGGAATGCACGCCAAACCTGGTCGGCCCGCCAATCAAACGGCGTGGGCCAATGGATCATATACATATCGACATAGTCGGTGCCCAGCAGAGCCAGCTGGCGGTCGAAAGCGCGCAGAGCGCTGTCATAGCCCTGTTCGGAGTCACGCAGCTTGGTGGTCAGCCATAGGTTGGCACGCTCAGGTCCGCTCTGGCAGCCGAAGGCCTTAAGACCACGGCCCACGCCGCCTTCGTTGAGATAGCCCGCTGCTGTATCGATGTGGCGGTAACCCAGTTCCAAGGCAGAGCGAACTACTCCAGCGGTTTGATCATCGTCGATCCTGAGCACGCCCAGACCCACCTGCGGAATGCGATTGCCGTCAGACAATAGAATGTCAGGAACTGCTGTCATGGTCCACACCTTCCCAGGATGTTGCCCAGCCGTCTGCCGGGCCGTGCTCGCTCCATTTTAGAGCCAGGCAAAAGCCCGGTTACAACGGAACAGGCCTATGTGGTCAAACCTGCCCGCTCATACACCGGCTTATATTTTGCTAATGCTGAAGAAGTACAGCACGTGGGTATCGAACCAGTGGTAGCCAAGGTCGAATACGGGCAGCAGGCTGATCTTCATCATCATGCCGACCGTGCCCCAAGCGAAGAACAGGCCGAGCACAGCCAACAGCCACATGAAGGCGCTGCAGATTCGTCGGGTTTTGATCAGCCGGCGACGACGGGTGGCTTCTGAACGGGTCTCCTGCTCATGGCTGACCATGATCGTGGCCAGCGGCTCCCCCATGGTCCCCGGTCCGGTCGCTCGAGATTCCAGATGCTCCATTTGCTCCAGCTCGTGACGGCAGTTGCGCCGGCGACGTGAGAGCAGGTACCAACCCACCAGGCAGGCCAGGAACAGGGCCAGAAGTACCCAGACCATGTAAATGGGCGCCCCTTCAGGTTGGGTGGGAGGCACGTCGTCGCCAATATAGTGACCACGCACGATCAGTCTGTGGGAGTTGACGCCATAGGGATAACAGGTCAGTAGGGTCACATAGTTGGAATTCTGGACTGGCTGCAGTGCACTGACATCGGTAGGCAAGATGATCTTAATCTGGTCCACCTTGTAGCTCATATGCCGCTTGAGCACTCGTATCTGGAAGACGTCCCCCTTGCGCAGCTGCGTCAGGTTATCGAATAGCATGTAGCCGACTTCGCCGGTGTGCCCGGTGATGACGGAGTGGATGGTTCGGTTGTCTGTAGGCACGTGAGTCGTGGCAATGTGCCCAGTGCCGTCCTTAAGCACGGCATCACTGGTGCCGTGCCGCACGGGCAGCTTGACATTGATCTTGGGGATCTCCACATAGGCCATCATGCCCTTGCCATCTACATTGAGGATTTTGTAGTAGCGGCCCAGTGGTTCCTTGACTTCCTTGTACTTGAAGGGGTCCCTCAGCGTAGGTTTGCCTAATTCCTCGTCGTACTTCTTGGCATCACGCCACATGGCTCTGCGCTGCGCGGGCGAGAGTGCATCCACGATCTGATCGTAGTTGTCGACTGCGGAGGAATCCTTGGAATAGTTCACATAGGCCGCCAACAGCGGGTATAGGAAGATTGCCAGACCAATCAGGAAGGCCAAGGTCTCCAGGAGGCCGAATCCCCGCCCTGACTTGCCAGCCTTGCCACCGTTCTTGGCCTGTTTGGATGCAGTCGCAGCTGCCTGACCAACGTCGCCTTGTTGGCCTGCGTCCTGAGCATGATTGCCTGAAACGACAATTATTGGAGCCGACGTTGTAGCTTGACCTGGGACAGACACAGGAGCTGCAATAGCATCTGCATCATCCGATTTCGAAGCTCCGCGATCCTCAGGGGTTGCCGACGGCGGATAGGAAGGCGGCAGATCGGAACTAGGAGCATAGGTAGGCGGCATGTTCACTTGCTCAGCAGGCTCGTCAGACGAGGACGATTCAGTCGGAATGGACTCATAGGCAACATCACCGTTGCCGATGGCATGAACTGGGCTCATAGTAGCGGAGTCAGTATTCTGGTCCATCTATAGCCTTCCTCGTGCTGCACTTCAAATAGTCCAGTTGATAGCTTTTGACATACAAGAACCGGCGGCACCTATATGATACCGCCGGTCCTTACGCATCCTCACAGATGCCTACAATGCCTTTTGATGGCATCACACCGACATGGGCACGAAAATACCTAGTGTTCATCCCTGTTCCAGGAATGGGCGACAACCCCCAAGTAGAGGCCCATCATGGCCAAGATCATAAGCAGAATGCCAGGCGCTACCATGGATACGCCGGTAGCGGCAAGCTTGCCTGGTCCTGGTCGCACTACTGGCACGACCTGAGGCACGTCCACAAGCTTAGGGCTTATAGTCACATCATAAAGCGGATGGACTTCTCCCTGTTCGCGGTAAAGCGGCAACTGCACGACCACTGGGTCGGCTTTTACCTTTGCATTCTTGGGTGTGGCCACCAGAGTGACCAGCCAGTACGAGGCGTGGAAATAGTCACCGTCGAAAACAGCAGGACTTCCGCCTGTCAGACTGGGTACATCTGAATCGAGCTGAGCTCCTGTAAGCCAAACACCTTGCGATTTCGCTTCGGATGCGTTTGTTATGGTGCCTTCTTGATCAGAGACACCGTAGTATTCAGCGGGTTGTGTCTTGTCCTTGAAAGCATCTGGGTTGGCTGCCACCTCGTTGCTGATGGCCGCTTGTGCCTTATCAGCGCCAGGATTGTGGTCTAGTGCCTCCACCCGGCTCTTCAGAGTACCGGCATCCAGCCTCAAGGCGCGAAAGACATACCCTGCTCCAGCAGATACAGGAGCACTCGGCAGGATGTCGTTCTGACCACCTTGACCTGAATGTCCTCTCTTGAGTTGCACCGTCAGGGTCGGGTTGACCGTCTCCGCCTCTGCCGCCGGCGTCATATCGAAAGCGGTGAGACCTAAGCAGGCCAAGGCCGCGATCAGACAGGGCAGGACCCGGTGGGTGAGGCATTTCGGCAAGGCAATTCCCTTCATAAACCTTCCCTTCCAAGGCCGCCTTTCGACGACGTGGTTGCGTCAGTTCTGCTGATCCAAAAACCAGACCAGCATCCCGACATGTGCGGATCGTAGAAGTTCAACGATCCGTATGAAAATGGCGGACGATTCACGGAGGAACCGTCCGCCATCGGGTCACCTCACATGATTCTTGATGTGACCGTGATCATCAGGCCCGGGCGGCGTTATTGCGCCGATTGCGGGCATACAGGGCACCGCCCATGATCAGGGCGCCGACAACCAGCAACAGCAGGATGCCACGACCACCAGTCAGAGGCAGGGCCAGAGGCGCATCAGCGTCATTGGTCTTGTAGTGGGCCAGATACTTAGAGATTGCAACATTGTTGAACTGCATCTGACTATCAGCAGGCACTGAACCTACAGGCACGTCAAAGTGTCCGAAGCTCAGTTTCGAGTAGTCTGGCTGCAAAGTAGCGTTATTGCCATATTTCTGAACAATAGCTTCCTCAGTTAAGCCCACGTCCCCAAAAGTAACCGTTCCGAAGGGGACACCAGGGTTGCGCCAATCATCTGGAGTCTTGGTTTCGACCAACTTCCAGCTTGTATTTTGGACTGTCTTATCAGCTGCCTTTGTACCAGTTTCGAAGATAGGCAATCCCGCGAAGACAACCAAGCCTTTATCGTTGGCAGTAGCCTTGTAAATCTGAACGCCCTCAGGGGGGGGTTTGTTGCGAACCATAGAAGTTACCATCGGAACCCAGATATTTATCTGTCGAACTGTCATCCTTAACCAGACGATATTCCGTACCAGGCAAAGCTCCATACTTCGGATTCTGATGATCACTCTGCACAGAGCCAAAAGCTAGCACTGCATTGGTAACGTTTGTATGAGATGGTACAGGATCCTGTGGATCACCGTTAGTATTCCTATTATCGCTAAAGTCAGATGCTGCATCGTTAACTACACCACCGGTACCTGTAGAATCACCATCGCCGGTGACCAATGCATCATAGGTGACTTCAAGCTCCATCACTGGTGTTCCAACGGACTTCACTTTTGAAACGCCGGTTGCTGTAAAGAAGTTGAATACCCAGTAAGTTACATTAGTCGAAGGTGCATCTGCAAACATCTTCTGTGTAGGATCATTCAAACGAGCTGGATTTTTATTAGTATCTATATCCTTTGAGAAGTCAGTGGTATCGGTCAGTTCTACCGGCGCAGCATCAGAACCAATACCCCGAATGTAAGCCTTGATGGTGGATGGATCGCCCTTCAGCGAGCTAGACATACGATCGGCAAGCCTTACATCGGCGTTTTTACCCGCCAATTCCTTGATATCGAGCTTTCCATCGTTTGTAGCAGAATTACTACCATCATTGTAGATCTTCTGAGACAGCTTGTAGGTAATCGTATCACCCGCAGTTGCTGTGGTTTGATTCTTGACAGCCTTGTTGGGACCCTTCACACTTTGCACAGTCTTGGCGAACTGTTGAGAATTCATATTCTTTGGATACAGGTGCAGGTGATAGATAAAACCACGCGTCTTGTCTTGATCTGACCCATTAGTTGCATAAGGCAGACCGAAGAAAGAATTTTGCGCAGGCTTGTAATTCTTCTTGTCAAGCTTGTGTGGGTTGTCTTCGGAGAAAGCAGGAGAATGATCCTGGTCCTCAGACAGGATGTAGTAATGATTGGGGCCTGTTGGGAAAGCCGCTTTCGTACCAGTTATATTCCCAGTGGTGGAATCAATAGTTACTGACCCGTCTGAATTAGCCGAGTACCACGTGTCAATGACACCATGACCGTCAGTCACACCAGCGAATGGCGTAGTACCTTCCTTAGGGGTATAAGTAGTGTCGTTTTTTGCATCGATATCAGCCCAGCTCTTGCCTGGTAATGGCTGCACTTCAGTAACTTTAAACAGTATGCCTTTAGCAGGAGTCAGATCGTTATTTTTGTTCAGCTGATCGACATCTTTGGCTGAACCGGTAGGTGCATAGCTATCACCCAGTGACAGATACTTGGTAACCGTTAACTGAGGAACCTTGGTGGTATCCAGATCGCCTGCTACGAAGTCATCTTCAGCAGTAAATCCATAGTCAGTAGCGGCCGAAGCCTGGGTGGCTGGCAAAACGACCATGCCCGCCAGGAGCGTCGCTCCGGCAACCGCCAAGCCTAAAAGCTTAGGGAGCCTTATCCCTTCATTATCTCGTTGCATGTGCATGCACGCATTCCCTTCTTTGTTAATAGGCACAGGATGGCCAGGCACATCTTCGCCTCCCCAACCGATCACTTCCCCGACTCAGGGGGGTGGGCAATATGTCAACTTTGGGACATGCCACTGTTCCCATTGCCTAATCATCACTGTACCGACAAAGTAGGGACAACGCAAACCGACAAGCCGAATGTCAAAGGCCCCACCACGTGTGTTGTGGCAGGGCCTTGCAATCTGTCCTAAGACAGGCGATCAGTGCCGGTTGTCCAGCCGATGGTAGAGCTCGGCTGCACGCAGATCGGCCTCAAAACGGCGCGGCTCGGTGTTCTCGTCGATGACGGCGAGCTCCACGCCGGCCATCCGGGCGAAGTCCTCCCAGGCCTCGCGACCCACGGTGGTGGTCATGCAGGTATGGTGGGCCGCGCCGGCGCGCAGCCAGCACTCAGCCGAGACCTTGAGCGAGGGCCGGGGCTTCCAGAGGGCACGTGCCACAGGCAGCTTGGCCAGGGACCCGCCGGGCTCGACCACATCCACCACGTTCATAACCAGACGGAAGCGTTCGCGTACATCCGCCAGGGAGACGACCACGGCATCAGTGCAGGGAGTGGCCGTGAAGACCAGACGCACTGGGTCTTCCCTGTCGCCGATGGACAGGGGGTGGATCTCCAGGCGGGGCCGTCCCTCGGTCAGCAGAGTGGGCGAGACCTCCAGCATGTGGGCGCCCATGATCTCCTCATGGCCGGGCACGAAGTTATAGGAATAGTCCTCCATGAGGGAGCAGCCGCCTTTGAGACCGTAGCCCATGACGTTGCCGATCCGGATCAGAACCGAGGTCTTCCAGTCGCCCTCTGCCGAGAATCCGTACCCGTCGGCCATCAACCGCTGGGCTCCCACGCCGGGCAACTGACGAAGGCCCCCCAGGTCCTGGAAGTTATCCACGGCGGCGGTAGCGCCCACCTCTTCCATCATGGCCCGCATGCCGAGCTCCTCGCGGGCGGCCACCACCAGGGAGTCGTACCGGGAGTCCAGAAGTTCGGGAGCCACCTCATAGCTGCGCTTGTAGTCCTCGATCAGATCCTTGACCTGGTCGTCGGTGACAGCATTCACATGCTCCACCAGCTCGTTGACCGGCCAGGTGTTGACAGAGACGCCGAAGACCCGCTCGGCCTCGGTCTTGTCACCCTCCGTGACGGCGACGTCGCGCATGTTGTCTCCCCAGCGGCAGACCTTCATGTTGTTGGCGGCATCCCAGCCGGCGCAGGCGCGCGCCCAGACGCCGATCTTGTCGGCAACCTCGGGGTCGGTGTAATGGCCGACCACGATCTTGCGCGGGATTCCCAGCCTGGTCAGGATGTAGCCGAACTCACGGTCGCCATGGGCCGACTGGTTCAGGTTCATGAAGTCCATGTCGATGGTGTCCCAGGGGATCTCCACATGATGCTGGGTGTTCAGCTGCAGCAGCGGCTTGCGCAGCTTCTCCAGACCCCTGATCCACATCTTGGCCGGGCTGAAGGTGTGCATCCAGGCCACCACCCCGATGCAGGCCGGGTTCGACGAGGCCTCGACCATGAAGTTCAGGATGGAATCCGAATCCTTCAGGGTGGGTTTCAAGACCAGCTTGACCGGGATCCGACCCGAGTCATTGAGGGACTTGGCGATGTCCGCCGCCTGGACGCCCACCTGGCGCAGGGTCTCCTCGCCGTAAAGGTCCTGCGAACCAACGGCGAACCAAAGCTCCTTGCCCTCGAAGGGATTTTTCATGCTCATACTTCCTGCTCCTTTGCTTATGCTTTCCAGCTCAGTGCTGGCCGTAGACGTGCTGGTACCTATCGTTGAGCTTGGCTATGTCGGCCGGATCGATGGGCTTGGGCGTGCCGATCTGCTCGGCTGCCCAGACCGTGTGAGCCACCTCCTCGGTCATGGCCGCCGCCTTGACGGCAGCCTCGGCATCGGCTCCCACGGTGAAGGGCCCATGGTTGCGCATGAGCACGGCCGGGCAGCCAGGGTGATCCTTTAAAGTATCAACCACGCCCTTGCCGATGGCCTCGGAGCCAATCAGCTCAAAGGGACCCACAGGCACGGGACCGCCGAATTCATCACCCATCATGGTCAGCACGCAGGGAATGTCCCTGCCGGTGGCCGCCCAGGCGGTGGCATAGGTGGAATGGGTGTGGACCACGCCGTAGACCTCGGGCATGTGCCGGTAGATATAGGCGTGGGACAGCGTGTCCGAAGAGGGAGCCTCGGCACCGTCAACCACATTGCCATCCAGATCGGTGACCACCATGGATCCCGGGGTCAGGTGCTCATAGCGCACCCCCGAGGGCTTGATGACCATCAGATCGGCGGAGCGCAGGCGCTGCGAGACGTTGCCCGCCGTCCAGACCACCAGATTCCACCTGGTCAGCTGCGCATGCAGAGTGGCCACCTGCTCGCGTACCAGTTTCACCTCGTCGCGTACCTCGGGCGAATAATCAGCCAAGGACACCATCAGCAACTCCTTTTCCCGGCCCGATCCCGCTGATCCGGCCGCTTGACGTTTTTCGGCTCCCGGTCTCATCCCTGCAGGGGGATGGCCTTCACAGCCGCCTGCTCGATGGGCAGGCCCTTGGTGAAGCGGTCGAAGAAGGTTCTGAAGCCCTTCACATCGGCCGGATCCGGCTGCTCGGTCGTGGACTGGACACCCGCAAAGACATTGGCATCCAGGTAGTCGGCCAGGGTCTGGTCGGCATGGCCCAGATAGTCGGCCAGGACAGCCATTCCCCAGGCGCCCCCTTCCACAGCGGTGGACATGACCTTGATGGGGGCATTGAAGGCGGCAGCCAGGATCCGCTGGGCTACCTTAGGCGTGGCGAAAATGCCGCCATGCCCGACCATGGTGTCCACCCGGACATGCTCCTGGCGGGTCATCA
This sequence comes from Bifidobacterium sp. H6bp9, assembly GCF_032193695.1. Lineage (NCBI taxonomy): Bacteria > Bacillati > Actinomycetota > Actinomycetes > Bifidobacteriales > Bifidobacteriaceae > Bifidobacterium > Bifidobacterium sp. H6bp9. The sequence goes on from NZ_JASTZY010000006.1 coordinate 110,257, forward strand.
CATCCATGCCGATAGTGACCGGCGAGAAAGCCGAGAAGAGCTGGGCCCGCATGAAGTTGGCCAGGGTCATTCGTCCCTCGGGGCCGCGGGCAAAGACGGGCCGGCCCTCCTCCAGGCCAGCCAGGAACTCCCCGGAATAGAAGCAGTAGTTGATCAGCCCGCCGGCGTCCTTATCTCCCAGAAGGGCCTGGTTGAACAGGGTGGCATAGAGCGCATCCCCTTTCAGGTCCAGACCGGCGGCCTTGGCGAATTCCCCGAACAGCCCCACCCAGGCGTTCAGATCCGAGGTGAAGTTGTTGGCATGGCTCATGCCGGCAGGATCCCCAGCCGGCGTGGTGACCGGATCCACCTCGGGGTGGAAGTCACGCAGGGGATGCTCCAGGACCACCATGGCGAAGATGGATGTGCCTGCAGACACGTTGCCGGTGCGGGGACGAACCGCGTTGGTCGCCACCATGCCGGTTCCCGCGTCGCCCTCGGGCGGGGCCATGGGCACGCCGGGCTGCAGCTGGCCACTGGGATCCAACAGGGCGGCCCCTTCTGCGGTCAGTGCGCCCGCGTCGCTGCCGGCGGTCAATGGCTCAGGCAGCAGGTCGTGGATGTCCCAGGGCTGGGCCTGGACTCGGGGCAGTTGGGAGAAGATGTCCAGCAGGCCCTGGTCGAACTCCTTGCGGGAGGAGTCGATGGGGAACATGCCCGAGGCATCGCCGATGCCGATGACCTTGCGACCGGAGAGCCTCCAGTGCATGTAGCCGGCCAGGGTGGTGATGTAGGCCACCTTGGGCACATGCTCTTCGCCGTTCAGAATGGCCTGGTAGAGGTGGGCGATGGACCAGCGCTCGGGAATATTGATCCTGAAGGCCTGCGACAACTCCTCATGGGCCTGGCGGGTGTTGGTGTTGCGCCAGGTGCGAAAAGGCACCAGCAGCTGGCCATCCTTGTCGAAGGCCAGGTAGCCGTGCATCATGGCCGAGATCCCCATGGCGCCGATCTTGGTCAGCGTCACCCCGTACTGGCGACGGACATCCTCGGCCATGGCCGCATAGGCCGCCTGCAGACCCTGGTGGATCTGGTCCATGGAGTAGGTCCAGAGGCCGTCCTCCAGCCGGTTCTCCCACTCAACATCCCCGGTGGCCAGTGTCCGGTAGTCATGATCGATCAGCACAGCCTTAATGCGGGTGGAGCCGAATTCGATGCCCAGACTGGTCGCGCCCTCCTTTAATTCACTCACGATGACGCCTTGTTCGCCAACAACCATGTCTGCTCCTTTGCCTGATATGTTAACGCTCACATAGTCTGGTTCCGATTGTAACTGAGTCCAGAGCATCAGGCAAGCTCACGGGATGCGGGCCGACAGTGGTCAGAGGCGCTTGATTGCGTAGCCCAGGGACCGACGCTGGATCACGTCCGCCTGGATCAGCCCCACGCCGTGATGGGTGACCGGGAAATCCACCGGCTGCCCTTGGTGAAGCAGGGCCAGGACCTGCCGCATGGTGGCCACCCCCAGATCCTCAAAGCGGGGACGGACCGTGGCCAGCGGCGGGAACATGTTGTCTACCGTAGGCACGTCGTCGAAGCCCACCAGACTGATGTCACTGGGAATGCGGATGCCATGCTCCTTCAGGGACCGGGCCACGCCCACGGCCTGGTTGTCGTTGGCGGTGACCACGGCCGAGGGCAGGGAGGTGCCGCTCATGCCCCGCTGATCGATCAGGTGGTTCATCAGCGTGTAGGACTCCCCGGCCTCCCAGCTGCGGGCGTGGACCACGGCCGTTCGTATGCGGCAACGGGCGCAGGCCACCTTCCAGGAGGCCAGCCGGGTGGCTGCATCCCGCCACTGCGCAGGACCGGCCATATAGAGCACTCGCCGATGGCCCCGGGAGGCCAGCAGCCGGGCCAGGCGCTGCACGGCACCCCACTGGTCGATTCCGGTCAGGGCTATCTGACCGTCGCCCCGCCGGCGGCTCAGGGCCTCTTCGACACTGGTGATGCCATGAGTGGAAGTGACGATGACCCGGGGCTGGCTCACCTCAACCTGGCAGGCGGCCTGGAACATGGTGTCGGTGGGGGTCAGAAAGATGAAGGCGTCCACGTTCTGCTCCAGGAAGGTGCCGCAGAGCTCCTGGAATCCGGCAAGCGTGCAGGCTGATTCGTCCACCATCATGACCGACATGAACAGTCCATGGGAACGGGCCACGGTCTCGATGGCCGTAATTGACGAAACAGGTCCGAAGAGACTGACTCCGCCGGCCACCAGTCCGATGGTCCGGCTGCGGCTGGATGCCAGGGCCCGCGCAGAGTTGCTGGGTCGGTAGCCCAGCTTCCTGATGACCTGCTGAACCCTGATCCGGGTGGCCGGCGAGACGTCCTTGGAGTTGTTGATGACCCTGGACACGGTCTGGTGGGAGACCCCGGCCAGCCGGGCAACCTCGAACATGGAGGGGCGCTTGGACCGTGACCTGCCCCCGCTGCCTGCGGGCATGTGACCTTCTTCCAATAGCCGTACGATAGCCGTGTCGACCGTTCCGATATTAGCCCCTGCCGGGACCGGACGAGGGCAAATGCCAGCTGACCCGATGCAGACGGCTGGGACCCAGACGGCGAATGGCCTCCAGGTGTGCAGGCGAGCCATAGCCCTTGTTGTGCTCCCACTGGTATGGGGCCAGGGCGGGGTCGGAGGCGGCCAGACGGACCATAAGCCGGTCACGGGTGACCTTGGCGATGACCGCTGCGCAGGCCACACTGGCACAGTGGGCGTCGCCCTTGACCTGGGTGGAGACCTTGGGCAGAACCGGAAGGTCGGGGGCGTCAAAACTGTCGGCGGCCGGGGTGATGTAGTCATTGGGGCCGTCAAGGATGGCGGCCAGACGGCGGCCGGGCCCCAGGTCCATCCCCTGCTCTAATTCAGCCAGTGCACGCAGGGCGGCGATGCCCAGGGCATGGACGATGCCCCACTGGTCGATCTCATGGTTGGAGCAGGCCCCCACCGCCCAGCCGGCAGCCCAGTCCTCCAGGTCACGGTACATGGCCAGCCGACGCGCAGGGGTCAGCATCTTGGAATCCGCCACCCCTTCAGGGACCTTCAAATGGGGCAGGTCAGCGGAATGGACCGCCACCACGCCGACCATGGCCGGACCCGCCAGGGCTCCGCGGCCGACCTCATCCAGGCCCAGCACATACTCGGCTCCCTGGTCAGCCAAGGCAGCCTCGGTGGCCAGGGTCGGCAGGATCCGCCTCATAGCCGGTTCAGTCCTGGGTAGGCTCGGGCACAGAGTCGAAGACCTTGTGCTGGTTGTTGAGCAGCTTCCAGCTGCCCACCGGGTAATAGGTCAGCAGTGCAGTGCCCTTGATGTTGTCCATGGGGACCAGGCCATTGTGTCCGTCGTCCTTGTGCAGACGGGAATCGGCGGAGTTGGAACGATTGTCGCCCATGACGAAGACGTACCCAGGGTCCACCTTGACCTTGAAGGCAAAGGAGCTGGGCTCCACTCCTGGGCGCAGGTAGGAGCTCTCATCCAAGGCGACACCGTTGACGGTGACTGGGGCGCCATGACCCTTGCAGGCCACTGTGTCGCCGGGCATGCCGATCAGGCGTTTGACCAGGTGACTGCCACGGAAGCTGGGTGTGGACTCTTCGCCTAGCCAGTTAGCAGGATCAGTGAAGACCACCACATCCCCCCGACGGGGGGCCACCATGGATCTGGTCAGCCGGTGAGTGGTCAGGATTCTGTCTCCGATGCCAAGGGTGTTCTCCATGGAACCGGAGGGGATGACGTAGATGCTGAACAAAAATATGCGCAGGACGGCAACGACGGCCAGCAAGGCAACCAGCTCGAACAGAAACTCGGGCAGGAAACCGCGTTCGCCCAGACGCGGGTGGCTGCCCTTGGTGGAGCCGCGTCCACCGGGGCGGTCGAAGGCATGACGGGGCGGCACCGGGGCTGAGGTGGCCTGTCTGCCGTCCGGGTACCAAAGTCCCGACGAGGTCGCTTCCTCATCCCGAAAGGCCATATCCACTCCTTGTCATCCGCTGGAACCCGCCCACAAACAGATTCCGCATGCCTCATAGCGTACACACCCAAGCATGGAAAAACCCGGGAGCATTACATCCCGGGTGTTAGCGGCCTGGCCTGGGCTGGGTCGCCCTGGCTGAATCCTACTTGTTGGACTCGGCCTTGTTGTCGCGGCGCTCGACAATGCGGGCGGCCTTGCCGTGCAGACCACGCAGGTAGTAGAGCTTGGCGCGGCGGACACGGCCGTGGCGCAGTACCTTGATGGAGTCAATCTGCGGGGAGTGCAGAGGGAAGCGACGCTCGACGCCCACGCCGAAGCTGACCTTGCGCACCAGGATGGTCTCGCGCACGCCGGAGCCCTGACGAGCGATCACCACGCCCGTGAAAGCCTGGATACGAGAGTTGTTGCCCTCAGTGATGTTGACGTTGACCTCGACGGTATCGCCGGGGCGGAAGTCTGGGATCTGCTCCGCAGGCTTCATGTGGCTGGCGTCAAATTCCTGAATCGCGTTCATGCTGTTCCTCCATGGCCGCCGCACATCGACCCATGACATGGACCGCAACCATCAAAGGAAGCGATCCTGGACGGAACCCGGCGGTCTGCCGTCGGGGGTGCCGATCCGCCGGAGCATCCGGCTGGACCTGAAAGGAAGGGAGCCCATGCGGCAGCTGCCCTTCCGGCAAACAACTGTCCAATAATATACCACCAACCGGACCCGCAGGGACCCGGCATGACATCAGCGGCGGTGGGCCCTGTAGAAGGCGATCAGGGACTTTGTGGACTGATCCTGCTCGGCCAGGGCCTGGTCGTCCCGGGAGATGGCCGGGGTGATCTCGCGGGCCAGCTTCTTGCCCAGCTCAACGCCCCACTGGTCGAAGGAGTCGATGCCCCAGACCGTGCCCTCGGTCAGCGTGATGTGCTCGTAGAGGGCGATCAGCTCGCCCAGGGCGGCCGGGGTCAGCGCATCGCCGAAGATGGAGGTGGTGGGCCTGTTGCCGGTGAAGACCCGGGCCGGGACGATGGCCTCGGGAGTGCCCTCAGCGCGGACCTCGTCGGCGGTCTTGCCGAAGGCCAATGCCTTGGTCTGGGCCAGGAAGTTGGCCAGGAAGAGCTCATGCACGTCCTGGTCGCCGTCCTTGGCCGGGTTGGGGGTGTTGGCGAAGGCGATGAAGTCGGCGGGGATCAGGCGGGTGCCCTGGTGGATCAGTTGGTAGAAGGCGTGCTGTCCGTTGGTGCCGGGCTCCCCCCAGAAGATTTCGCCGGTCAGGCTGGTCACCGGCGTGCCGTCCCATCGCACGGACTTGCCGTTGGACTCCATGGTCAGCTGCTGCAGGTAGGCCGGGAAGCGGTGCAGATACTGGTCATAGGGCAGCACGGCGTGCGAGTGGGCGCCAAAGAAGTTGACATACCAGACGTTGAGCAGGCCCATCAGAGCAACTACGTTTCGATCCAGGGGGGTGGCGCGGAAGTAACGGTCGACAGTGTTGAAGCCCTTGAGGAACTCCTCGAAACGCTCGGGGCCGATGGTGATGGCCAGGGAGGTGCCCACGGCGGAATCCACCGAGTACCGGCCGCCGACCCAGTTCCAGAAGCCGAAGACGTTGTCCGGATCGATGCCGAAGTCGCGCACCTTGTCCAGGGCAGTCGAAACGGCGATGAAGTGCCGACGGATGGCCTCGGCCGAGAGGTCCTCGCCGTCCTTGGACAGCAGGCCACGCTCCCCCAGGCTCTTCAGGAGCCAGGCGCGAGCCTGGCGGGCGTTGGTCAGGGTCTCCAGGGTGGTGAAGGTCTTGGAGACGATGATGAAGAGCGTGGTCTCCGGATCCAGATCGCGCGTCTTCTCGGCCAGGTCGTTGGGATCGATGTTGGAGATGTAGCGGGCGCTGATGCCGGCATCCGCGTAGGGCTTCAGGGCCTCGTAAGCCATGACCGGGCCAAGGTCGGAGCCGCCGATGCCGATGTTGACCACGGTGGTGATCCGCTTGCCGGTCAGACCGGTCCAGCTGCCCGAGCGGACCTGGTCGGCAAAGGCATAGATGCGCTTGAGGGTGTCGCGGACGTCGCCGACAACATCCTGGCCGTCCACGATCAGCCGGCCGCGATCCTCCTCGGGACGGCGCAGGGCTGTGTGCAGGACGGCCCTGTCCTCGGTGTTGTTGATGTGCTCGCCGTTGAACATGGCCTCGATCCGCTCCTCAAGGCCGACCTCGCGGCCCAGCTGGGCCAGCAGTGACAGGGTCTCGGGCTGAATCAGGTTCTTGGACAGATCAATATAGAGATCACCCAGCTCGAAGCTGAGCTTTTCGGTGCGCTGCGGGTCCTTGGCAAACCATGCGCGCAGATCGATCCCTTGGCGCTGCATGTCGTCGAAGTGCTGGTGCAAGGCCGCCCAGGCCTTGGTGCTGGTAGCGTCCACTGGAGGATTGATGGCCATGGTTGTTCGGGTCCTTTCATGAGGTGATGCCCGGTCTACCGAGCACCCGGTTCTGTAACCCAAACTACTCACAAAAGCAGACAGAAGACAACAAAATCAGCCAATCTACTTGACCGAGCCGAATCGCTGTCAAAGTATGTCGTCACAGCCGTACTGGGCCAACTTGGCCACCATGTCCTTGACTTCCTGACTGCGGGCCCGGGGGGCCACCAGGAGAGCATCGGGAGTGTCGACGACGATCATGTCATCCACACCCAGAAGGGCGACCGTGCGTTCCGAACCTGGCACGACCATGTCTCCTGCTGAATCCAGATACATGACCCGGTCGGCATCCCCAAGAATCTTGATGTTGCGCCTGTTGGAGGACGGCAGCAGGCCGGCCACCGAATTGAAGTCGCCGATGTCATCCCAATCGAAGCCCCCTGGAACAACCGCCACGCCGCCGGCCGCCGAAAGGGGCTCGGCCACGGCATAGTCAAAGGCGATCTTCTCAATGCCCGGCCAGTGCTCCTCCATGGCCTGGCCGCGGGTCTGCTCGCCCTGGTCCCAGACCTGGGCGATGGCCATGACCGCGGCGTGGAGCTCCGGCTTGTAACGACGCAGGCAGTCCAGAAGCACTTGGGCCTGCATGACGAACATGCCGGCGTTCCATCGATACTCCCCTGTGGACAGGTAAGCCTGGGCCGTAGAGGCATCCGGCTTCTCGACGAATTCGCGGACCAAGCGGGCATCAGGGGCCCCGGGAATGCGATCGGCCAGGGAGGGGCCTTGGTGGATGTAGCCGAAGGCGGTGGAGGGACGGGAGGCGGCGATGCCGATGGTAGTCACATAACCGGCCCGGGCCGCCGCCACCGCCTGCTCCACTGAGGCCTCGAATGCTTTGTCGTCTCGGATGACGTGGTCGGCGGCAAAGGAGCCCACGATGATTTCCCCGCCGTGCCGCTGGGCCAGTACAGCAGTCGCCAAGGCTATGGCCGCCGTGGAATCGCGAGGAACCGGCTCGGCGAAGAGCGCGTCCTCAGCCAGATCCGGAAGCTGCTGACGCACCTGGTCCACATGCCGCTGGCCAGTGGAGACGACCACATGGTCAGCCCCGCAGATGCCGGCCAGCCGGTCAAAGGTGCCCTGGATCATTGTTCTGCCTGATCCCAACAGATCATAGAGGAACTTGGGCCGGTCCTGGCGGCTCAATGGCCAGAGCCGGGTGCCCACGCCACCGGCCGGAATGACGGCATAGAAATCATTGAGATCCATGCCCTCCATTGTGTCAAGAAGCTTGTACACCCTCGGCCCGAAGTGCAAGGCGTTTTTATCGCGCGCATCCAGTATGATGTGACATGTTGTCTTCTTCCGGCAGGTCCGGACGGGAGGCGAAGGCCACTTTAGCTCAGTTGGCAGAGCGTCTCACTCGTAATGAGAAGGTCGACAGTTCGATTCTGTCAAGTGGCTCTTTCACCAGCTGCCCTTTCAACGGCAGGGCATGTCGTACGCGCGAGTGGCGTAATGGTAGCCGCGCAGGATTTAGGTTCCTGTGTCTTCGGACGTGTGGGTTCGAGTCCCATCTCGCGCACAGGTATTAAGAACAGGGCCCGCAAGAACGGGCCCTGTCTTACGTTGCGGGGATCAGCGTCGGCTTTCCTGCCTGTTCCTCAGGCAGGCCACGAAGCCCACCAGGCCTAGGGCTATCAGCAGCAGGATCCTGAGCACGGAAAGCGGCCATCCGCCGGTAAGCGGCAGGGAGGAGGTCGAAGGCCGGAACTCCAGCACCTGCGACACCGAGGCTGACTGGTTCCCGCCTAGGAATCTGCCCTGCGCGTCAGGGCCCTCGGCATCATCCGAAAGCACCTGGACGGCGACATCCCCCTGCTTCATTCCCTCAGGTGGGACCGCCTGCCAAATGCCCTGGTCCCCCACAGCCACATCCGTGCCAGTGTTGTCAGGCCAGGTCACATGCACCATGGTCCCCTTGGTCTCAGGAATCTTCCTGTCCCCGTCCACATACTTGTAGGCCCTGCCGGCCACCTGGAATACGTCATGGCGGTCAATGGTCAGCGTTGTGGGCGTCATGTCGATTTTCCGCTCGATGGATGCCGGGCCCGAACGGAGGTTCATCGGGTTGACCATTTCAACCTGGAAAGTATAGGTCTGCGTTTCATCGTCACCGTTATAGCCAGTGAACTTGTCAGCAGGGATATTCAGCGACCAGGACCAAGTGGAAGCCGCCGTCTTGGTCAGGTTCAGCGTGAGACCTGATGTGGGGTCAGCGACGGAAGGAACAGCGCCGACCGCCGCATCCCTCTGGAAGGTGTTGGCCGGAGTGGTCAGCAGACTGGTCCAGCCCGAGGCAGCATTCTGCTTCATCGAAACGACCATCCTCGAATCAGTCATTCCCAATCCTGCCGAGGACCAGGCCGTATACACAGGCGACGCCTCACCCTTGAACTCGACGACCGAATCCGCCGGCAGGCTTCCGTTGACGGTATGGGGCACCGTGACCGAGAACTTGCTGGCATCCGGGACATCCTCGCCCGAGACGAAATAGGCCGTGCCGATATTCGAGAAGTAGGAGGTCAGGCCGAACCCGGAGACAGACTCAGTCACCCAGGCATGGTAACGCCTGTAGCCGCTGTACTTGTTGCCAGAATCCGGCGACGGATACAGCTTGTTGGTGTCCTGTATCCGCCAGGAACCCCCTTGTTTGCTGCCGGTGTCGACCTGGCACTCAGCCTCGCCAAGCCTGAACCCCCACGTGTCCGTCCCTTTCACCAGGTCATCGCCATTCGTGCCCTGCCCCTCCACAATCGGATTATTGGGATCCTCGCCGTAGAGAACGACCTTGTTGGGACGCGCAGGATCCTTGGAGGGCATGCACTCACCACTGATTACCGGCTCAAGCTCGGTCGTATACACGCTTCCAGAAGCATCCAAACCGGCATCAGCATCGTTTTCGATCTTGGTGATCGTAGGATCATCAGGACGAGGCACGTCATACTTATAGAACGCGGTATTGATTGTCCATCCCGCAGAGATATTCGTATCCTTCTCCACGGTGGACATACCATCGTTTATCCCTACAAGACCAGCGCTCTTGGGGTTGTACACTTCAGGGCTGACGGTACAAGCGCTGCCATCCCTATTCGTGGTGACAGGCCAGGTGACCATCTTGAAATAGCCGTCAAGATCCTGCTTCTCCTTGGCCTCCTTGAAATCAATCCCGCCATCAGCCTTCTGGGCAGGCATGGGATTGCCATCCTTATCAGTGGCAAAAAGCACGTTGGGGTTGTCGAGATATTGAGGATCCTTCGGACTCACGTTGAAAGCGGAATAATTGCTGACTTGGCCTGCCTTGCTGGTCGTGGTGGTCGCCGTATTGGGGGACGGCTGCTGGCCTGTCACCAGGACCGGCTCAGGGGTCAGCTCATCAACAGGCACCCACTCGCTATCCTTCAGAGCCACCCACTGGTAATAATAGGAATTGGTCTCAGAACATATGCCATCAGGATTGTCATTTGTACTGCCACGCGGATTCAGCCAGTACACGAAGAACGACCGTGCCGGAGCTGTTCCCGGAGCAGTACCGGCGATTGGCCCAGTAACATTGCTCTTATAATCAGGAAAACCGTAATCCGTCACCATGCCCCAATTAGCCTGATTGTTTTGATAGAGATTAGGGTTGGTGTCCCAACCGACCCAGGAATACGGGCCACTGCACTTCATATCCTCTTTGCTGTCCAAGCAGTAACCCATATACACTTTCATCTGTTTGTCATGGGACAAGCTCTCTGTGATATTTGAATATCTATCCTGAGCCTGTAAATCACTCATGGAAGCCGGATCAAAGCTTGTGCAGTTATTGGTAGTCCAGGACCAGGAAGAATTGCCGCAGGACAGGGCCTTGTTCTGGTCACCAACGATGGCAAAGACATTCAAGGGCTCGGGGTGACCGCCGACCGCGAATTTCGCAGGATCTTTGGACGTATCCTTGATGTTCATATCACCCTCAATGGATATGGTCAGGTAGTCGTACAAACCAGAATTGATGATCTTATGAACGGTGAAGAACTCATCCTGGTTCTTGGCCCAGGTTAAGGCACCATCATAAGCGTTGGCATTTTTATTGCTGTCTACATAATCATCCGGGGTGATAGTGTTCATATACCGTACGCGTCTGTAATAGTCAGGATTTTCGGAACCAACAAACTGATATATGAAAGATAAATTGCATTGTGACGGATTTTTGGTGTCAGTCTCACCAACACCGACACAATCCGGCTTAAATTCATTGTGCTTCACGCGCAGGATGAAGTCCATGCGCAGCTCATCCTGGTAGGCATCGATCCTATCGTTGAAGGCCATCATCCTATAGAGCAGGGGTTTTCTGCTGGCTGTTTCGTCCTGTCCATCGATGGCATTGGCCCGATTGGCCGAAAGGGCGCTCAGCCCCAACGGAACAACCATGGCCAGCGTCGCCAGAAAGGTTACCAGAACGGCGATAATCTGACGGCTCACATGCTGCGAACCCTTGGCGATCCGTTCTTGCAAACGCTTCAATACAATACCCCCAAATCAAGTTACAATTATGCTTAAGAGCGGCTAAACTTTGTTCTTTTAATCTGTCCCCAATTGCTTCGACTCTATCATAGAGATAAAAAAATAGCATCTTCGCTTTTTCCATACATGCTCCACGAGCACTGGAATTGCAACCATTGCCGGGATTCCGATAGGGTGTGTCACGACCGGTATTGCGCAACAGTTTATGGTCTTCATCTGGCTGGTCTGGGTTGGAGGTGGAGGCCACTTTGTCATGGAAAGGTCGACTGTTCGCTTCTGTCAAGCGACTCTTCCACCAGTGGCCTTCAGACGTCTAGGCTCGAGTCCCATCTCGCACAGGAAACACAAGCAGGGCCTGCTCCCATCCTCCTCATTCCATGGAAGTGAGAGCAGACCCTGCCTTATGCCCGCCGGAGAATCAGTATCGGCTCTCCTGCCTATTCCTCAGGCAGGCCACAAAGCCGGCCAGACCCAGTATCAGCATCAACAGGATCTTGAGCACGGAAAGCGGCCATCCTCCAGCGAAGGGCAGGGATGAGTTGGAGGGCCGGAATTCCAGTGCATGCGACACCCCAGCCGACTCGTTTCCTCCCTGGAAGCTGCCACTTTGAGGATCAGTGCTTTCAGCGTCATCGGAAGCAACCTGAGCGGTGAATTGTCCGTGATTGATGCCCTCAGGTGGAGTCGCCTGCCACGAGCCCTGGTTCCCCACGACAACATCCGTACTGCTGTTGCCGGGCCAGGTTACATGAACCACTGTTCCTTTGGTCTCAGGAACCCTCGTGTTGCCATTGACGTACTTATATGCCTTGCCCGCCACCTGGAAGACGTCGTACCGTTCCAAGGTCAGCGTGGTCGGCGTCATGTCGACCGTCCGGTTGATGGAAACCGGATCCGAAGGGACATTCAGAGGGTTGATCATCTTAACCTGGAAAGTATACTTCTCTGTCTCATCGTCACCGTTGTAGCCGGTGAACCTGCCAGCAGGTATGGTCAAGGTCCAGGACCAGGTGGAAGCCGCCGTCTTGACGACCTTGAGCACAGAGCCCGATGTGGGGTCAGTGACGGAAGGCGACGTGGTATTGACCGCCGCATCCCTCTGGAAGGTGTTGGCCGGAGTGGTCACCAGACTGGTCCAGTCCGAGGCAGCATTCTGCTTCATGGAAATGGCCATCCTCGAATCAGTCATCCCCAGCCCTCCCGAGGACCAGGCCGTATATATAGGCGAAACCGAGCCCTTGAACGTGACCACCGAACCCGCCGGCAGAATCCCGTTTTTCGTATGAGGCACCGTAACGGAGAGCTTGCCATCCGGAGCATTCTCGTTGGAGACGAAATAGGCTGTTCCTATGTTCGAGAAGAAGGAGGTCAGGCCGAACCCGGAGGCGGACTCAGTCACCCAGGCATGATAACGCCTGTACCCATTGTACTTGTTGCCGGGATCCGGCGATGGATACTGCTTATTGGTGTCCTGTATCTGCCAGGACCCTCCCTGCTTGCTCTTAGGATCGACCTTGCACACCGTTTCTCCCAGCTTGAACCCCCAGGAGTCCGAGCTTTTCACCAGGTCGTCACTGCTCTTGCCCTGCTCCTCCTTGAAAGGATTGCCGGGATCCTCGCCGAACAGAGTAACCGTGTTGGGATGCGTGTCGTCTTTGGAGGGAGTGCACTCACCGCTGACCACCGGATCAAGCTTGCCGGTATAGACGCTTCCTGAGGCATTCAAGGAGCCATCGGTGTCATTCTGAATGTTGGTGATGGTCGGATCATCGGGACGAGGCACATCATACTTATAGAAGGCAGTATCGATAGCCCATCCTGCATCCAGATTCGTGTTTTTCTGGGCTGTAGACATATCGTCTGTTATCCCAACAAGGCTATCCTGTTGAGGGTCATATATCTTAGTGGTGACTTCAGGAGTGCTTGCCGTCGGCTTGCACTGGGTGCCATCGGCATTAGTAGTGACAGGCCAAGTAACTAGTTTGAAATAACCGTCAAGATCCTGCTTCTCCTTGGCCTCTTTGAAATCAATCCCGCCATCAGCCTTCTGGGCAGGCATAGGCTGGCCATCCTTATCAGTCGCAAAAAGCACGTTGGTGGTATTCGCATACTTTGGGTCAGTCGGATCGACGTTGTAAGCCGTATTGTCATTGACCTGATATTGAAGACCCCAGGAATTGGTCAAGCCGTTTACTGCTGGCTTCTGACCAGTTACGAGCACCGGTTTAGGCGTCAGCGCATCGACAGGCACCCATTGGCTATTCTTCTGCGCCACCCATTGGTAGTAATAGGAGTTGGTCGTGGAACATATTCCACCAGCGCTGTTATTTCCACGCAAATTGAACCAGTATACAAAGAAGGACTTGGGGGGCGCTACTCCTGGAACCGGATTGGCTCCTATAGGAAATCCATAATCCGTTACCATGCCCCAATTGGCCTGGTGACCACCATAAAGAGGGGGATTACCATTCCAGCCAACCCAAGAAGCAGGTCCGCTGCACTGAGGGTGGGGACTGTTACCTAGGCAGTTGCCCATGTAAAGCTTGATGCCCTTACCCTGGTCTGCAGTGATATTGGCGACCCTGTCTTGGACGTTGCTGCCGATAGAGCTCGGATCGAAGGATGTGCAGTCATTCGTAGTGTAGTCCCATGGAGAACCTCCACACGAGAGCGTATTGTTTTGTTGACCAACAATTGCGAAGACGTTCAAAGGCTCCGGATAACCGCCAGTCACATAATATTTCGGATCCAAGGAGGTATCCATGTAGGACAAATCACCCTCTATGGATACAGCCAGGAAATCATATAAACCAGAGTTGATCACTTTATGAACCGTAAAGAACTGCTCCTCATTTTCCGCCCATTGCTCAGCACCGCCAGTGGGGTCGTTGGGATTTGTTGAAATAGTATTCAGGTACCGAATCCGGGTATAGTGGGACGGACTTTGCGCTCCTTCATATTGATATGCGAAAGACAGATTGCACTTTACTGAATCATAGGGAGAAGTATCACGCATCGGAACGCATTGCGGATTGAAATCGTTGTGCTTCACGCGCAGGATGAAGTCCATCCGCAGCTCATCCTGGTATGAATCAATCTTGTCGTTATAGGCCAGCATCTTATAGAGCAGAGGCTTCCTGCTGGCCGTCCCGCCCTGCCCATCGATGGCATTGGCCTGATTGGCCGAAAGCGCGCTCAGCCCTAGCGGAACAACCATGGCCAGCGTCGCCAAAAGGGTTATCAAAACAGCCACTATAGGGCGATCCACATGCCGTGGACCCTCATTGACCCCTTCTTGCAATCGGTTCAACACGCTACCCCCCACACCTCAATGCAACCATCTCCAGAATCAGATGGACTGCACGCTTGATTGGTCCCCGGTGCAGGCCACGAAACCCTGGAGCACAAGTACCGTATCCTCACTTATGGCATCTTCTTGTCCCCTTTACATGCTTTAAGAGTACCGAGACTGAAAGCGTGATCTGGGATTCAGAAAGGGTGTTTCGCGACCGTCCACCATCTTGACTAAGGACAGTCTGAATTAGGGGTAGGGGTTACTGGCAACGGCAGGGCCCCCACTCATCCTCTCAACTTCATGGGGCGGGGGCGGGTCCTGTCTGATGCTGCCGGGGTCAGTGCCGGCTTTCCTGCCTGTTCCTCAGGCAGGCCACGAAGCCGGCCAGACCGAGGGCTATCAGCAGCAGGATTTTGAGCACGGAAAGAGGCCATCCGCCAGTAAGAGGCAAAGCCGAGTTGGAAGGACGGAACTCCAACGCGTGCGACACCGAGGCCGACTGGTTCCCGCCCTGGAACCGGCCCTGCGCATCAGGGCCCTCGGCATCATCCGAAAGCACCTGAGCAGAGAACTCACCCTGATTGATGCCCTCAGGCGGGGTCGCCTGCCATGAACCCTGATCCCCCACAACGACATCCGTGCCGCTGCCGCCGGGCCAGGTCACATGCACCATGGTCCCCTTGGTCTCGGGAACCTTCCTGTCCCCGTCCACATACTTATAGGCTTTGCCTGCCACCTGGAAGACGTCATGGCGGTCAATGGTCAGCGTAGTCGGAGTCATGTCGACCTTCCGCTCGATGGATGCCGGGTCCGAACGGATGTTCGTCGGGTTGACCATTTCAATGTGGAAATCATACAGTTGTGTCTCGTCACTGCCGTCGTAGCCGCTGAACCTGTCAGCAGGGATGTTCAGCGTCCAGGACCAGGTGGAAGCCGCTGTCTTGGTCAATCCCAGCGTAAGACCTGTCGCGGAATCCGCGACGGAAGACGTGGTGCCGGCTGCTGCATCCCGCTGGAAGGTGCTGGCCGGAGTGGTCAGCAGGGGCGTCCAGTCCGAGGCGGTCTTCTGCTTCATCGAAACAGTCATCCTTGAATCCGTCATCCCCAGTGCTCCCGAGGACCAGGCCGTATATACAGGAGACGCTTCACCCTTGAACACGACGACCGAGTCCGCCGGCAGGCTCCCGTTGACCGTATGAGGCACAGTTACCGAGAGTTTGCTCGCATCCGGCACATTCTCACTCGAAACGAAATAGGCCGTCCCGATGTTCGAGAAGTAGGAGGTCAAACCGAATCCGGAGATAGACTCGATCACCCAGGCATGGTAACGCCTGTAGCCGCTGTACTTGTTGCCTTGGCCCGGCGACGAATACAGCTTGTTGG
>NZ_JASTZY010000007.1:0-81577 GCF_032193695.1 Bifidobacterium sp. H6bp9
AGCTATAAGTAGCACAAACACGCTCTTGAGTTCTCAAACCACCACCACACCAACAAGCCATCCAACTTCCTCCCGGAAGAAGAACCGCCGTGTTGAGCAGCAAGAGATAAACTTACCACGAGCCGGCCAAAACGCAACTCGGCCATTCTGGGAGCACCCTTAAAACCAGCAATAACAAGCCCTCAGACGGCGTGTCGTCATATGTCCCTTTTTACTTTAGAACCTCGCGAAGTTTGGACTTCAGCCTACCGTTTCTGCGTCATGCACACATTTTATTCACAAAGTATTGCTTGAGCCACTGCTGGGTCGGCGTGTCAGCATGATCCTTCTGAATTCTGGTCAGGACCGGTTACATCCAATACGGAGTTTGCCTTTCGTCCGCGATCGCCAGTCATCCACACCCTACGAATGCGAATGTTGATATAGGTGTATATTCGCGCACCAAGTTGGCCTTCGACTCATTGAGTCTATTAACGGATGGTAAGACGGGTGTATGAGCACAACAATTGCAGTACTGACCGGGGCGGGCATCTCGACTTCAGCCGGCATACCGGATTTCCGCGGGCCTGACGGGGTTTGGACCAAGCATCCCGATCAGATGAGCGTCTATGACCTGGACCTGTTCATGAGCGACCGGAAGCAGCGGGAGTATTCATGGCGGTGGCAAAAGGAGTCGCCAGTCTGGAAGGCCCAGCCCGGAGTAGCCCACAAGGCACTGGCCAAGCTGGAGCAGGCAGGCATGCTGAACCTGTTGGCTACGCAGAACTTCGATGCCCTCCACGAGAAAGCCGGCAACTCCGAGGACGTCATCGTCAACCTTCACGGAACCATCGGCACCTCCCACTGTATGAAATGCGGCCAGGCATACCGGACAGCCGACATCATGGCCAAGCTTGATCAGGAGCCCGACCCACACTGCCATAAGCCCATGCCCTACCAAGGCAACATGCCTTGCGACGGCATCATCAAGACTGATGTGGTCTACTTCGGTCAAGCCCTACCTGAGGGCGCCATGGAGAAGAGCATGAGGCGGGCCAGCCAGGCCGATCAATTCTGGGTGATCGGGTCCACCTTGGAGGTGTATCCTGCGGCCTCGCTGGTGCCAGTGGCAGCCCAGGCGGGCGTGCCAATCACCATCATGAACATGGGTTCGACCCAGTATGATTCTTTGGCAACCCGACTCATCCACGAACCCATCGAAGAAGCGCTGCCCAAGCTCGTTGACAAGACCATCGCCGGCCAGAGTTGATTCCCTAACCTTTCCACGCAATTATCGGAACAGGTCTGCGATCTGCAGATTTCTGATGGGCCCTGCAAGAACCTGCAGGGCCCACTATGACAATCCTTGAGCCGTCTTCCGTCTCACTACAGACAGACTCCGCCTGTACCGGTCCCCTATCACGCGGATACTCTGCATCAGGAAGCGAACCCCTGCCCCAGAAGAAGGAGGGCGAATCGACTCCGGAAGCCAAAGTCTTCCCGCCCGAGCAAAGCTATGATGCCCTGGACACGCCCTATCAGCACCGACGAGGACTGGGACCAGATACCAATAGGGCTCCTAAAATTCGAATAGGAATAACCACACTCTCCCGCCCCTCTGCATCCAACGCGCCCCGTCCTGTCTCTCAACCTATTTGCAGCACCGACAGAGTCGATTCTTTGCTCCAAAACCCCCATAGCCACACCACAATGATCAGCGGACACCCCTGGCTTCAGGCCATACATCCCATCGGGGCCTTTTCATGCCCGATAGCATACTTTTAGTAGAGCCATAAGCCTGAAACGCCTTGTCCCAACAGAGCTCCGACGCTTCCGATATAGAATCCAGCTCTCTCAGATGGTCACCAAGTAGATTACATGTGTAATAGCCGAGCTCAAACGCGCCCGAAAGACATGATCACGAGTCCAAATTCATCGGGGAAAGCATCGGCACCTCTCGCCAGCGGAAGAAACGACCGCTTAATAGTGTCCGCATCCGGCGAACCCGCTGGGCCATCATGGCACACATGGCCAGCTGGGGCTTCCCTTGACAGCAGATGATCAAACGGAGGAGTGCCGAATATCCCGGAATGATCATGCAAGGTCGCCGCGATCCGGCAGGTTCGGTTTCAGTCCCGTGTCATGCGCCGACGAGTTCGGTGTGGTGGTTTTCAGCGTCCCGCTGGACGAGCATGCGGAAGTATTCGCTACGGTTCTTCAACCCCTCGCGCTTGATGGCGGCGGATACGTATTCGTCCATGGGTTCGCTCAAGCGCACACTGTGCTGCACGCTCGGTTTCCTGCCCTGTTCGCGCTGCTCGAGCGATGGGCGCCCCATCAGGGTGGCGAACAGCTTCGTGGCGTCTGTGTCGGGGTCGAGCATGGCCTGGCTAATCCTCCTGGCTTCCTCGCCGCCCCATGCGGAGACTGGCGGCTTCGAGGGGGCCCGGTCGAGCCGGTCCATGCGGTTCTCGTATTCGCTTGCCTTCACGGTCGTGCGCCGTGTGTTCTCGTCGCTCATTGCCGTTTCCTTTCCGTCGTCGTCCCGTTCCCGTCCCGGCCGTCGGACCAGCGGTGCCAGTAGTCGCGCCACAGTCCGCCCAAGTGCATGACGTGGAATACCCGCATGTCGGGCCCATCGGGGTGGATGAGCACTTCGAGCAGGTCGTCGTCCAATGCGCCTGGGTGCCTTTTGCACACGATGAGCGCTGTCGGCGGATCCCCGGGCGCCGGCGGTGGCACAGACGGGTCGTCCGGGTCAACGATCGCGGTCCATACCGGTTCGCCTATAGCCCTGAGCACCATGGCCTCGTCGAGGCGGTCCTCGCCGAAATGCCGGTACGCCGAATCCGTGAACCTAATCGCCATACCACTATTGTAATGCACTTTTACAGCGTTGGGAAGAGGCTCCTCCCTGTTGATGGGCACACTGCAGAGGATTCGGCATGCTGATGCGATGACATGATCGGCCAGAGGATGAGGAAGCGCTCTGCAAGCATCAAAGAGGAGATCGGGGTGCCGGCCGGCAGACGCGGACAACCCCGTCTGCCGGCCGTTCCTGCGGCGGCAAGGCGGTGTGCTTCGCCATAGTGGCTCAACCAAGATTCAAAAAGCAAAGGGCAAGGGATATATTCGCTAGCGAAGTAAGTCAGCGGAGTAATTTGACGGAGTAATACAACTTTGTATGACTGAAATGCATTGGAAAGGAGGGGGAAATGGCGCGAAGTGAAGATGATATAAGGAGAGAGAATGCGATCTTGCACATTGGTAAAGGTCGACGAATCTGCACGCAGACATGGTCTGAAGAATGGGGAGATCAGATACGCCGTCCGCCACCCTTTCAGCTTTCAAAAAACCCTGGGCAATCCCGGAAGGCGACGGTCGCGTTCGTCGGCCCCAGGCATGAAGGAGGCTCGCCCCATAACGTCATCGAGGTGATTGCGGCTAGCCGTGAGGATGGCCTCCTGCATGCATTCCACGCCATGCCCGTCACCGACAGGTGGATGCATCTAATGCATTGCAAATGACGGCGGTTTGCTGAAGGACCCGCTATCCCAGACCGTTTGGCCTGGGGATGGCGGTCTCCCGATAAATAGAAAGGAAAACGCAGGTGAGCTATACAAGCGAGGAGCTTGATGCAATGGCTGACCGAGGTGAGCTGAAGCCCGCGCCCGGAACTGCGGTGTACAGGGACCCTGGTGCTCCGGCCCTGAAGGACAAAGAGTTGATGGGCATCTTCGCCGGCCGACCCCGCGAAGAGGAGCGACGTCCCGTCAACGTGGAACTACGTGTGAAGGTCACGCCGACCATGAAGGACCCCCTGAAGCACATCGCCCGGGAGGAGAACCTGCATAACTCTTCGGCGCTGGTTCACTCCGTCCTGGCCGACTTCATCCGGAATCGGGCGAAAAAAGCATGTAAAGCCTTCTGACTGCCTAGCTTCTGATTGTCGTTGTCTTAAGCAAAAAGCAATGGCTGCGATCCGGAAAAGCCGCGGCCTTTTCCTGATTACAGGAGCCCATAAAACGACCCGAAGCCGAAATGAATCATCGAAGAGAATGCCCTCCACAGCAGGACGCGGCTGGTAGATCCAAGGAATACTCAGAAGAAAAAAGTGCGGCCTTTGACTGCAGGTCGTCAGTGTGGTGCCATAGAGATAGAAGGCGGGAGAGAGGAGCTCAAACGCTCAAGATGACCAGAAGCGCCGGCAGGCATGGTGTAACGAATACCAAGAAATCGGCTATGCCGTCCTGCATTATGCAGGCAAAGAGGAGGTCTAGGCTCGGAATGGGCTGGATGCCGTGGTGTTCGTCGGGCCCAGGCATCCTGGAGCGCTTGAAAAGAATTGCATCGAGGTCATAGTCAAGGAAGACGAGCCTGGGGAATTCGTCGCCTTCCACACCTTGACCGTCAACGACGTGTGGCGCTATCTGATTGAGTAGCACAAGCGCGACCGATAGACGGACAGACAAACCAACCAACGATCAAAAAGCCATGTCTATGGATAAAGGAATCGAAGCCATGAACGAATACGAGTACGAGCCTAAGACGGAAAAAGAGCGCCGGCAGATGGAGGAGATGAACACCAAGGCCGAACGCGGCGAGCGCCTGGATGCCGTCCCCGGCACCGAACGGTTCATGGACCCGAACCGCGAGGTGGACGAGGACCAGTTCTTCAGGGATCTCCATACGGAATTCGAACAGATGCGCCTGCGCCGGGCCGAGGCCACCCGGTGAGGGCGAAGAGAGACAGGCGCACAGGAAGGGAAAGGAGCGCAAAATGGCCAAGCAAGTCACACCCGAGAACCAGAAGGACATCGATGCGATGATCCACGCAGCCGACCGGGGGGGAGCTGATCCACCACACGGAGGCCGCTATCCGGCGGGACCCCGGCGCCCTGCTGCTGACCGACGAGCAGGCCGCATCGCTCATTGCCCAGAGCATGGCGAAGTTGGAGAAGCTGGAGAAGCAAGGGGCCGAGGAACGGACCGCGTGATGCGCCTGGAGGGTCAGGGCGCCCAAGGACCTGGGCGACAAAGCCAGCCGGGCGGCCAAGAAGGAGGGCACCCCCAAGTCGGCCATCATCCGCAAGGCATACCCAGAACGGCCAGCCGGTCCTGGGTCATCCTGGTGGACAGATTCTCCATCTCCAGCATGCGGTACAAGCCTGCCGGAGCCGGCAGGAAAGAGCAGAGCAGAGCCGGGCGTGCGCACCGGAAGAACTGCCACAGTCTGAAGCAAGCATTCCACCGTTATCCCAAAAAGGACCCGAAACCAGCTCATCACATCCATAGAACACCGGCAATCACGAAATCACCATCAATCAATACACCCCAAGTGCGCAACCACCACAGACAGCAATCACGTCCAGACAAGCCACAATCAGACCAAATTCAAGAGATGGACTTCTTGCATTAAAATGCGGAAAATCCAGTGTTATCGTTGAAATGACACCAAATTCTGCGCACGATGCGCTAATCCGACAAAATTCGGCTGCAGGGACATGCGCAAAATCCAAAATCTGCGCGGGAACCAATGCACGAAACAAGCGAGATCAACGGCCTTTATGTGGACCGTTGCCTGTTGATGCAGCAAGCCGTACCTGCCGGCCAAAGGCAAGAGGAAGATTCAGCGATTCTGCTCACCAAAGTGTATGAACAACTACCACTGGAACGAGGACAAGGACGCCCTAAACCGGTTCGCCGACAAGTCAAAGATGAACCGCCAACACAGAAAACAAACAGCGAACGCCGAGCGGAAACCTTGAGTCCCTCCTCTTTAAGAAGAACCCTCACTGCGTAGATATACTGAATTTAGTATGAAAAATCTTCTCTTGCCGGGAACAGAACGGGGAACAAAGAGAAGCAATAAAGGGTATTGCCTCCTTACGAAAGAATTCGCCAGTCAGAATCCACGGCCCCTAGGCGGACCGCAATGGAAGCAGCTCAACAGGCAGCGCTGGGCCTACCTAATGCCCGACTTCTGCCGCATATTTCCGCCTATCCGCAACCCCGAGCCTGGTGCAGCCGAATGGGTGCGCATCAACGGCAGCCGGACCTACGCCTACCAGACCCCGGTCATCACCTGGAAATCGCTCCGGAACCAGATGGGCTCGAACTATGCAGAAGCACGAAACTTCGTCACCAGATTCAAACAGTCGCAGAACCATAAGGCCGCTCTCTGGAACGCGGCCCTGACCGATGCCGGCGCAGAGGGCAGCCTACATTAGAGCATCAAGAAAGACGGCGCAAGGATTGCCATAGATAGTCCATGCAAGAACCTGCAGGCTATCAGCCAAACTCAGCAACGGCGACGGCCATTTTGTCTCTTCGCCCGGTCGTGATCCTTATCTTGGAACCTTGGAAGCTGGGCATTGGACCCCGGTTTCGATCGGGAAACCAAGTCAGTAGTTCTGATGGACTTGGAAGCCCCGGCTGCGCAAGGTATCCAAAATCTGGGTGATGTGGTCGGGGCCGTTGGTCTCCACAGTCACTTCCAAGAGCACGCCGTTGTCATAGTGGCCGGAGGATTTGAACTGGTCGTGGTTGAGCTCGATCACATTGGCTCGCAGATCGGCCAGGACCGTGGCCACATTGACCAGCTGGCCGGGAACGTCGGGCAGCTCCACGCCAAACTGCATGATGCGTCCGCGGGAGATCATCCCCCGCTGGATGACCGCACCCATGGTAACCGTGTCGATGTTGCCGCCCGAGATGATGGGGACGATCACGTGCGGCCCAGGAGCCGACCGGAAGACATCGGACTGCAGATCCAACTGTCCTAGGGCTGCCAAGGAGACGGCACCGGCTGCCTCGACCACCAGTTTGTGCTTCTCCAGCATGAATAGGATCATTTCGGAGATGTCGCTTTCGGTTACCTGGACCAGATCATCCATATAGCGGCTGAGAAGAGCATAGTTCAGATCGCCGGGACGTCTGACGGCTACACCCTCGGCAGCCGTACGCATCTGGTCTGCTGCGACCACATGGCCAGCTGTCAGAGACTCACGCCAGGCCGGAGATCCTACTGGAGTGGCTCCAATGACTCTGACCTCAGGCTTAAAGGTCTTTACGGCGAGCGCAACACCAGCACCCAGCCCGCCTCCACCCAGGGGAACCACGATATCGGTGACATCGGGCACGTCCTGAAGAATCTCCATGGCTATGGTCCCCTGACCGCAGACGACCTCGTAGTCGTCAAAGGGCGGGACGAAGGTCATGCCGCGATCACGTGCCAGCCCCAAGGCGTAGTCAGAGCTTTCATCGAAGACCTCGCCCTGCAGGACAACCTCGGCACCATAGGCCCGAGTGGCATCGACTTTGAGGGGCGGCGTGATCCGGGGCATAACAATGGTGGCCTTCGCGCCCCGGCTGCGGGCAGCAAAAGCCACCCCCTGGGCATGATTGCCAGCGGAAGCGGTGACGATCCCGCGATCCAGCTCGTCCTGATTCAGCGAGGCCACCTTGTTGTAAGCTCCGCGAATCTTGAAGGATCCGGTCAGCTGCAGATTCTCCGGCTTGAGCAGAACGCGATGGCCTATCCGAGCACCCAGATCATCGGATTCCTCGATAAGGGTATGACGGGCCACACCTTCCAGACGTTGGGCGGCTTTGCGCAGATCAGCGGCATGATCGGACTCAAGACAGGCAGTGATTGTTGAAGTATCCATGCTCCAAGTATGGTCGGCCGGGCCCGACCAATGGGGTCAGCCGTCAACATGGTGGACACCTAAACATACTGAAAATCCAAAACATGTGAGCAATCGAACGTTTGGGCACCCGAGGACCGGACAGGCATGAGAGCGGATCTGAAACAACCAGACCGATAACCAAACCAACCACCAGCCTGCCCGTGAACTTGACGGATTTCACGAGCGGTTACCGGTAGTGGCTAACAGTCGCCGGTGATGGCTTGCGGTCGTCTGCCTTACTTGTCGTCAGTGAGCTGGGCATGCGCCTCGTCGACCACGGTATGGTCGTCGCGGAAGTCGTGGGAGGCCACGGGCTCATTGGAGTCACGGGCCACACCGGCACCCAGGTCGGCCAGCAGCAGAGTGACTGCGGTCGGATCGTTGACCCGCAGCCGAGCCTTGGTCTGGCCGGGCCCGACCTTGATGGTCCATCCCTTATCGGGCATGACGGCGAACATGGTCTCGTCCGTTTCATCGTCGCCCAAGGCCATCATGAAGTCGTAATCATCGCTGTTGACGAAGGGCAGGATGGCCTGGCCCTTGCTGGTGGCCACAGGGGTGACCTCGACGACCTTGGAGTTCTCCATGATCATCAACCCCAGGCCGACCACTACTCCGCGCAGACGATGGAGCAGATCCTGACGCTCCTGTTCCGCCACCTGGGCATCGCTCATCCGGTAGTGCCAGGCCACCGCATCGGATTTGCTCTCCACAAAGGAGTTGGGGACCCTGGTGGCCGACTCATCCATGATGGGCCGGATCACCTTCTGCCAGGTATCGGAGTCGGGCAGGCCTTGCGCCCGCTGCCACTCGTCCGAGTCGCTGCCGGGCAGGTTGCGGTTCCAGGCGCCATGCTCGGCAATCAGCCCCACCGGCAGGTCACCGAACCAGTCCTGCATGATCTGATGGCTGCGGCCGGAGACCAGCAGGAAGTCCACATCGGGATTGCTTCCCACCTGGGTCAGCAGACGGCGGAGGGCCTGGGTGGGCTTGGCTCGCTCAGGACGGCGAACCAGCGGGGTCAGCGTCCCGTCATAGTCGCACAGGACCAGACGACGATGGGCGCCGTCCCACTGACGAACGATGGCGTTGTGGTGATCCATACGCAGCCTCCTGTCTGTCATGCCCGGAGTGGACACCTGCCGCAGGGAGTCGAGGAACGAGGTGCACCAGTTGGCTGCGGTGCGCACCTTGAGCCGGGCCTGCATGCGGATGTTGCGCCGTTTGGACTCCTCGGGGGTGATCTCCAGAGCGTTGTGCAGCGCCTCGCAGACCATGTCGATGTCGTAGGGATTGACGATGAAGGCATCGGTCAGCTCGTCGGCAGCCCCGCACATGTCCGACAGGACCAGGGTGCCGTCGCGCCCGTCATGGCAGGCCAGGTACTCCTTGGCCACCAGGTTCATCCCATCGCGCAGGGGGGTGACCAGGGCTACGTCTCCAGCCGTGTAGATGCCGCAGACCGGCTTGATGGACAGGGAGCGGGTGATGTAGTGGATGGGGGTCCAGGCTAGCAGGGAGTAGCGGCCGTTGATCTCGCCCACCAGCTGGTCCACCTGGGCCTTGAGCCGCTGATAGGACTCGACGACCTCACGCGAGGGGGTGGCCAGCAGGTAGTAGGTGACATGGCCCACCCACTCAGGGTACTTGTCCAGCATGCGGCCGAAGGCCTGAAGCCGCTCGGGCAGACCCTTGGTGTAGTCCAGCCGGTCCACCGAAACGATGACCTTGTTGGAGCGGCTGCCCACCGAGGAAGCTGCCTGCTTGGCCAGCGTGGACTCGGGGATGTCCTTCTCCATGTAGTGGCTCCACCAGTTGGCGTCCGATGTGGCGGCTTCGTTGGCCGCCACGCCCTCGGCAGTCACCGAGGTGCGGTAGCGATGACGGGGGGACTTGCCACAGGCCTCGTCGATTCCTCGACGCATGGCCCGGGCCAGGCCGGAGTGGGCGGTACGCCGGTAGAGATTGTAGTCGATGCCGATGGGGAAGGCGTCGATGGCTGCTCGGTGGCCGTCAGGCATCTCGACCACGCCGTCCCGGTTGACGGGCAGTTCGGGCAGCAGCCTGTGCAGGGAAGCCAGGAAGCTGGCGGAGAAGTCCACCGTGTGGAAGCCGATCAGGTTGGCGCCCAGGACGCCCTCCAGGATCTCGCGGCTCCAGGGCAGGGAGCGGAAGATCTCGGCGCTTGGGAAGGGCACGTGCAGGAACCAGCCGATGGAGGCGTCAGGGTAACGTTCGCGCAACATCTTGGGCAGGAGCATCAGGTGGTAGTCCTGGACCCAGATGGTGTCGCCCTTGCGGATAAGCGGCTCCACCACCTGTGCAAAACGCATGTTGACCTTGCGGTACATCTCCCAGTCCTCCTGGCGGAAGACGGCCTCGTGCGAGAAGTCATGGAAGAGCGGCCACAGGGTGTTGTTGGAGAACCCGGCGTAGTATCCGTTCAGCTCCTCCTTGCTCAGGAAGATAGGAATGCACCGGCTCTCCCGGTAGGCCTGACGGATGCGGTCCAGCTCCTTTTCCGAGTACTTCTGAGGATCGATGCCGCTCCAGCCGATCCAGAGGCAGTCCTTATGGGAACGGTGGTAGGGGCCGATGGCCGTGGCCAGTCCCCCCACGTTCTGGTGCAAGGTGTAGGAGCCGTCTTCCTGCGCCTGCAGTGACATGGGCAAACGATTGGAGACAATGATCAGACGAGACATGCAACCCGCTTTCTATTCCCGTCCGTGCCGGAATCGTCGGGATTGACCACGGCGCGGACCCATCGCCCCTGGACCCGGGGGACCCATCCGGTCCCACAGGCCCATCGGGGCATCACTGACTTCCACTCTAGCCTGGAAGTTGTGCCGGCGACGGGGTTTCCTCAGAGTCGGTAGACGAAACCCTCCCATGGGGAGAGACGACCGGTCAGCAGTGAGCTGGCAGTTTGCTCGGGCCGGTAGGTGGATATGAGGATCCGGTCGGGGTCCACAGCCCCAAGAGCCATAGAGGTGAATCCGGTCTGGTCCAAGCCCAGAAGCGCTGCGGTTTCAGGAGGCAGTGAGGCCGGGCGGCTGCTCAGATTGACCACAACCAGCAGGCGCTGGCAGGGCAGGGCATCCAGAACACTGGCAGCCTCGGGTCCCGACTTGGGCTCCGGCGCCTGGTCCAGGCAACGGGTGAATGAATAGATCTGGTCCGTATCCGGATCCAGAAGGGTGAAGTCGCCGGCCGCCACGACCGGATTGGTGTGACGCAGACGAATCAGCTCCCGGTAGAAGGCCAGGACCGATTCAGGGTCACGCAGCTCGGTCTTGGCGTTGACCTTGTCCCGGTTGGCATTGACGGCCAGCCAGGGCTCCTTGGGAGCATAAGAAGCCGTGAAGCCAGCGAACTTGGTGGAATCCCACTGCATGGGGGTGCGGGCATTGTCGCGGCTCATATAGGCCAGGGCTGCCATCATGGACTCCGGATCCTGCTCGTGCGCCTGGTCGACCCGCTGATGGTAGAGGTTGATGGATTCCAGATCCTGGTACTGGTCGAGGCTGGTGAAGCCGGCGTTGGTCATGCCCAGCTCCTCGCCCTGATAGATGTAGGGGGTCCCCCGGTGCATGTGCAGGAGGAGCCCCAGGGCCTTGGCCGAACGCGAGCGCAGCTCCTCGCTGGAGGTGTCGCCCCAACGGGAGACGATCCTGGGCTGGTCGTGGTTGTCGAAGTAGAGGCTGGCCCATCCGGCCTTGGCCACGGCCTGCTGCTGTTCGTCCATGACCGCCTTGAGCCGGGAGACCTGGAAGGGGCGGATGTCCCACTTGCTGTCCCCGGTGTCAACCTCGGTCTGGGTGAAGAGGAAGAGCATGTCCAGCTCGTGGTTGGCCGGGTCGGTGATCTGCCCGCTGCGGGCAGGCGCCAGACTGGGAGCCTCCCCCACGGTCAGGTAACCCTGCCGACCCTGGAAGACCTGGCTGCGCATCTCTTGGAGGAACTCATCCAGCCTGGGGCCGTCCACGCAGAAGGGCACCGAGGACGAGTACCCCTCAGGCCCCACGGGACCGTCAGCGATGGCCGATCCGCCCTCGCCGGGCAGACGACCCTCGGGGTCGACGGTCTTGGAGATCATGACGATCACATCCATGCGGAACCCGTCGATGCCCCGGTCCATCCACCAATTCATCATGTCGAAGACGGCCTGCCGGACCTGGGGGTTCTCCCAGTTGAGGTCAGGCTGCTTCTTGGAGAACAGGTGCAGGTAGTATTCGCCTCGCTGTGGATCGTACTGCCAGGCTGAGCCCCCAAAGTAGGACCCCCATTGGTTGGGCTCTGCGCCCGGAGTGCCGGGTTCGTGGCCGGCCTTGGCGGGACGCCACCAGTACCAGTCGGCGTGCGGGTCATCCTTGTTGCGGGAGGCCTGGAACCAGGCGTGCTCGTCCGAGGTGTGGTTGACCACCAGATCCATGACCACCTTGATGCCTCGACGGTGGGCCTGGTCCAAAAGCTCGTCCATATCGTCCATGGTGCCGAAGATGGGGTCGATGTCCTGATAGTCGGAGATGTCGTACCCGTTGTCATCCTGGGGAGATCGGTAGACAGGGCTCAGCCAAATCACGTCCACGCCCAGATCGGCCAGGTAGTCCAGACGCTGGGTAATGCCCGGCAGGTCGCCGTAACCGTCGCCGTTTGTGTCCTGGAAGGACCGTGGATAGATCTGGTAGACCACCGCATTGGCCCACCAGGGGTTGGGGGTGGCTCCGTTGGTCCGCACCCGGTCGGGCAGCTGCATGCGTTCTTCCTGGGTCATGATCCTCCTGGCCGGACGGGTTCGGACGTCCTTGTGCCACCCCCACTATAAATCACCCATTCACCCCTGGTTGGCCTGCTCCTCATGATGGACGCGGAAAGCCAGCTCGGCCAGATGGACGCCGTGGGTCAGGAACTCCTGGGTCCGGCAGACGTAGTCATGCTCGCGTCCCAGACGTGCCAGATAGCCGTTGATGTAATCCACCTCGGTCGGGCGGCCCTTGGACATGTCCTGATACATGGAGGGGTAGTGGAGGGGATTGCCCACGCGGCTGACATAGTCCACCTCGTCCAGGGTCTCCTGACGGGTCTGGATCAGCTGCTTGCCGGCCCGCTCGCAGGCGTCATAGGCCTCGTCGATCAGCTGGCGGGACATATCCTTGGCGCCCGGGTAGGAGATGAACTGGCCCATGGTGATCTGGTACATGGTGCAGATGGTGTTGACCACCGAGTTGAAGATGATCTTGGCCAGGCAGGTGCCCTCGAAGTTCTCGGTCAGGATGGGGTTGAGGTTGGCGGCCTTGAAGTCCTCGGCCATTCCGCGCTCCAAGTCGCTGGTCTGCTCGGTCATGGCGCACAGGTGCATGGAGCCGGCCCCGGATTTGCCGATGAAGTCCACGTCGCCCGGCCCGTTGAGGACTGTGCCGATCATGGCCGTACCGCCGTAGATGCGCTCCTTGGGGAAGTACTTGAGCAGCTTGTCGAAATGCCCCCAGCCGTTCATGGCCGAGAAGACCACCTGATGGTCGCGGAAGAGCGGTGCGCAACGCTCCAGGACAGCCTCCAGCTGCATCTGCTTGAGCATGACGATCCAGACATCGGGGTCGCCCTTGTAGTCCTCGGGGGTGTAAATGTTGACGGGCACCAAATGACGATTTTCGTGATCGCGGGAGACATAGACGCCTCCCTGGTCATGAACCTTGTCAATATTGGGCATCCAGGTATCCACGAAATCCACCTGCAGGCCGGCCTGCTCCTGCAGCAGCACACC
The DNA here is from genome assembly GCF_032193695.1 of Bifidobacterium sp. H6bp9. Taxonomy (NCBI): domain Bacteria; kingdom Bacillati; phylum Actinomycetota; class Actinomycetes; order Bifidobacteriales; family Bifidobacteriaceae; genus Bifidobacterium; species Bifidobacterium sp. H6bp9. Next base: position 13,435 of record NZ_JASTZY010000007.1, read on the forward strand.
CAGACGATAGCCCATGGCTCCGGCACCGATGACCGTATATCGCATCGAAACACACCCTCTTCATTTTCTTGATTAGACAACGCACCTCCGGGGACCGGCCCGGGGGATACCAAGCAGTATGCCGAGACGGCAGAAGGGAACCAAGGCAACGGTCGCATGGTGGACATAAGAGCTGGGATATGCCAGGATTCCCGCACCTTGGAGGACCTGGCCGCATACGCGGACATCCCGCCATCCCGATGAAAACGTCGACCTAGGCTGGAACCCATGCAGAAAGAGCAGAGAGGAGCCGGAAGGATGGACCGGCGGACCCTGGCCATCCTTGTCCTGGTGGGCGTGATCAGCGGATTCCTGTCGGGGATGTTCGGCATCGGCGGCGGATCGATCATCGTGCCTGCCCTGGTATGGACCGGACTGCAGCAACGGCAGGCCTCGGCTACCTCGCTGGCCTCCATGATCCCCATGTCGCTAGCTGGCGTGGCCTCCTACGCCCTGGGCGGGCATGTGGACTGGCTGGCCGCCCTGCTGCTGGCCGTGGGCACGGTCATTGGGGCGCAGATCGGCACCTGGCTGCTGGACCGGCTTCCAGAGGTGATACTCAGGTGGCTCTATGTGGGCTTCCTGATGGCAGTCATTGCCCAGCAGCTGCTGTCCACGCCCTCCAGAGATAGCAGCATCCAGCTGAGCCCGGCGGTGGCTTTGATCATTCTGCTGGTCGGCATCCTGATCGGAACCCTGTCAGGGTTGCTGGGCGTTGGCGGCGGAGCCATAGCGGTCCCTGCCCTGGCTCTGCTGGGCGCCAGCGACCTGATCGCCAGGGGGACCTCCCTGCTGGCCATCCTGCCCAGTTCACTGTCAGGGACATTCACCAACCTTCGGCACCACCTGGTCCACGCCGGTCAGGGGCTGCTTCTGGGCATCGTGGCTGCTCTGACCACGCCGGTGGGCACCTGGGCAGCCTCAGGGGTCAGCGCGCGAGTGGGCGCCAATCTGTTCGCCGCCTACCTCTGCCTGATCGTCCTGCGCTGCATCTGGGCGGCCCTCCAGGTCACCCCGGCCTTCCAGCGGTACAGAGCCAATCACAGCCACCGCTGAAAACAGGACTCAGTCCCGGCGGTGCCGGGCGAAGAAGTCGGCAAGAATCCCGGCGCATGCCTGTTCACACACGCCGCCCAGCACCTCGACCTTTGACCCGGTGTGCGGGTCACGGGGCAGATCCCAGACCGACCCGCAGGCTCCCATCTTGGGGTCCCAAGCGCCGAAGACCACCCTGCTGAAGTGGCAGGCCATCAGGGCTCCGGCACACATGGGGCAGGGCTCCAGGGTGACGACCATGGTGCACCCTGCCAGATCCCAGCCCGCGTCGGATTTCCCAATGGCCTCCATCTCGGCATGAGCCAGGGGACGGCCCAGGGCCTGCCGCTGGTTGAAGCCCCGACCGATGACCCGGCCCGAGGCATCCAAGACCAGGGCGCCCACGGGCACGTCCCCCCGGTCTCCGGCTATCCCGGCCAGCCGCAGGGCCTCCGCCATGGGCGCCTTCCACAGTTCTTGCACGCGTTCAGTCTGGCAGTTCAGCCCGACAGGTCGGTTCAGTTGATCATGCCTGCGATGCGGCGGCGCACATGGTGCAGATGGCCCTTGGGCCGCCCGGACGTGTCGATGCCACGCTTGGCCAGGAAGGCACGAACCATCTTGTCGCCCTCGCTGAAGATCAGGACCGTCAGCCCAATCACCAGGCAGATAAGCCACTGGCTTGCGCTCAAGGGGGCCATGCCCAGTACGCCTGCAACCGGAGCCAGATACATGGCCCCCGCATGGATGCCCAGGGCCACGAACGAGGCCACCAGAAGGAAGGTGTTGTCCAAGGGATTGAGTTGGAAGATCAACCTGTTCTCGGACCTGGCCGACATGGCGACGAAGAAGTTGAAGAGGACCAGCAGGGTCAGGGCGATGGTCCGGGCGTGGGCCAGATCCATCCCCGCGTTGATGTTGAGGCGGAAGAGGACCAGGATGCAGGTGGCCATCCAGAGCCCGCAGACGGCCAGTCGCGCCCAGAGCACCCGCGAGAGCAAGCCCTCTCCAGACGAACGTGGGGGCGACTCCAGTTCATCCCCGTTGCCTGGTTCGAATCCCAGGGCGATGTCCTGGACACCGTTGGTCACGAAGTTGATCCAGAGCATCTGCAGGGGCAGGAAGAGCAGGGGCTCCTCGGAGATCACATTGACCCCGACGGCGATCATGGCGGCTGCGGCCGTGGACAGGAGGAAGTAGGCGGATCCGCGGATGGCCTTGAAGATGACCCTCCCCTGGCGCACGGCCTGGGTGATGGTGACGAAGTTGTCGTCGGTCAGGACCACATCGCTTGCCTCCCGGGCCACGTCGGTGCCGGAACGACCCATCGCGATACCCACTGAAGCTGCCTTCAGTGCCGGGGCGTCATTGACGCCGTCGCCGGTCACAGCCACCACGTGGCCCTCGTCCTGCAGGGCCTCCACAATGCGCAGCTTGTCCTGGGGGGAGACGCGGGCGGCGATGGAGGTCTCACGCAGACGGGCCCGGAGGACCTCGTCGCTCATCTCCAGCATTTCGCTGCCGGTCAGCGCCTGGTCGGTGTGCTCCAGACCCAGGCGGCGGCCTATGGCGGCCGCGGTCACCGGGTGGTCGCCGGTGATCATGACCACGCGGATGCCGGCCCCTGCGCATTCGGCGATAGCCTCGCGCACGCCGGGTCGGGGCGGGTCGAGCATGCCCTCAAGCCCCAGGAAGGTCAGGTCGTCAGGTCGACGACGGGAGGCGGGGTCCTGGTCAGAGGAGAGGACCCTGCTGGCCACGCCTATGACGCGCAGCCCCTGGGAGCCCATGGCTTCGTAGGACTTGTGGACGGCCTGGGTGTCCAGGGGAACGACCTGGCCATCCGGGTCCAGCATGGTTCGGCTCATGGCCATGACCGCGTCCGGGGCGCCCTTGACGTATTGGGTCAGGGTGCCGTCCGGGCTGCGACGGATGGTCATGGAGTGCAGCAGCTCCGGCTCGTAGGGGGTCTCCATGACGATAGGAGCATCCAGGTCTTCAGTCGTCACGGCCCCGGTCTGGTCGGCCAGGCGGGCCATGGCCATGTCGACCGCGTCGCCGCTGTATTCGATGCCGCCCTGTTCATTCGGCTGCCGGTGGGCCTCATTGGTCAGAGCCCCGGCCCGGGCAAGGGCGGCCAGGCCGCTCATACGGTCGTCGTCGGATACAGCCGCTGCGCCCAGGTCCAGGCCCTCTACGGGGACCGGCTGGCCGCCACCCAGGGTGAACTGTTCCACAGTCATGCGGTTCTGGGTCAGCGTGCCGGTCTTGTCCGAGCCGATGACGGTGATGGAGCCCAGAGTCTCCACCGCTGGCAGCGAACGGACGATGGCATGGTATTCGGCCATCCTCGAAACGCCCAAGGCCATGGCCACGGTCAGCACGATGGGCAGGGCCTCGGGCATGGAGGCCACCACCAGCGAAACTGCTGACAGGAAGGCCCCCGTGGCATCGCCATTGAGGATGGCTCCGCCGATGAAGACGAAGATGGCCACCAGGATGACGGCGACGGCGATGCCCAACTCAGTGCGATGGATGATCCGCTGCAGGGGCGTGCGGCCCTTGGCCACATGGACCAGATCGTTGATCTCGCCCAGCTCGGTGTCAGAGCCGGTGGCCACCACCAGCCCTCGGCCACGGCCGCTGGTGACCATGGTGCCCGAGAAGGCCATGCATCGCCTGTCGCCCAAGGCTGCGTCACGGTCCACGGGGTCCGTATTCTTCTTGGCATCCTCGCTCTCGCCCGTCAGCATGGCCTCGTCGATGCGCAGGTGGAGGGCCTCGATCAACCGCAGGTCGGCGGGGATGCGATCGCCGCTCTCCAGGAGGACCAGGTCACCCGGGACCAGCTGGTCGGCGTCAATCTGCTCCATCCGGCCCTGGCGCACCACCCGTGTGGTGGGGGTGGACAGGGTGGTCAGGGCCTCCACGGCCTTGTCAGCCTTGGACTCCTGCACATAGCCGATGATGGCATTGAGAAAAAGAACCAGGAAGATGGCCGCAGCGTCCACATAGTGCTGCAGAAAAATGGTGATGATGCCGCAGACCATCAGAACGGCGATCAGGGGGCCGGCGAACTGCTCCAGGAAGAGCTTCCAGCGAGGTTTGGCCTGGGCCTCAGCCAGGCTGTTGGGCCCGAAGATCTCCAGTCGGCGTGCGCTCTCCTGCGTATCCAAACCCTGATCCCCGGCGTGCAGGGTCTCCAGCACAGCCGAGGTCTCCAAGCTGTGCCAGTCGGTGTCGTCGAAACGCATGTCAGCCCCTGCCGCCGCTGCGTTCTGATTCTTGATATTTGTAGATGTCATGGATGATGTCATCGGTCAACCTGGCCTTTCCAAACCGGATCGGTCATTTGTCCCCGCATGCGACCCTCTGCAGTCGTTCTTGCAATCTTCCTTCTGGACCGGGGGATGTCCAAAAGCGTCGGGGAAACAATAGCGTGCGCGCAAATCCCCGGGGTCAGGAGATGGGGCTCCATGGTCAGCCGTCGCAAGCAGTGCCCGCTGGGAGGTTCGGAGCCTTCCCGGTCTTCACGAGTATACCGATTAAGCCGGCCTTTCATGCGCTTGCGGGGATCCCCCGGGCCGGATTTTCACAAATGTTCGCCTATCGCGAGCGCAGTCTGTCCACCGTTTTGACTGAAGGTGTCAACTTAGCGCACATTGTCCATCAATACTGTTCCTGGATATCGCCATTCCGTATACTGGACTATGCGACGTCGATCCTCATGCGACCCTGCACTCGAAGATTCCTTCATTGGTCGAACGAACCCTGCTAGTCGGGCCTGCGGCAGCCCGCCCGGGATTGCGTGGCGGAAAGGAAGCCCGTGGAAACATTCATCCTCATTCTGTGCATACTTGCTGCCGTCCTCGTCTCTTCCTTCATTTCCAGATTCATTCCCCGGATCTCCACCCCTCTGGTCCAGATCGTCCTGGGCGCAGTCATGGCCCTGCTGCCCATTTTCCCGCGGATGCGGCTGGATCCTGAGCTGTTCATGGTCCTCTTCATCGCGCCCCTGCTCTACTACGAGGCCCACACCATCAACAAGGTGGAGCTGCTCAAGGGCTTGCGGTCATCCCTTTCCCTGGCCATTGGCCTGGCTGCCCTGACCATGATCATGGTGGGCGTCATCCTGCATGCTGCCTGGCCCATGTTCCCCCTGGCTGCAGCCATGGCCCTGGGCGCCGCCCTGGGGCCCACGGATGCCGTGGCTGTTTCCTCCCTGGGCGAGAGCGCCGACCTCACACCGGACGAACATTCGATCCTTGCCGGCGAATCGCTCTTCAACGACGCCACCGGCGTCATCGGCTTCCAGTTCGCCATCCTGGCTACCGTGACCGGCTCCTTCTCACTGCCCCAAGCCCTGGGCGAGTTCTTCGTCGAGTTCGTGGGCGGCATCGGCTTCGGCCTGATTATGGGCTTTGTGGTCAATTGGCTCTTTGAGTCAGCCCGTCGCCTGGGCTGGGAAACCACCACCACCAGGATCCTGCTGGAGCTCTTCCTTCCTTTCCTGATCTACATGGTCGGGCAGAACATCCTGCATGTGTCCGGAATCCTGGCCGTGGTCTCCACCGGGCTGCTGGTCCGTTTCGACCACACCGGAGTGGGACCCAATACCTCCAAGGCCAATATCGTCTCATCAAGCGTCTGGAAGGTGCTCTCCTTCAGCCTCAACGGCGCGGTCTTCGTCCTTCTGGGCATGCTGCTGCCAGCGGCCATGGGCACCAGCTGGCGAGACCGGCGGGTCAGCAACTGGATGCTGATGGCCACCATCACCCTGGTCTGCCTGACCGTGATCGTGCTGCGCTTCCTCTGGACGGCCAGCGTCCTGATCTTCACCAAGGACCATGAAACCGGCAGCAGACGAAGGATCACATCCAAGCTCCTGAGGTCGGCGGCCGTCATGACCTTCGGCGGCCCCAAGGGGACCATCACCCTCTCCTTGGCCCTGACCATCCCCTATATGACCGACGACGGATCCGCCTTCCCCATGCGCAGCGAGCTGATCTTCGTGGCCGCCGGGGTCATCATCGTCACCCTGGTGCTGGCCAACTTCGCCCTGCCGCTGCTGGCCCCCTCACAGAGCAGCGAGGTGCCGGCCCAGCAGGTCGAAAAATCCATCAAGGTGCTCAGGGGCACGGTCCGGGAGCTCTCCAGCAGGATCACTGACGAGAACCGGCTGGCCATCCAGCAGGTGATCAAGCAATACAACCACCGCATCGCCAAGCTCAAGTCGCGGATCGGCCAGTACTCCCCCAAGGACTTCCAGGACCTGCAGGTGCAGACCATGGAGTGGGAGCAGGACTACATGGAGGAACGGCTGAGCCGGATCGAGGAGGCCCAGGACCAGCTGGAGGAGCGGATCAAGAGCGAAGACGCAAGTATTGAGCAGGCACCTGCATCAACACAGCCTGCGGCCCAAGCCGAACCCAGCACCGAGGCCGAGACTGTGGCCGACAGGGATGCCGACGCCCAGCTGATCGACCGGCGCAGCGACCGCGGAGACGACCAGGAGGAACTGCTGAATCTGCGCAGCCAGGAACAGGCCGCCCGCAGAATCCTGTCCACCATATCCGGGTCCCTCTTCCACCTGGACAGGGGCGGGGAGCTCCGCTGGAGGGCCTACACGGCTCGCAGACGACTCAGGGGCCTGCTGCACAGCGAGTTCCACCGCCTGAAGCACCTGACCCAGCCGATCGACAAGGACCGTGTCTTCGTGGCCGGACGCCACCTGCAGGCGGAGATGAACCACTTCCTGATTGAAAAGCTCTACTCCGAACTGGGCAAGGGACGCTTCAAGACCGAGGATCTGCTCAACACCATCATCAACCACCAGATGATCGAATCCTCGGCGGAGGGGAAGACCGAGTACGCGGGCATGCCTGCCGTCAGAGACCAGGTGGAGGAAGCCAAGCGCGAAGGGTATGCCATCGAGCTGGGTCAGATCCAAGACATGGTCGAATCCGGGGAGATCTCGCGCACGACAGCCAGGAAGATGCGCCGCAACGTCTACGTCATGCAGGTAGACGCCGACTCGGCCCTGTGAGCCGATCTACATGAGGCCCGAGGTCACGTCAATCTCGCCCAGCCACTGGCGAAGGTCGTTCATTTCGCGCATGTCGACGGCATGATCCAAGTGGTCGTACTCGGTGGTGTGCAGCCAGACGTGCTCGTCCAGCCAGGCGGCCAAGGCCCGGAATTCGTACTTGGGCACCGTGGTGTCATCCGAGCCGAAACCCAGAAAGACCGGCTTGTTCAAGCCAGCCAGGCGCTCATCCGCGGGAGCGGTGCCAGGCACCAGACCCGGGGCCAGGAACCCGGACAGGCATATGGATGCCCGGTAGCGCTCGGGGTTGACCCGAAGCAGATGAACAGCCAGCATGGCTCCCTGGGAGAAGCCCATGGCCACCACCGGTCGGTCCTCCGGGATGTTGGCTGAAACCCAGGCGTCCACAGCCCGAGCCGCTGCATAGCCATCCCGATCCAGGTCCTCCTGTTCGGGGCGCATATCGTGAAACCAGGTGTAGCCCGGGCCGAACATGCCGCGCTCGCTGCCTGGCACCACCATGGGCGCCCGAAGGGAGGCGTAGTCGTTGTAGGGGGCCACGTAGCGCATCAGGTCAGCCATGTCCTCCTCGTTGGAGCCCCAGCCGTGCATGAGTACAAAAATGGGCCGCGAGGGGTTGCCCGTGCCCTGCTTGCGGGACCAACGGACCTGCTCGACCTTGAGCTCCTGCCCAAAACGTCCGGGCACCACCGTGGAGGGCCGACCCACCAATCCGCCGTCATCCTTTTGTGCTTGATCCATATCTGCCACGATAGTCGACTGGCCCGGTCATTCACTGCTGGCTCATGAGCGGCTCGGCCTGGCCACCCCACTGGCCCTGCAGTCCGGTCACCTGGGTCTTGCTGCCCACCACCATCCAACGCTTGCCGGTCAGCAGCCACAGATCCTGGGGCTGCAACCCGCCTCCATAGCGGGAGAGCAGATCAGGCACGCGGGCGCGGATAGGCCCTTTGGCCAGGGATGCCGCTGAATCGTTGTCGAAAACCACGTAGGCCATGGTCGTATCGGTGCAATACCGGGCTTGGGAGATGCCCACATACCCGTCTAGGCCGATGTCATGCCAGCCGGAGGCGCACTGTCCAGCAGCCTTGTCGATACCGCCGGTCATGGCCTGGGCCGAGCTGATGGGCGCTTCGTCGCGCGCAGGAGCCTTGATGATGCCCTTGGGAAAAGAGTTGGCGATGAGCAGGCCTGCTACGGTCAAGAGCATTCCGCAGATCAGAAGAATAATGCCCGCCGAGCCTACCGATGGCCGGTTCGGGACTGGTCCGGAATGACGGGCTATGACGACCAGGATTATGGTCAACAGGGCAAAGGCCACAGAGACGCCCACCCAGGCTGAGATGCCCACCTGGCCTATGACCCCCAGCCTGGAGGGGGCTATGGCATGGGCCAGCAAGGCCGCGCCCGCCAGGGCCGAGACCAGCCCCGTGACTGCCGCAAACCGACTCCAGATGTTGGCATGGGCTATCTGAATAGGACGCTCATCAATATCTGGACGAGGAGGATAGGAGGCTGGCAGACCCTCGTCATACCCGCTGTCCGCCAGCCGCTGATCCAGCTGGTTGAATCCATCGGCCATCGACCTCGCCACCTTTCACGGTTGGTTTCAGTCTATGGGGGCGGACACAAGCAGACCAGCGAGGGCGGCCAATGCTTCACCATCCCAACATCCTGCTGGGCTGATAGATGGGCATAGTTCTATAGGCATAGGTGCTTATCGCCGCGATGTTCGGCACATGTACAGGCCCGGTGACGGCGAAAGGTCCCAGAGCTCAGTTAGCGTTCAGCCCTTGATGTCTCGGGGATCCTTCTTGCCTATGGTGCGCTTGTCGCGGATTTTGTTGCCGCCCTTGTTATGGATGTTGACCTCGCCGCCGCCGGACCGGTCTGCAAAGACCTTGGCCTGCTTGGTGGCCTCTGCCTTGGTGGCGAAGGTGCGGGAGACTCGTGAGGCCCCGGCCCGCTTGACTGTCCAGAGATCGCGATCCCCGTCGTATTGCACGTGATAATCAGCCATGATGGCCGTCCTTTCCGTACTTCCCTGTACCCCCTCATCTTCCACTGCCCGACCTGAGGCACCGTGCTTCGACACTCCAGAATTTTGAGGAATATTGTTCAGCTAGGAAGGGCTTTTCTCCATTGTTGCCAGGCTTGTAACTTTTAGGCCAGATGCGGAAGATTCGATTATGGAGAAGAAAATAAAAGGACCAGAGCAATTCCTATGAGGTGATTTAAGTGGGACGAAACTACGGATGTTTAGTTACCTATTTGAATACAGGACCTGGGGTAGATGCATATTCAAGCAAGGTGGACTCATCTGCGTCAACCTTAAGATTCTAGAGATTTGAGCAGAGTCCTGGTTGCAACCATAGACGCGATTGTTTCGCCGATGCGAGAAGCAGTGTGCCCGGGAGCCGCCAAATGTTGATAATGGCTTCGAGGAAGCAATCCATCAACTGGTCAGCAGGCGTCACGTCAGCATAGTTGCGGGTCGAGTTGGCACGCAATACTTCACTTCTAAATCTCATGCTAACTAGCCAAACTGCGATAAAACTTCCTCACATCGGATTAAGCGAGCAAAAGTCTGGGCATACGCCTCAATCAAACTTGGAAACATAAACGGGGTCACGCCGCGATTTGTACCATCTTTTGCTTTAGTCGCCCTCCTTGGGGATTGCACATTCAAACCTTTCACAGACGAGAAACGCTTCAGTGAAAACTAGCGGTCACGTAGAACAGGATTAACGGGGAATGTGAGGAAGCGTCTGCATGTGGCTCTTCATACCTACAGATACTGCAGCCTTGCGGCTATGGCATGCAGGGGACGGAAAGCGGATAAAACAGGCGAGGATACGGAGAAGACCGACCTTCGCCGCATGATCCACGTACCCGTTCGTACCGAAGCTATCCCAGGGTTTCTGGGCCTGGTTCTGTTACTGCCAATGAGCTGGGGCTTGTATCGCGAAACTCCTATTCGGCTCTTTATGGCATTCCCGTATGCCGTTGATTTTTCGTCAGACACTTGGGTAAACAGAATAATTGCGACGACTGTTCAAGGGCTTGTCTGCTGGCTGATAAGCGGCATCGTCCATATTGTTGCCTTGTATAAAAGGAAGTCACGCAAAGCCCGGAAATGGTGGAGCGTCGTCGCAAAAGTCCTGTTTTTTCAGTGATGTTGATCGTCTTACTGCATAGTCTGGGCGAGATACTGTTCCTCTCGATAGACGTCAGCAACATTTCTCAGGTGAGTAAACGCCGATGCTGATGTTTGCTTACCGACTGTAGGCTCAATCAGATTGACCTAACGATATGGATTCGCAAGGAACGCAACATATGCTCGAGCGAGAGCATGCGCTACATCCTTGGCAGGAAGCCGGTCAATACCAGGTTCACTCAACTGTTTATCCTTACCGAAACTGGAATCTTTCTAAACCCAAATGTCAATGCTATTGGGAATTTTCTAGGAAGGAGAACAGGCGAACAGAATCGGATCCATAGCGCTGAAGTTGTCACCTATATTACTCCTCATCGCCATCGACATGACCAGCAGTCCCACTCCAGCTATCTACAGGATCCCCATCATCCTTTCGAAGCAATCAAGCGTGTATGCCTAAGGAAAACCAAACCATCACAAGAACCGTATAGTGGTTGACTCCTTCCTTCAGGCATAAGACCAAGAACAGACTCTAACCTAGAGTTAAGGTCAGGCCCCCGGATTCAATCTAGAGCGGCACGCAGCAACAACTAAATAAGCGATTAAAGAGCCGAAAGTCTCCCGCGAAATTCAGTGTCAAGAGTGAGACGACGATCAGTCTTAATCTTTATGACGACCCATACAGCCGTAAAGAGCACTACAAGACATATAGCGGCGAGAAGAACCTCTCCTACCAACTCCGGATATTTGTTAAACTGCGCCGAGCAAATAGAAATTACCAACGCCAGTAATGCGACCAGTAATGACACAGACCCTATTGATGTCGTCTGACGTGGCTTACTCTCGCAAAGACACACCGCAATCTTATGAGCACGTTCTGCAACATCAGCCGAGCCTTTACCAGAGCCTGTACCCGATTCTGTACCAGAGCCTGTACCCGAGTCTGCGATAAACCCAAAATCGTGGATCAAGTATTCCTGCAGTTCCCTTTCGCTACAACGAGGGTGCTCCAACCACCATTCTCTTGCTCTGCAATACTGCTCATTTCCGCCTGTATAACGATCAAGGGTGGCAGCCTTTTTGCCTATTGTATAGCTATACGTCAACGTTGACCCCTTTCCTCTCGCACTATAACTGTTGGCAAACTGCTAACATCAATCAGTTATCATACTTAAACAAATAACTTTTTCCTTGATAGCCCAGCAATCCAGTCAAGAGCGGGCGACGGGAATCGGACCCGCCTCTGAAGCTTGGGAAGCTTCCATTCTACCAATGAACTACGCCCGCAAATCCGGCTGCCGGGGTCAGACCTCGGCCAACCGCATGCGAATCACTATGGTAGCAGGTCTCGGCGATGTGCGCGAATCACCAACACCGGGCACGGTTGCGAGACAGGTCTTCAGTCCACTTTCATACGGTGCCGTCAGGCTCGATCAGGTCCGCCACCACTGTGCTGCAGGCCCCGAGCAAGGCGGCATCCTCACCCAGGGCCGAGCGATCGACCACAAGGGGCCGCCGGAAATCAGCGGCCAAGGCATCGTTCATGGTCTTCTCCATGGCGCTCAGGAAGATGCGGTTGACCACCCTAGAGTCGCCAAGGACCGCCACACGAGGAATGTCCATAAGGCCGGCAGGCATGGTCAGGGCACGGCCCAGCAGTTCGCCAGCCCGGCGCAAAATGCTGGCCAGATTGTCAGGATCCCTGTCCATTGCAGCAGTCAGCTTAGGAACGCTGATCAGCGATTCCAAGCAGCCGCGCTTGCCGCAGCGGCACTGAGGACCGGTGGGGTCCACCACCACATGGCCAATCTCGCCGGCCGCGCGGTTGCAACCGGTCACCAGCTCGCCGGAAACCAGCAATCCTGCCCCAACTCCGTCGCCCAGATGGACCAGCAATAGGTCGGACTGTCCTGAGCCGAACTGCTGCTCGGCCAGAACCTCGTTGTTGGCATCGTTGTTGACTGTCACATCCAGGCCTGTCTTCTCATGCAGATAGCCGCGCAGGTCGGTCTGAACCCAGCCAAGGTTGGTAGCATCATCCACCACGCCTTCAGCACTGACGATGCCGGGACTGGATACGCCGATGCCCATAATGGGATGAACCGCCCGCTGCATCAACGAATCGGTCAGCTCCCCCACCAAGTCCAGGGGAACCTTGCCGTCAGCAGTCAGCGGGATCTCCTCACGCGCCACCACCTGCCCGGTCAGGTTGAGCACCGCTCCCCTGAAGACGTAGGGCGTGGAAAGATCCAGGGCCAGGATGCTGCGCCCGTCAGGATTGATGCGCAGCAGCCGTCCCCGCTTGCCCGGCCCTGTGGATTTGCTATAACCCACCTCCACAAGCAGATGCTCGTCCAGCAGCTCGGCCACGATGTCTGATATGGCGACCCTGGTCAGCCCTGAAGCGCGGGCCAGATCAGCCCTAGTCATGCTGACATCGGGATAGAGCAGCCTGAGCAGGATAGCTCGGTTGTGATGCCGCACCGACTTGGGCAGTGCCTTGGACAGGTTGCCGGTATTGCTGGTCATAATTCGCCTGACGATAGATAATGCGGGAACGGGGACCCGCCATGGGGATTGGGCCTTGAACCCCGTGACCATGCCCATCCATGCTTGCTTCTTATATTGTAAACTTCCTTGCCCAGGCAGGCCCAGATCTCGTCATAGCAGTATCAAAACGGTTCCTTTTCAAGACCGCGCAATAGCATCGTAGACAAGACCAAGGGGGCTGCCAGTAAAAAGTTCAGTTTCCTAACAATTACGTGTTAGGCTGTGAACAGATACCAGAAACAGCTGCATCCCCTCGCTGAGCAAAGGAGCGATCTCCATGACCACGACACCGGACCATTCGGGAACCTCACCGTCCGCCATCAATCCCCGATACCTGCTGGGCAACGAGGCCAACCGCATCTTCATGGCCTCGCAGACCTACGGTTTCCTGGACTTCGGGCGCGGGTTCCCCACCGAGCAGGGCGGCGCCGGCTGGCTCAATGACGACGGCAGCATCGACCCCGACCAGGGCATTCAGACCTGGATCACCTGCCGGATGACCCACGTCTACGCCATCGGCAGCCTCCTGGGCTACCCGGGAGCGTCGGAGCTGGTCCACCGCGGCGTCCAGGCCCTTCAAGGCAACCTGCACGACGATGAACACGGCGGCTGGTACCCTTCAGTCTCCTGGCAGGGCCAGCCCGAGAGCGGCAAGTCCTGCTACACCCACGCCTTCGTGGTCCTGGCTGCCTCCTCGGCCATGCTGGCCGGCGATCCCGATGGACAGGAGCTGCTGGATCAGGCGCTGGAGATCTTCAACCGCTACTTCTGGGATGACAAGAAGGGCCTGGCCGTCGATACCTGGGACAGCGGCTTCACCCGGCTGGACCCCTACCGGGGACTCAACGCCAACATGCACAGCACCGAGGCCTTCCTGGCCGTGGCCGATGCCACCGGCAAGGAGGACTACCGCGAGCGCGCCGGCCGCATCATCGACCAGGTCATCAGCTGGGCCGAGAACAACCAGTGGCGCATTCCCGAGCATTTCAACAGCGACTGGCAGGCCGATCTGGACTACAACCAGGACAACAAGGCCGATCAGTTCAAGCCTTACGGGGCCACACCGGGCCACGGGATCGAATGGGCCAGGCTGATCACCCAGTACGCATTAAGCAGGTTCGATCAGGAGACCGACCGCCGCCGCTACATCGAAGCTGCCGAGCACCTGTTCGCCAGGGCTGTTGAGGATGGCTGGGCCGCCGACGGAGCCGAGGGCCTGGTCTACACCACGGACTGGCAGGGCCGCCCGGTGGTCCACGACCGCATGCACTGGACCCTGGCCGAGGCCCTGAATACCTCGTCCACCCTCTACGCAGCCACCGGCAAGGCCACCTACGCCGACTGGTACGCCACCTTCTGCAGCTACGTAGACCACTATCTGATCGACCACCAGGGCGGATCCTGGTGGCATCAGCTGGATGCCGACAACCACGTGATCGGCACGGTCTGGCCCGGCAAGTCCGACCTCTATCACGCCTTCCAGTCCACCCTGATCCCCTACAACGACCCGGCGGTCTCCATCGCTACGGCCATCAAGCAGGCCTGCGGGCAGGGACGGACGGACCAGGGCCAGGCCCGCTGAACCCCATGGCAACATCGACCCCGCATCCCAGGGCGGACAAAGATAGCGTCCAGGCCGGCCCGATCAGCCTGGGAATTGACATCGGCGGCACCAAGATCGAGGGCGTGGCCATAGATGGTGACGAACACCTGCTAGCCTGCCATCGAATCCCCACGCGCCAGGGCAACCAAGCGGTTCATGACGACACAGTGACACTTGTCCGCCACCTGCTGGATCAGGTGGACCCAAATCAGGGTCCGGTCACCGTAGGCTTAGGCATCCCGGGGCGCGTGGATGCCAATCGGGGAATGGTAGATGACGCGGTCAACCTGGGCATCCGCCACATGGCTCTGGGCCCTGCCGTCGCCAAGACTACCGGTCTGCCCGTCCGCGTCGAGAACGATGTCAACGTCGCTGCTCTGGGAGCTGCCTCGCAGGCTGGCAACACCCTGATAGCACCTGGAGCCACACCACACTCCGCATCTGCCCGGAACCAGGCCCGACGACCCGCATCAGAGCCGGGGCGTGACGGACCCAGGGCCCTGCCTGACCAGGACAACCACGTAGTGGCCTTCATCAACCTAGGCACGGGTCTGGCAGCAGGCATCATACGCGGAGGCCGAATCGAACACGGAGCCAGCGGGGCAATCGGCGAAATTGGCCACATCTCGGTGGATGCCCACCAGTTCCCCTGCAAGTGCGGTCAGTGCGGCTGTCTGGAAACGGTGGCCTCAGGCTCGGCCGTGGAAGCCCTCTGGCCGGGAATCGCCCATCCCCTGCCCGACCTGATCGCCCAGGCAAGTCAAGGGAATCAGCGCGCCCAGAGAGTGGAGGACATCATCGGCCATGGCATTGCCCTGGCCGTGCAGATCGTGGCCCTGACCATCGATCCCGCAATCATCATCCTGGGCGGCGGCATGAGCAAAACCGGCCAGCCCCTGCTGGATCTGGTCACCGAGCATCTGCATAGGAGCGCGGCCTGCAGCCACTTCATCGCCTCGCTGAATCTGCCCGACCGGTTGCGCCTGGCCACGGCCGACCTGCCCATCGCAGCCATCGGCGCCGCCCTGGCAGGACGCATGGCCGCCGACAGTCGCCCATTTGACTTTATCGGAAAGGAAATCGCATCATGACCGAAATCATCATCGTCAAGTCCCAGGAGGAAGCCGGCCAAATCTATGCCCGCTGCACGGCCGACCTGATCCGGCGCAAGCCTGACTGCGTGCTGGGTCTGGCCACGGGGTCCAGCCCCCTGGCGGCATACCAGGCGCTGGCCGATCTGGTCCACAAGGAGGGGATCGACGTATCCCAGGTGCGCGGCTTCGCCCTGGACGAGTATGCGGGGCTGGATCCGGCCCACCCCCAGTCCTACCGGTCCACCATCGACCGGACCGTGGTCAAGCCTCTGGGCCTGGACCCTGCCAAGGTGAGGGTGCCCAATGGGAACCTGGAAACCATCAAGGACGCTGGCCGCGTGTACGACCAGGCAATCGAGGATGCCGGCGGCGTCGACCTGCAGATCCTAGGCATCGGCACTGATGGACACATCGGCTTCAATGAGCCCGGATCCTCCCTGGCCTCGGGCACCCGCATCAAGACCCTGACCGAGCAGACACGCATCGACAACGCCCGATTCTTCGACAATGACATGGACCAGGTGCCCACCCACTGCATCACCCAGGGGATCGGGACCATCCTCAAGGCACGCCAGCTGGTCCTCCTGGCCTTCGGGGCCGGCAAGGCGGAAGCCGTGGCCGAGAGCGTAGAGGGCGGCATATCGTCCTTCTGCCCGGCCTCCGCCCTCCAGATGCATCCCCACGCCACCGTGATCGTGGACGAGGCCGCCGCTTCCCGCCTGCGCAACCGCGACTACTACAAGTGGGCCTATGCCAACAAGCCTGACTGGCAGTCCATCTAGAAGGCAGACCAAACATGTCCAAGGAAGCATACGAGTCGGCGGGGCTCGCGGTCGAGTCATCCCTGAATGGACCGGCCCATCCCCTTGTCCTGACCGGCGCAAGGCTGATAGATGCCCGGGGCATCAGGGAAGACAGCTGGATTCTGGCCCTGGATGGCAGGATCGAGCAGGTCGGACAAGGCCGGGAGAGCCTGGAATCCGCCCTGAGGGCCTCTGGCCTGCCCCAGTCCTTCCAGCCTGGATCCGATAACCATGACGTGAATGCGAGCGGTATGGAGTTCATCGACGCAGCCGGCTTCATCCTCACCCCCGGGTTCATCGACATCCACTCCCACGGCGGCTGGGTTCACTCCTTCGATGACGGTGACGAGGCCATTCGCACGGCCAGGGCCTGCCATATGGTCCATGGAACCACCCGGCAGGTGCTCAGCCTGATCACCAACCCGGTCGACACGATGTGCACCAATCTGCGCTCGGTCAGGCGGGTCATGGACTCCAGACCCGACGTGCTGGGCGCCCACTTGGAGGGACCCTTCATCGCCCTCTCCCGCAAGGGGGCGCACGATCCCAAGTGCCTGCGCGACCCTGAACCCGCGGTTCTCGACAGTCTTCTGGAGGCCGCCGACGGTTGCATACGCCAGGTGACGCTGGCCCCCGAGCGCGACCATGGCTACGAGGCCATATCACGCCTGGCCGGATCTGGCGTGGTGCCCGCGGTCGGCCATTGCGATGCCGACTATGACCAGACCCGCCGCGCCTTTGATGCCGGCGCCCGCATACTCACTCATGTCTTCAACGCCATGAACGGCATCCGCCACCGTCAGCCAGGACCCATTCCGGCCGCCGTGGAGGACCCTCGGGTCACGGCCGAGCTGATCAACGACGGTTTCCATGTGCAGGACCCCTGCGTCGATCTGGCCTTCAGGCTCTTCCCCCATCGGATAGCCCTGGTCACCGACGCCATGGAGGCCACCGGCTGCGAGGACGGCGCCTACAAGCTGGGTTCCCTGCATGTAACAGTGAAGGGCGGCCACGCCCGCCTGACCTCCAACGGAGTAATCGCTGGTTCAACGCTAACCCTGGATGTAGCGGTCGGCAGAGCCATCCGATACATTGGCGTCCCAGCCCCACAGGCAGTGGAAGCCGCCACTCTGACACCTGCCCGGGCCCTGGGGCTGGACCGCCCCAACCGCACCACCGATGCCCCGCTGGGTCTGCTGGCACCCGGCTATGCGGCCGACCTCCTCCTCCTGAACCCGGCCGACTGGTCCGTCAAAACCGTGGTCTGCAACGGGCGCAGAATTCAGATCTAAAGCACGGATAACCTAAAGCCTCGGGTTCCTTGTTGCCTCTATGACGAGCAGGATTCTTCGCAACTGGGGGCACTAAGGCGGAAACGGTCACCACTATCGACAGGTGTACAGGCGCCTCAGCCCGCTGTTCTCTCAGTACCCCACCTGGGCTCCATGCCCGGAATTCACCTGGGTCTGCCCCATCTCCTGGCTCATCTGCATCAGGCGGGCTATGCGCTCATCGGTGGGCGGATGGGTGGAGAAAAGCCTGCTGAATCCCCTGACCGAGAAGGGATTCTCGATCATCATGGCGGCGGCACTCTGGGTGCCGGCGGTCTGCGGCATGGGCGCGGCCTGAGACCCGTAGGATATTTTGTTCAGCGCCGATGCCAGAGCCGCCGGGTCTCCGGTCAGCCGACTGCCGTCCTCGTCGGCGTCATACTCTCGGGTGCGGGAAATGGCCATCTGGATCAAGGAGGCGCCCAGGGGTGCCAGAATCGAACTGATCAGCACGCCCAGGAGGCCGAAGACGCCGGAATCGTTATCCCTGTCCCGGCTGTCGCCGCCGAAATACATGAGGGAGTACCCCAGGTAGGTGATGACCGTGGCCATGGCCGAAGCAACTGCAGAAGTCAGAATGTCATGGTTGTAGACATGCATGAGCTCGTGGCCCAGCACACCGCGAATCTCACGCTCGTTGAGGATGCGCAGGATCCCCTGGGTGCAGCAGACGGCGGCATGGCGCTCGTTGCGGCCTGTGGCAAAGGCATTGGGCGAGTCGGTGGGGGCAATGTAGATGCGGGGCATGGGCTTGCCGGCCCTCCCCGACAGCTCCCGGACAATCCGATAAAGGTCGGGAGCCTCCTGCTCGCTGACCGGCCGGGCATGCATGGAGGCGATCGCCACCTTGTCGGAGAACCAGTAGGATCCGAAAGTGGTGGCCAGACCTATGAGGATATAGACGCCCAGCGTCCCCTGGCGGCCGCCGGTCAGCCACCAGATGAGCATAATAACGGCCCACATGAGGGCGAACAAAAGCGTCGTTTTAAGGCCGTTGAAATGTCCGTGAACCTTCAGCTTGCCATTCATGTGTTCCATGGTAGACAATGCCGCTGAATTTTTGCTGAACGACCGCTGAAAAGATAGGACTGCTGGGCTCCTCCCCCTACTGTCCTTTCAGAACAGGCCTGGTTGGCTCACGTCTTTCCTCTCGCCTTGAGGCTTAGGAAGAACATATTGGGCCTTCTTCATCCTCCCGTTTTCATCGAAGAATCGACGCAGGCTCATGGTCTCCACCCCAAAATGGTCAGCGATATTAGGGATCTTGGGCTCTTTCTTCATGTGCTGCCCCTGTTGCAGCGGAACCCGGGCCTCATCCGTCACGATGACTGCCCCCTCGACCTTGGCCACAGCGATCAGCCAGGGATCCGCCTTGCTCTCTGACTCCCAGTATCGGCGCGACTCTTCCGTATACTTCCCGCAGGTGACCAGATAATCCTGGATTTGCGCATAGACCTGCCCATACCTGTCATCCTTATGACTTATTTGACGACCTTTGAACATTGCACATACCCAAAGATCCAGCATATCGGGATCAGCGGCCTGCTCGTTGACCAGCTCGTCGTAGACGACATCCACCAAGGCGATCGCCTTGTCCTCAGCCAGCTTTTCCATCCATCGCCAGAAGGGGTGGAATTCCTTGTAGTCGAAAGGATGGTTGAGCCGGCAGGAGGCGATGAAGACGTTGGAATCGGGCAGGTAGAGGGTGGCGGTCATATCAGCTTCTTTTCACGAATCAACCCCTGATAAGACTGCGGGGAACGCACCCCCACCAGGTCGAAGCCCTCAGTCGGAGCCAGTCTTCCCCCGTCCATGGCAGCATTGACCAGGCGGACGAAACCGGTATCGACCCTGGAGGCATTGGTCCTGTTGCCATTACCGCGGGATTCCCGCTCCTGACGGTGGACGGCCCTGTCATGAAGATGCCGATCCATTCGTGCCCGCAGCTCCTCAAGCGTATCCTCATCAGTCAAGCCAAACTGATGGGCTTGTATCCCCATGGCCAAGGCACTCAGATGGAAGTCGTCAGCTATGGACTCCGCGGCATCAGCCGGCTCTTTGCCACCGTCCAGCTTCTCCTGCCAGAGCCGCCGGAAGCGCTCGTCGTCAATCACGGCCTTTACCACCGCCCGGTTTATCGCGCGCTCCGTGGCCTTGCGGCCCCCTTGGCCGCCAATGCCGTCGAAGAGCTCCTGAGTGCCCAGCAGTACGTGCCCCACCTCGTGAATCAAGGTGAAGATCATGCCGTCAAAGGAATCATTTCTGTTGATGAACACCAGCGGAGCCATATCGTCGATCAGCACGAATCCCCGGAACTCCTGAAGATCCAGCTTTCGAGAACTCACGGAACCCACCTGGGAGTTGAGCATGATCATGATGCCCGCATGGGAGGCACGTTCCTTGAGCTGGCGGAAACGGTCGCTGGAATTGCCGCCCTCCCAGGCAGAGCGCCCAT
This sequence comes from Bifidobacterium sp. H6bp9, assembly GCF_032193695.1. NCBI lineage: Bacteria > Bacillati > Actinomycetota > Actinomycetes > Bifidobacteriales > Bifidobacteriaceae > Bifidobacterium > Bifidobacterium sp. H6bp9. The sequence continues at coordinate 33,569 of NZ_JASTZY010000007.1, forward strand.
CAAACCCAAGGGTGGAGCGAAGCGCATCAGCCAGGGCATCGTCCTGCTCGGCATCGCGCACCGAACCGACTAGCGGGTTGGCATCCAAGCCGGACTCAAGCAATTCATCCCTGGCCCACTCCTGCCTGAACCGCATCTGGTCGATGGTGTCCTGCAGATTTTTGCTGGGCTGCACAGACGTGTTGCCTACGGTCCGGTAACGAACCAGAGGTTCAAGGCGACGCTGGGGCACAACCGACCTGACCAGGGCGCCGAAAGGCACATGCAGGGCCCTGCTGAGCTGCTCAACCTTGTTGAAGGATACGGATACGGGTTCCTTGGATTCCAGCCAATCCGGCAACTGGCCAAGTCCCCGGCGCTGAGACAGGGCCACTGGATCGGCATCGCTCTCCTCAACGGCCCATTGGAGGGTGGCCGGATAGAGAGTCAGATTAGCCATGTCACGCTCCTTCGATTCCGTGAGGGGCTCTAATGACAATGATAGCTACGCGAGGCCCATCCGTCTGCAGTAAGCACCCAGTATTGAATGCTAAGAAAATAGGACCCGGGTGAGGATTCATGAACCTCATCCAGGTCCTGCCACTGCTAACACAGGCCCAGGAGCGATCGCCTACTCGCCGTGGGCGAGCTGGCGGAGCTGGTCGGGGTCGATGACCTTGATATGCTCACGGCCAACTTTGGCCCCCTCGGCCCGCTCGTAGGCATCCACCCGCTTCCAGCCGGCAAAGTCGATGGGCTCGATACCCTTGTCAGCCAGGAAGCGATCAATCGAATCGTCGTCACGGTCCTGGGCGAAGCGGCCGCGAGACGGGCTGGCAGCCAAGTCATCCAGCATGTTACCGATGGTCTCCAGGGCATCGGACTTGGTGGACCCGATCAGGCCCACAGGCCCCCTCTTGGCCCAGCCCGTGGCGTAGAGACGGTCGATGGGTCGGCCGTCCTGCCCCTCGGGAGCAGTGGTCACACGACCGTGGACGTTGGAGAGGGTGTAGCCGGAGAAATCGTAGGGAATGCCGGGAACCTCGGCAGGCTTGTAGCCGATGGCATGGTAGACGGCCTGAACCGGGTACTCCTCGTACTGGCTAATCTCCTCCATGGTGCCCTCGGGCGTGACCTTGGTCTTCTCCACCCGAATGCCGGTCACCTTGCCATCCTGGCCGATGATTGCGGCTGGCATCCGGTAGAAGTGCATATAGAAACGGCGGTCGGCGGGGTTGCCTTCGAAGTCGACGCCGCCGTCCTCAGCCATGTCCTCGGCCATCTCCCTGATGGTGAAGAGCTCCTCCAGCATCTGCCTGGTCAGCTTATCGGCACCGGCCCGGTCGATGGTCTCCTGATCCAGGTCGAAGTCCTCCTCGTCGATGACGATTTGCACTCCGGGCAGCTTCTCCAGCTCGCGCAGCTCCTGGACTGAGAACTTGGCCTGGGCTGGTCCGCGACGGATGAACATGTGCAGTTCACGGGCCTGGTTGCCCTGAATCCCCTGGTAGACATTATCGGGGATGTCGGTGCCCAGCAGGTCGTCGGCCCGCCGCATCAGGATTCTGGAGACATCCATGGCCACGTTCCCGCCTCCGATGACGGCCACCTGCTTGGCGTCCAGGGGCCAGTTCTGGTCAGCGTCGGGATAGCCGTCATACCATTCGACGAAGTGGGCGGCCCCGTGAACGCCATCAAGCTCGTGCCCGGCGATCTCCAGGGGGCGGTCGTCCACCGCACCAGTGGCGAAAAGAACCACATCGTAGCGCTGAAGCAGATCATCCAGGTCGATGTCCCTGCCGAACTCCACATCCGCATAGAGGTGGATCTCGGGATTGTCCAGGGTCTTCTCCAAGGCGCCGGCGATGTACTTGATGCTGGGATGGTCCGGGGCCACGCCGTAGCGGACCAGACCGAAGGGGACGGGCAGTTTTTCGAACAGGTCGATGCGGGCCCGGTCGCCCAGTCCAAGGTCGGCGCCCTTCTCCCGAAGCTGCCGCAGCAGAATGTCAGAGGCGTAGACCCCTGCTGGTCCCGCGCCTATGACGGCCACGCGCAGGGGTGAGCCGGCTTCCTCGCCGCGGGCCGGTGCGGGCATGGTGGAATCGTTGACAGTAATATCGCTCATGCTTGTCAGCCTAACGCAAAGCGACGGTCGGGAACAGAGCCAGGCGGGCTCCATCCCCGGGACTTTCACCAAGCGTCGCGAAATGGCCTCAGTCCCGGTCTATCAGCGCAGTCAGGGCCCAGAGGATGGAAACCACATCGATGGCCTCCTGGGTAAAGGCGCCGACAACCACCGGAATCAGGTCGAAGGCGGCGCAGAGCATGCCCACCGTAGCCAGGGTCAGCCCCAGCATGACCGCCTGGAGCATGACCCGCTTGGTCCTGCGGGCTATGGTGATCGACCTGGGCAGACAGGCGATGTCGTCATTCATGATCACGGCCTGAGCGGACTCAGAGGCAGCCGTGGTAGTGCCGTCAGTGATGGCCATGCCCACGTCGGCGGCAGCCAGGACCGGGGCATCGTTGACCCCGTCCCCCACCATCAGGGTGATGGATTTGGTCACTGACTCCCCCAGGAATTTGGACAGCCAGATGTCCCAGAATGGCTGCCGGTTGGGCTCCTCCCTGGAGGCCTTGGCGATCAGATCGGCCTTGTCCTCGGGGAAGAGGCCGGCATGCACGTCGGTGATGCCCACCTGGTCGGCGATGATCCGGGCCGAGTCCTCCTTGTCGCCGGTGACCATGGACAGACGGGCAATGCCCAACTCCCGCAGCTGGGCGATGGTCTGGGCGGCATCCGACCTGGGCACGTCCTTCATGACAATTCTGGCGGCCAGGGCTCCATCGATAGAAATGTAGGAGGCCATCTCGTCAGGTGCCAGGGAACCAAAGGAATCACTTGAATTCCCGTCGGCCACGAACTGAGCCCTGCCCACCTTGACCTGATGGCCGTCGACCATACCCTGGACCCCGTTGCCGGAGTCCTCCTGAACCTCCTGCGCATGCAGATGGATCTCGTCACTGCTCTGCGCCCGCAGTCGCTCCTGGGCAGCGGCGCCGGCTTCAGCTATTCCGTTGGCCAGGATGTGGACCGAGTAGGCCTCCACAGCGCCCGCCATAGCCAGAATCCGGTCTGTATCGACCTTCTGCTCCCTACCCTCGGGCAGGTCGATCTTGGCCACTTGGGGACGTTTGACGGTCAGCGTGCCGGTCTTGTCGAAGAAGATGTGCGAGACCCGGCCCAGATTCTCGATCACGTCCTGGGTTTTGATCAGCAAACCCGCCTTGGCCAGCCTCCCAGTCCCGGCCATGTAGGCCACAGGGGCGGCGATCAGCAGAGGACAGGGGGTGGCCAGGACCAGAACCTGGGCGAACCGGGTCGGCACGCCGGAGATGATCCAGGCCACACAGGCGATGATGAAGGCCACCACGGTGAAGGGGACTGCCATCAGGTCAGCTGTTCTGACGACTGCAGCCCGCGAGTTCTGGGCGGAACGCACCAGGTTGAGGATGCGCTGATACTGGGAATCACGGGCCAGCTGCCGCGCCCGCATCAGGAAGGTGCCCGAGCCGTTGACCGCCCCGGACATGACCTGGGCATCCTGGTAGAGCCTGCGGGGCATGGGCTCACCGTTGATGGTGGACATATCCAGGGTGGCGGTGCGGCTTATCAGCTCGCCATCGACGGGCACGGTCTCGCCGGGCTTGACCACCAGGAGGTCGCCCAGGCGGACCTGATCGACCGCCACCGTGCTCCAGTCGTTCTCCTTGGGAAGGCCATGCTCTCCCTCTGGCAGGTCTACCTGGACTACATGGGCCACCTGAGGGGCGGCCTGAACCAGTACCGTCAGGTTGTTCTGTGCCCTGTTCCCTGCATACTGCTCGATGGCATCGCCGGAGTAGAGCATGAGGACCACGGCCCAGCTGGCCCAATACTGCTTGACAGCCAGGGTGGAGAGAATGGCGACCACAGCCAGGATATCCACGCCCACGTGGCCATGTCGCACGTCATCGATCATCCCCTTGAGGGTGTCCACCAGCGAAACGGCCACCAGGGCCGCAACCAGCCATTGGGCGGCCTGGCGATAGGGGTGCCAGAGCAGGCCCATGGCCAGCCCGCAAATCAGAACCACCCAAAGCATGGGTACCTTCTTGGCGAAACCCAGGATTTTCGACATGACCACTTCCCCGCTCCGGACTTGTCAGCCTGACAGCCGTAGCCGGATCACGGCTCTCTTTTTCTCTTGACATATCAAGCCTATACCGCGTCGGTGCCAGCGATAGACGGCGAGTACGACAAGGGGCCGCGCCCGCCAAAGTGACGGATGCTGCCCCAGGGAGTCAGTCCCGGATCACTGCCCGAAGAAGAAGCGGAAGGGATCCATGGAATCGTCGTCGCCCGAACCGCCCTGGTCAGAGTCGCCGTCCTGACCGCTGCCGTCCGAGTTCCTCCGGTTGGTCCTGGGCTTGCCCTGAACGGTCTGTTCCTCGCGGTCCAGAGTGGCGTTCACTTCGGAGGTCTTGCCGTCCCTGACCACGGTGATCTTGACCGAGTCACCGAAGGCGGCGGCCCGGACAAAGCCCAGCAGGGAGAAGTTGTTGTTGACCGCATGGCCGTTGAAGGCCACGATGGTGTCGCCCGTCTTGATACCCGCCTTGTCGGCCGGGGAGCCGGAGACCACCTTGGTGACCTTGGCCCCGCCTCGGGTGACCCCATCGGCCTGTGCTGTGCTGCTCTGGATGGTGACACCCAGGGAGACGTGCTTGGCCTTGCCGTCCTTGATGATCTCATCGGCGATCCGCTTGACCAGGTTGGACGGGATGGCGAACCCGATGCCGATGGATCCCGCCTCGGACTTGGAGGAGGCCATGGAGGCTATGGAGGAGTTGATCCCGATGACCTCGCCGGCCGCGTTGAAGGTTGGGCCGCCCGAGTTGCCGGGGTTGATGGCCGCATCCAGCTGGACAGCATTGGTGACGATCGGGTTGTTGTTGCTCTCGTCCATGACCGAGACCGGGCGGTTCAGAGCCGAGACGATGCCGGTGGTGGCCGTGTTCTCATAGCCCAAGGGATTGCCGATGGCCATGACATTCTCGCCCACAGCCAGCTTTTCGGAGTCGGCGAACTTCACGGGCTTCAGGTCGGAGGGCGCCTGATCCAGACTGAGGATGGCCAGATCGGCCGTGGTGTCGGTGCCGACCACCTTGGCCGTGTACATCTGCCCGTTGGAGAGGGTGACGTGAATCTCCTGAGCGCCATCGACCACGTGGTTGTTGGTGACCACATGGCCCTGGGTGTCGAAGACCGCGCCCGATCCGGCCCCCACCCCGCTCTTGGTCTGCACCTGGATAGAGACCACGGACTCGGAAACCTGCTTGCTGATGGCCTGCCAGTCGGGAGCTTGACCGCCCTGGACCTTGGCCGTGCCCTGGCCCGAGGAATTGGAGGAGACCCCGTTCAGCGAGGAGGACGAGGGCAGGGTGATCCATCCGTTGGACAGTGCCGCCCAGCCCAGGCCCAGCATGAGGGCTGCGGCCACCAGGGCGGCCACCACAGCGGTGAAGACGTACTTGCCCGTGCCGCTCATGCTGCTGCCGGCGTTATTGCCAGGACCGGACCGGCCGTTGTTGGGGCCGCCGGATCCGAAAGGCACGAAGGGACCCTGGCCGGAGGGCTGGCCACCCTGGGGGCTCTGGCCGGCATTCGGACGGGGCTGGCCGTTCTGCCCGAACTGGCCTGGCTGTCCGTATTGTCCGAAGAAGCCCTGCTGAGGACTGGAGCCATACCCCTGGCTGGGCTGCTGCTGACCCTGATCGCTGGCGGGCGGACGCGAGCCTGCAGGTGCGTAGGCACCATACTCGGGCGCAGGCCGATAGTAAGACTGCTGCTGCGTCTGCGCATCCTGCCCTGTGGCCGAGTCGCTGGAAGCGGAGGTTGAAGCCCCGGTGCCACTGCCGTCATTCGACGCGGTTTCCGCAGTCATGGACCGTGCATCGCCACCAGGCATGGCAATAGGGGTCGTGGGCCTCTGATCCCAGGCCTGAGTCTGCTGGTCCCCTGCTTCTGGCCCGGGAACCTGAGCAGAGTCGGTCTGATCCGCGGAGGATCCCGTCTCCTGCTCTTGATTGGCGGCCCCGCGCTCGATGTGGCTTGGCTGCCAGGACTGATCGTCATCGCCGCCCCTCCAAGGGTCGGCCTTGTGCTCTTCAGCCATTTCTGCTCCTTCGGATCGATGCCGCTGCCTGCTATTCGGTCACGCTTGTCAATCTACCCCGTCGCCCGCGCTTTTTGCTGTTTCCGGCTGACAGGCGAAGCGGGTCCTCGCATGCATTGCTTCCAAGTCTAGGGCCGGAATGCTGAATGTTGTCTGGACATTGCATGAAAGTCATATCGACTGTACACAGGGCAGCTGCGGGACGGTTGGATGTCCTGGATACAGTGGAGCCATGAGCCTGATCACCAACCCGCTGGGAGCCACGCCGGGCCGACCCGGCGACCGCACCGCATTCTCATTCGAGACCCTGAACCGTCTGCCTGACAGCCCCGAAGGCCTGGGACGCAATGGCCGCCGCTACGGCCGCACCGGCATCATCCACACTCCTCACGGAGACATCCACACCCCCGCATTCATCCCCGTGGCCACCCAGGCGGCCATGAAGGCCGTCCTGCCCGAGCAGATGCGGCAGCTGGGCGCCCAGGTCCTGCTGGCCAACGCCTTCCACCTGTTCGAGCGCCCCGGCCCTGACATTCTGGACCAAGCTGGAGGCCTGGCCCGGTTCATGAACTGGGACGGCCCCACCTACACCGACTCGGGCGGCTTCCAGGTGCTCTCGCTTGGGGCGGGATTCAAGAAGACCCTGGCCATGGACGTGACCGGCATGAAGTCGGACCAGGTGATCGCCGAAGGCAAGGAACGCCTGGCCTTCGTGGATGAGGACGGGGTCACCTTCAAGTCCCCGCTCAACGGCGACCGGCACCGCTTCTCGGCCGAGATCTCCATGGGCATCCAGCATCGCATCGGAGCCGACATCATGTTCTCCTTCGACGAGCTGACGACCCTGATGAACACCCGCACCTACCAGGAACAGTCAGTGGAGCGCACCTTCCGTTGGGCCAAACGCTGCGTGGACGAGCACCACAGGCTGACCCAAGCGCGGACCGGCAAGCCCTACCAGGCCCTGTTCGGCGTGGTGCAGGGGGCCAATTATGAGGATCTGCGCCGACGCGCCGCCCGCCAGATCGCCTCCCTGGACTTCGACGGCGTAGGAATCGGGGGCGCCATAGAGAAACGGCTGCTGGGACAGACCTGCGCCTGGATCTGCGACGAAATGCCCGAATCCCGGCCCAGGCACGTCCTGGGCATCGCCGCTGTGGACGACATCTTTGCAGGCGTGGAGAACGGCGGGGACACCTTCGACTGCGTATCCCCGGCCCGCTGTGGACGCAACGGGGCCGTCTTCACCCGTGACGGCCGCTGGAACATCAAGCGTGCCCAGTTCAAGGCTGATTTCAGACCCATCGAAGAGGACTGCGACTGCTACACCTGCACCCACTACTCCCGGGCCTACATCGACCATCTGCTCCGCGCCCACGAGCTCAACGGCTACACGCTGGCCACCATCCACAACGAGCGCTTCTTCGTAAGGCTGCTGGACGAGATCCGCCGGTCCATCGATGGCGGCTACTTCGACGACTACAAGAAGGAGACGCTGGCCAGGTTCTACGCCCACGGATCCAAGGGCTGAGCCAACACGCCATTATTGCGCCACGCAGACAACCGTGCTAACCTTTCCAGTTGTCTGCGAACGTGGCGGAATGGTAGACGCGCTGTCTTCAGGTGGCAGTGAGCTGATGCTCGTGAGGGTTCAACTCCCTCCGTTCGCACGAAGAAATGGAAATGTCTTTGGCTGACTGATGTCGGTCGAAGGCATTTTTTATTGGTCCGATGGCAGCCGAGGCCGTTCAGCCTATTCGATATTCCAAGCACGCCCACCAGAATCCCCAGTCCGATTGGACCTGTCTGACAAGGGCTGCTAGGAGCGAACCAGCCGGGCGATGGCCTCGGAGGCCTCCTGCATCTTCTCGTCGGCCTCTTCACCCCCCTTTTCGGCAGCTTCGCGGACGCAGTGGTTCATGTGGTCGTCCAGCAGGGTCAGAGCCACCGACTTCAGGGCGCTGGTCGAGGCGGCGATCTGGGTGAGGATATCGATGCAGTAAGTGTCCGACTCAACCATCTGCTCGATGGCCCTGACCTGGCCCTCGACACGCCGCAGTCTGGTGATGGTCCGCTTTTTATCGTTGGCATATCCGGGCACGATTCACTCCATTCGCATTCATCCCATGGCTTTCATGACGCAGCCAAGACTGACTCGAATTCATGAAACCCATCTCGAAATTCACTATCAGTATACCCCTGGGGGGTATAGTGAGCCACATGAGCAGCATCCTGGTCCTTATCACGGCCCTGGCCATAACGGCGGGCATCATCTGGTACTTCTTCGCGCCCAGAAAGGCCACCCAGGCCAAGGATGAGGGCGGCGTCCAGACAGTCCACATCACAGTCAAGGGCGGATACAGCCCCCAGCTGATCCAAGTCCAGGCCGGGCGGCCGGTCAAGCTGGTCTTCGACCGCCAGGAGAGCGGAGAGTGCTCCTCGCACGTGGTCTTCAACGATTTCAACATCGACAAGACCCTGCCCGCCTTCCAGACCTCGACCGTCCAGCTGACCCCGCCCAAGGCCGGCGACTATCCCTTCGCCTGCGGGATGAACATGCTCCACGGGATGCTCCGGGCCACCGATGGCCCGACGACCGGCAGCGCCGAGGCACAATCCAAACAAGCACAGGGCAGCCAGTCACAAGGCGAGCGCCCACAAGCCGAACCCACCGAATCCGCCAAGCCCGCCCAGACCACCGGCGGCAGCGACCAGGACGAGGCGGATCAGGAGCGCACGGCAGAAATCCGTGACCTGACCAGGCGGTTCATCGTAGCCCTGGTCTTTACGCTCCCGGTCTTCATCCCGGCCATGTTCGGCATGTTCCTGCCCATGCCCCACATGCTGATGAACCCCTGGGTCCAGCTGGTCCTGATCCTGCCGGTGATGTTCTACTCCGGCTGGCCCATCCACCGCACCGGATGGCTGGCCCTGGCGCACCGGGCCCCGGAGATGAACTCCCTGGTCGCCCTAGGCACTGCCACGGCCTTCCTCTACTCACTGGTGGTCACCGTGGCCCCGCAGCTTCTGCCTGAGGGAAGCCGCGAACCCTACTACGAGGCTGTGGGCACCATCATCACCCTGATGATCCTCGGCCAGATCCTGGAGGCAAGGGCCCGGCGCGGCACTGGCGATGCCATCCGCGCCCTTGTCGGATTGAGACCCAAGACCGCCACCGTGGTGAGGACCGACCAGGACGGCAGGGAGACCACCCAGGAGATCGCCGTCGACGATGTAGCCGTCGGGGACGTGATCCAGGTCCATCCGGGCGAGAAGCTGCCGGTAGACGGCCAGGTCATTTCCGGATCATCCTCAGTGGACGAATCCATGGTGACCGGCGAGCCCATGCCTGTCCTCAAGCAGGAGGGCGATTCCCTGGTCGGAGCCACCGTCAACGGCACAGGCTCCCTGCGCTACAAGGCCACCCAGGTAGGGCAGGACACCGTTCTGGCGCAGATCATTCGGCTGGTCAAGACGGCTCAGACCTCCAAGGCACCCATCCAGAAGCTGGCCGACCGGATATCGTCAATCTTCATCCCCGGGGTCATCCTGGTAGCGCTCTGGACCTTCGTGGCCTGGTGGGCGTTCGGCCCCATGCCCCGCGGAGTATACGGAATCGTGGCGGCGGTCTCCGTCCTGGTCATCGCCTGCCCCTGCGCCTTGGGCCTGGCCACCCCCCTGTCCGTAACGATCGGCACTGGACGCGGCGCCCGTGCCGGCGTGCTCTACCGGTCGGCGGAGGCCCTGCAGGGAGCGCATGACGTCGATACCATCGTCCTTGACAAGACTGGCACCATCACCCAGGGCCGACCCGAATTGGCTGATGCCCTGAGCGTGCAGGGTCTGGATGAGGACCTGTTGATCAGGGCAGCCGCGAGTGCCGAGAGCAATTCCGAGCACCCCCTGGCCCAGGCCATCGTCCAGGCCGCCAAGGACCGCAATCTGGAGCTGGTCCCGATCAAGGACTTCGACTCGGTCACCGGCGCCGGCATCGATGCAACCTTCCCCTCCGGCTCCTTCAAGAGCATGACAGAAAACAGCCGGAATGAAGAGAATACCCTCCATGTCCTTGTCGGCAACCGCAGACTGCTCGAGGGCAAGGGAATCGATCTAGGGAACGAAAAGGCGGACCAGGCTGGCGCACAATCCCTCTTGGACACCGCCCGCAGCTGGGAGGATCAGGGCCGCACAACCATCTTCGTGGCCATCGACGGCAGGCTTGCCGGGGTCCTGGCCGTGACCGACCAGGTCAAGACCGGCTCCAAGCAGGCCATCCACGACATGAACGAGCGCGGCATCCAGACCATCATGCTGACCGGCGACAACCAAGGCACCGCCGAGCAGGTCGGCAGCCAGGTCGGGGTCACCCGGGTGGTGGCGCAGATCCATCCCGAGGACAAGGCGGGCATCGTCAAGGCCCTCCAGGCCCAGGGGCACAAGGTGGCCATGATCGGCGACGGCATCAACGACGCCCCGGCCCTGGCCCAGGCCGACCTGGGCATGGCCATCGGCACCGGAACGGACGTGGCCATCGAGTCCGCCGACGTGACCCTGGTCTCGGGCGACCTGAACGCGGCGGTCAAGGCCATCGACCTTTCGGCGGCGACCATGCGCAACATCCATCAGAACCTCTGGTTCGCCTTCGGGTACAACGGCCTGGGCATCCCCATCGCCGCCGGCGTGCTCTACCCCTTCATCGGCCTCCTGCTCAACCCCATGATCGCCGGAGCAGCCATGGCCTTCTCCTCCCTGTCAGTGGTGCTCAACGCCAACCGGCTGCGGCATACGCCCCTGAAGGCCAGGCCGGTCAAGGAGGCCAAGCCAATCGACATGGATGCCCTGACCAGGAACCTCAGTATTTCCACCCACCAAGAACACAACCAAGAGAAAGGAAACGAGATGGGACTCTTCCATCATCATGACGACATGCAGCAGGACCAGGCAGCGACGGGCAAGGTCACCGACCCAGTCTGCGGCATGACCATCGACCCCAACACAGCCGCAGCCAAGCGCGACTACCAGGGCAAGACCTACTACTTCTGCTCGCAGAATTGCGTCGATACCTTCGATGCTGACCCGGAGAAGGTGCTCAACAAGTAGGATTGCAGGCGTATCATATTCCTGTAGACACTTTTTCTGTCTACAGGAATATTGGTGGTTATCATGCGTCTGCTCAGAATGGTCGTCGAGGGACTTCAACCCTTTGAAAACCAGACCCTAGCCCTGGATCTTTACGCCCGTGACCAGGTCCGCTCGAGAACCCCTGGCAACGGACTGACCCGTTTGGGAGGTAATCCGGCCAATCACATATACGCCCAGAATGTTCTGTGCCTAACGGGAATCAATGCTTCCGGCAAAACTACAGCACTCAACGCCCTGGCTCTGGCCATCAACATTCTGAGCAAGGATGCCAGCCCCCTGCTGTCTTCAGTCAGGTCCCTCAGCGCCTTTGGCCCCCGCCTGCAACTTTCTTTAATATTCGAATCCAACCAGCGCTTTTACTTACTCAAATCACAGCTGGAAGCGGTCCGCAACGACAACGCTGACGAAGGCATGGATCCCTTGGCAGATAGCATTTACCGGTTTTCTCAGGAATGGCTTTGGCTCTACCAACGTAGGCCTCTTCCCAAAGCAGTTCTTCATGATACTGCTGCTTTTCAAAAGAACTCAATGCTGATCAAGATCCGGGGGCGGGAAACCGGGTCCTCAGGCGACGCAACCACCAAAGCCTACCTGCCCAAGGATGCCTACGAATATCTCTCACCTCACTCCAGCATGGTTCTACCACAAACCAAGACGGATATCACCCAGGCCATCGCACGCATCGGACCAGAAACCTATTTCCCCATCGTTCCGGTCGGCACCATCGCCGACCCCGTGCTGCACGTCTTCGATGACAGCATCGACTACTTCCATATCGACCAGGAACACCGCGCCCATCTGAGATTCGCCGGCACCTCTCAAGAAGTGGTCATGTCCAACATGGACACGGCCGGACTGCTTTCCCTGGGCACAGTCCGCGGATCCCGAATCGTCAAAGCAGCCATCCGGGTCCTGCGCACCGGCGGCTATCTGCTGATCGACGAAATCGAGAACAGCATCAACAAGGAGCTGGTGCGCATGATCATCAACCTCTTCATGTCAACGACCAGCAACCCCCACGGCGCCACCCTGGTGTTCACGACACACTACGCGGAACTGCTCGACCTGATCCAGCGCAAGGACAATATTTACTTCCTCAGACGCGGCGAGGACGAGCGCAAGGGCATCCAAGCGATCAATTACTCGGAGGCAGTCAGGCGCGGGGAACTCAAGCACAGCGAGGTTTTCCTGTCCAACTATATCGGAGGCACCGCTCCCAAAGCAGCCGAGCTCAAGGCCATGCGCCAATACGTAGCCGACCAGGTGGCAGGGCAAGAACATCATGCATAGCAGGCGAGAGAAGCTTGCAAGGGCCATCGGAGACGATGCAGTTCTCTTTTCATGCGAAGGCGTAGCCGAGCAGGTCATTGTCGACAAACTGGTTACCAAGCACCTGACCTTCATCGATTGGAATCGCATTATCACCGACCCCTACAACGACGATGCCTGGTCAACCCGCGACAGAAGCGGCGAGAGCCTGGCTCGTGACTTCCTGACCCAGGACTACGGAAGAAATGTGACCATCCTCTGCATACAGGACCAGCTGAGCCACCGCACCTTGCTGCGCCAGCCTTACGCTGAACATGCCCGGACCATCAACGTCACCACGCATCCCGAGATCGAGATGTTGATCGTCTACCGCGAGGGCAAGCTGGACGAGTACAACAGTTGGAAGTCACACCATCGCGGCGCAAAAAACAGCAAGCTGAAGCCAAGCCTCTTCTGCAAGGAGGAGCTCGGACAGGACGACCGCAACTTTCGCAATATCAAGAAATATCCTTTTCTGAATCAATACTGGGATGATGCGGATGCACTGGTCAGAGCTTTGGAACTGTACAGGGAATTAGCCTCTGCAAAAAAGCAGGGTAGTGACTTTCTGCTGGCCGATCTGCTCAACGTCTGATCAGCGGTCGTCAGCGAGCTGCCAGGGCTGGTCGAAAAAGTCGAAGATGCGCTCCAAGTAGGGCCCCAGGACCTTGTCGGGCATCTGGTAGAGCTCGTGCATGCTGCCCGGGATGCGCTCCAGCGTAGCCTGGCAGCCGCCCTGCTGGACCTGGTCGACAAAACGGCTCTGGGGCATCGGCAGCACAAAGCGGTCGGGCTGCGCCTGGAAGAGCAGCAGAGGGGTCTCCACCCGGCTGCATCGGTCAGGACGCAGTATGGCCCGGCTCATCTCCAGGCTCTCCCTGACCCAGCCGAAGGTGGCGGCGCTGGTCTGGTAATGCACCTCCTTGGCCCGCAACTTATGGGTCCAGGACACCCGAGCCTGGCTGCCATTGGGGTACTTGCCCATGTCCAGTTCGGGGTGGAAGGGGCCGAACCCCGGAGCCATGCTGCGCGAGCGGCCCATCATGCAGGCGGCGTTTGTCGCCGTCCAGGCCACCGAGGGCATGAACCCGGTCCTCGGAGCAATCATGGGTGATGACAGGACCGCCTTGTCAATAAGGGAGGGGAAGGTTTCCAGCATCCTTGCAGCCACACCGCCGCCCATGGAGTGGGCATAGAGCACCATGGGCTTGTCCTGGGCGTACTGCTGGCCCACCTGGGAGCAGAAGGCGGCCAAATCCGCCACATACCGCTGCCAATGATCCACCCATACCAGACTGGGATCGTTTACGCCCCGGCCGGAGAAACCGTGTCCCCAGTGCTCGGGAATGCAGACAGAGTACCCCTGCATCAGGAAGTACCAGGCCATCTCCTGATACTTGTCGGCGAATTCCGAAAAACCGAAGGAGATGATTACGGCCCCGCGCACGCGAGCCGACCCTGACTCCACCGCGCCCTGGCGGAAAAGCGCCCTGTCATAGCAGACGTAATGCAGAAGCCGGGAGGGGTCGACGCCGCCGAGATGGGCCTTGTCCAGCAAGGTTCCCCCGTCCTCGCCGCCGTCATGGGAGATCATCCATCCGTCACTGCGACAGGAGGCCAGATCAGGAAGGACGCGATCCTTCATGATCTGGTCGTAGCGGCGCTCCTCAACCAGTTGGACGCTCATGCTCTCACCCTATACCACCTTCTGTTGGACTCGGCCCTACATGAGCCGGGTGCTCTCCAGGTTTCTGACGATCCAGTCATTGAAGCGGATGACGGGCTTGCGCAGAACCAGCCCCAGCAGCAGCGAGGGCACCAGGAAGAGGGCCAGGGTGGCCATCTCCCGCCAGAACTCCATGCCATAGGCTCCGGCAACGGCCGACTGCATGGCCCCGATGGCGTGGACGAAAGGCAGGAAGGGATAGACCCCTTGGAAGAAGCCGGGCAGGGTCTCCATGGGGAAGGTGCCGCCCGAGCCAGCCACCTGCATGACCAGGAGGATGACAGCGATGGCCTTGCCGATGTCCCCGAAGGAGACGACCAGGGTATAGATGAGATTCATGAAGACGAAGGAGGCGAAGACCGCCACCAGCACGAACATCAGCGGATGGACACATTGGACCTTCAGGTAGAAGAGGTCTCCCAGGGCGATCAGGCAACCCTGGAGGATGGCCATCAGGGCGAAGACCGCGAATCTGCCGAAGTACTCCTGGTAGAGCTGAAGGCCAAAGCGGCGGGCGTTGCCTGGCGACTCGGGGCGGAAGGCCCCCCAGGAGCGGCTGCTCTCGGTATCCTCATCCAGGTCATCGGCCCTCTTCCAGGCATCCTGCAGGGAGTCCAGGTGCAGGACGAAGGCCTTCTTCTTGTCGGACAGGGCCACCTTCATCATGGCTGCCAGAATGGTGGCGCCCACCCAGATGGAAAGGATGGTGTAGAAGGGGGTCATGGCCGACCCATAGTTCATGACCGGGAAGACCGCATGCCGATGGATGCCTACCGGCGAGGACAGAAGCGCGGCCAGGGTTTCGGAATCCCCGCTCAGCAGGGTTTTGACCTCCTGCGCATCCTTGCCCTGCGAAGCCTGGGTCAGATGTCCCCCCAGGTCGGTCAGCCGCTTGGAGGCCTGGTCCAGGCGCTGGGAGATCTCGCCCAGCTGGTCCTTGGCCTGGCTGATGTCCTTGGTCATAGGGCCCGTCAGCCCAGAGGCGCCTTTGACGGTTCCGTCCAAGCCCGTCAGCAGCCGGTCGGTCGAAGTGGCCACGGTGTCCATGGAGGAAGCCAGGTCATCCAGGCGGGGCTTTAAATCATCGCGGTACTGGGCGCGGACCTGATCCACCGAGGCACGGGCCTGGGCGATCCTGTTCTTCAGATCCTGCCGCTGACCGCCCAGCTTGTCCTTGCCCTCCTTGGCTGTCCGGGAGGCCTGGCTGATCCGATCGGCCAGGTCGCGCTGAGCCGCCTGGGCCGCCCGCATTCCGGCCTGAGCCCGATCAATGGCGGTCAGCAGGGCCTGGCGCTGTTCCGCTGTCAGATTGGCGTCGGATTCCACAGTGCTGCGCAGATCCTCCAGGCTGGCGATCATTCCGTCGTAGTCAGCCGCCGATTCCCTGATCCGTTCGCTCAGGTCGTTCAGCTGGCTGCTGACGGCATCGCTCTGCTGGCCTACCTTGTCAAAGGCATCGTCGATCTTGGAGCCGATGGTGTCATAGGCGCCCGATGCCTGGTCAAGGGCAGCGTCGACCGCCTGGGCCGACCCGGAGAGGGACCTGCCCAGATCCTTGGACCCCTTGGTTCCCTGATTCAGGGCCTTCCTGGCATCGGCCATGGCGGAGTCGGATCGGCCCAGGATCCTGCCGGTGGAGTCTATCATCTGTCCGGAGGAATCCAGTAGGCCCGCATAGGCATTCACCTGGCTGGAAGCAGTGTTCAGCCGCTGTGACATCTGGTCGATGTGGCCGGTCGTCCTGGTCAGATAATCCTGGACTTCAGGGCTCTGAGAATAAGTGAAGACCTGGCTGGCCAAATCGATCCCCACCTGCCCCACGGTCTTGACGAAGGTCTTGTCGATGGTCGTGGCCACGGTGTCGGCCCCCTGCTCGGTGACATGGGGGGCGATGGCGTTCTTCTTCTCGTTCAGGTAGTACTCGAGGTTGGCGTGCTTCACATCCTTTGAGAAGAGGGTCATCATGTCCGCGCTGAAATCCTTGGGAATGACGATGGCGGCGTAGTACTCGCCTGAGCGCACCCCCTCCAGGGCCTGGTCGCGGTTGACGAACCTCCAGTCCAGCTGGTCGTTGGCCCGCAGGGTGCTGGTGACCGTCTCCCCCACGTTGATCCTGACCGGGATCAGGTCGGACTTGTACCCCTTGTCGGTGTTGGCCACGGCCACCTTGATGGCCTTGGTGTTCTTATAGGGGTCCCAGCTGGCGGCGATGTTGAACCAGGCGTAGAGGGCCGGGACGATGATCAGGCCCATCAGGACGATGATGGCGATGACGTTGCTGGTGGCATCGGCCAGGTCCTTGCGCAGAATCCTCCAGATGTTCCTCATCGGCGATCACCATCCTCGTGAGCGCTCTCCTCATCGCGGTTCAAAACTGATTCGCGCACGGCCGTGGTCAGCCTGGTCACGGCCGAGGGACCCTGCCGACGGGGGCGAATCAGGGTGTGGAAGTCCATGCCGGGACGCTCGGTCAGGCCCAGCTGCTGCACATAGCTGTCGCAGATGTACTCGACGATGATCAGGTAGGCGTCGATCAGGACGATGGAGGCGATGCAGGCGATCAGCATGACGATCTTGGCCTCGGTGCTGAACAGCAGGATAAGGAAGAGGACCGGCAGCAGAACCAGGGCCAGACCAGCCCGGATCAGCGTTGGATAGAGGGCTAGGAAGCGATGCGCCCGCCGCCTTATGACAGCGCGGTAGTCGCCCTCGCCCAGGATGGTGCGGGCCAGGCTGCCCAGGCTCAGACGACGGTCGGCCGAATGGTTCTGCTCGGTCAGCATCAGGTCGGTGGCGCCCAGCCGCCGGTCGAAGAGGGCGTTCAGGTTGAGCAGGTACCGCCGCACCACCAGTCCGATCAGGAGGGCCGCGGGCAGGTACCAGAAGATGTGGAGCATGTCCTGCCAGTAGTGGTTGCCGTACATGCCGCCGATGGTCTCGCGCATGGCGTTGATCCCGTAGGTGAAGGGCAGCCAGGGGTTCAGATTGCGGAAGAAGTCGGGCATCATCTCAATGGGGTACATGCCCGAGGAGCCGGGTATCTGCAGAATGACCAGGACCACGGCCAGGGCCTTGCCGATGTGCCTGAAGGAGGCGGCCAGGGCATAGATGATGTTGATGTAGACGAAGGAGGCAAAGACCCCGGCCAGGACGAACAGGGCCGGCTGCTGGCACTGGATGCCCAGCATCAGGTCGCCCACTGTAGCGATCAGCGCCTGGAAGAAGCCGACGAAGACCAGCAGAAGCCAGCGGCCCAGGTAGGCCTGGGTGGCGGTGCACTTGCGGATGCCCTCCTTGTCGACCTCCAGCTTGTAGATGGCGATCAGGATGAACCCGCCCACCCAGAGGGCCAGATTGGTGTAGAAGGGCGCCACGGACGACCCGTAGTTGCTGACCGGATAGACCGTGTGGGAATCCAGCTTGACCGGAGAGGCCATGGCCTTTCCGAAGGATTCGGGGCTCAACCCCAGGGTCTGGGACATCCGGTTCCAGGCGGCCGAGGATCCCAGGGCTGCCACATCGGTGCGAACCCCCTCCAGATCGGACCTGACCGAGGCCAGGGAGGCCCTGGTGGTGGACAGGGTCGACTGGGCCTGACCAATGGTGGAATCCAGCTGGTCCAGCAGGGCATCGGTCTGGGCGGCCGTGGTGGACAGGCTGCTCAGGGCGCCCTGGAGCGAGCCATTGGAGGCGTTGAGGTTGTCCAGCCCAGTCAGGAGGTTGGGCATGGTGGTCCCCGTCAGACTTTGGCTGGCCGCAGTCAGGGCCTTGATGCCTGTGTCGCCGGTGTCGGTCATGGCCGAGCTCAGGTCCGATGCGGCCTGCTTGCCCGAGTTCAGGGCCGTCGAGGAGTTCTTCTTGAAAGCATCCAGGGATGCCTTCTGCTGCTGGTTGGTCTTTTTCAGATCGTCGATCTGCCGCTGGATGCTCTCGTAGGCCGGATCCCCGGGATGCAGCCCGGACTGGTCCAGACCTGTCTGGAGCCGGTCCACGGCCTTCCCGTTGGCGTCCACCAACTGGCCCAGGCCGGAATTGACCCGGTCCACCTTGTCTTGGGTGGCGTTCAGGTCGGAGGTAATCCCGCCTGCCACCGTATTCACATCCGTGACCGCGCTGGACAGCCGCACCGACCCGTCCGCCAGAGCCTGGTTCAGGGCGGAGGAGAAGCGGAAGCTGTCATCGCGGGTCCTGGTCATGTGGTCCTGGGCCTTGCTCAGGGTGGCCTGGGTGGCCGATATCTGACTCTGCAGGTCCTTGATGTCGCTTCTGGAGCCGGCCACGGTCTGCCTGGCCTGGCCCATGGTGGAACCAATCCGGTCAAGCTGGCCATCCGTACGATCCAGCTGGCCGATGATTTCCCCCAGGTCGCCCACCACCTGACTGCGGCTCTGCTCGGCCGCGCCCTGGGCATCGCCGGCGGTCTGCAGGACCTTCCCGGCCAGGGCATCGCTGACGGCCGAGACGAAGACGGTGTTGATCTCCTGGTCGATGGTGGAGGCGCCGGTGTCGGTCACCTTGGGGGCGATGGCGTTCTTCTTCTCATTGACGTAATAGTTCAGCGCAGGCCTGTTCCCGGTCCCTTCGACGATGCCGACCAGATCGGCGCTGAACCGTTCCGGGATGATGATGGCCGCGTAGCACTTGCCTGAGCGGACCTCGTCGATGGCTCTCTGGTCATCATCCATGAACTTCCAACCCAGGCTGTTGTTGCCGCGCAGCTCCTGGATGACCGATCTGCCGGCATTGATCCTGCGGGTTTGCGCGGATTGGGCCCCTCGATCCATGCTGACGACGGCAACGGGCAGGTTCTTGACGTTGCTGTAGGGGTCCCAGAGGGCCATGATGTTGAACCAGGCATAGAGGGAGGGCAGCACGGCCACGCCGATGGTCACCACCAGGGCCACGGGGTTGCGCAGTATCCGCCAGAGATCTCGCCTGAAGATGGCCAACACGGTCTTCACCGCCAGGCACCTCCTTCTTGTCTGTCCGGGGTATCACGGCACTGGCCTGCTCCACTCGGATCGGCTGCATCCTCCCGGGACCTACGTCCGGCCCGAGTATAGCCACCCTTCCTTACTGGCCCAGGCCGGTCAGCTGATCGTGAATGCCCGCTCGATGCCCGCTCAATGCTGGAGGCGGAAGGGCAGGCATGCGACCAATGGTGGTTTCATCGTATATGAGTAAGGACGGATCCCTTGGGCGACACGGGCTACCGACGACGGTTTATGCCTTGGCCACGAACAGACGGGAGACAGCCATCGACAGGGCCACAGCCAGGCCCATGGGCATGAAGGCCATGACCGGCAGATGGCAGACCTCCATCAGCATGGCCATGGCCATGAGCGGAGCCTGCTGGGAGGCGGCCAGCAGGGAGGCGGCGCCAATCACGGCACACTGCCAGACCGGCAGGCCGGGCACAAGGCAAGCCAGCAGCAGGCCCAGAACAGCGCCCATGGCGGACCCCAGGGCTATGGACGGCGTCAGGGTGCCGCCGAAGGCCCCGGCACGGATGGTGGCTGTGGTCAGCAGGGCCTTGGCCAGTGCGAAGATAACCAGCAAGGCGAGCGACTGAGCCAGCTGGAGTCCCGAGAACCCTGCAGACAGGCGCTGATCCATGCCCATCTGAGCCAGGGCCCGACCGTTGCCCAAGACCTGTGGAACGGCCAGGGCGACCAGACCGGTCAGCAGAGCCACCCCCGTCAGCTGCCAGATGGCTGCAGGACCAGTGGTTCTATGGGCCTCAGCCCAGGAGGTCATCCGCCGGAATCCGGCCCCCAACAGCCCCATGACCGGTCCGATCAGGAGGACCACTGCCATGAGCCAGGGCCGGAAGGGCTCGGAGCCGACCTTATAGTAAGGAGCAAACCCCTTGATGGATCCGCCGACCAGGGTAGCCAGGGCTGACATGGCCAGATTGACTGTCACCACTTCGGCATCCACTCGCCGCAGCAGCACCTCGATGCCGAAGAAGGCACCGGTCAGAGGCGCGATATAAATGCCGGCGAATCCGGCTCCTGCTGCGGAGGCCACCAGCAGCGGACCGTCCTGATCACGCAGCCCCAGCCGTCGGCCCATCCTTGACCAAAGACCGCCTAGCAGGGCCCCGGCCTCGCGCGGGGCCACCTCCCTGCCGATGGAGCCGCCGGCAGCCACAAAGAAGATCTGGGTGAGCACATGAACCACGGTCCGCCCCGGGGGCATGGGCGCGCCTTTGACAGCCTGACCGACCGAGGGAACCAGTCTGGTCCTCGTCCGCAGCCAGGCCCAGATCAGACCGGCCGCCAGCCCGGCAATGGTCACCGAGGCCAGCCTCCTGATCGGCGGCACCGCCTCAGCCGTGGGAGCCTCTGGAGTCTCAGCGAAACCCAACAGGCCGACCTGGGTCAGCTCGAAGAACCTTGCCAACAGGCCCGAGGAAAGTCCGACCAGCAGGCCCAGGCAGAGCACCGAGACCGCCAGGCCCCAGCTGCGGGGAAGCTGGAATCCGCGACTGGACCCTGGAGCCTGGTCAGGCTTTCGTTGGATATGCACAACCCCAATCTAGCGGAAGCAACCGCCAGCAGAGCGTCAGCCCAAACAGCCCTTCCGTCAGTCCGTCTTGTCCTTGAGGGCCTCCCGCAGGAAGTCCCGCTGCAGAATAAGCAGGTTCTCGGCAACAGTCTCGTCATTGGTCATGTGGGTGATGCCGGTCAGCGGCAGGACCGTATGGGGACGGCCAGCCGCCATCAGAGCGCCGGAGAGCCTCAGGGTGTTGGCCACGGAGACGTTGTCGTCCGCAAACCCGTGGATCAGCATCAGCGGGCGGCGCAGCGAGGGGGCGTCATCAATGATCCCGTTGCGGCGGTAGACGGCCGGGTCCAGACCTAGATAGCGCTCGGTGTAATGAGTGTCGTAAAGAGTCCAGTCCGTGGGCGGGGCGCCCGCGCAGGCCGCATGTATCCGGTCGGGAGCCCGCAGAACCGACAGGGCCGACAGGAAGCCGCCATAGGACCAGCCGATCATGGCCACATGTCCCAGGTCGGCCTCGGGAGCGAAGTCCGGCAGGGCCTCCAGAGCCTCAAGCTGGTCATCCAGAGTCACCTGGGCCATGTCCTCGAAAATGGCCCGATCCCAGGCAGGCCCACGACCCGGCGTGCCCCGGCCATCCGCGGTCAGGACCAGGAAGCCCTGATCCGCCCACCACTGGGACTCCCAGTAGTAGGACTGGTTGAAGACCACCTGCTGGGCGCCCGGCCCGCCGTAGGGCTTGAGCAGGACGGGCAGGCTGTCGGCGCTGGCGTAGGGGCTGGATTCGGACGGTCTGACGATGGCAGCGAACAGCTCGTGCTGGCCCATGCGCACGAAGTCCACGTTGGGGGTGAACCCGGGATCGCTGCTGGTGTCGGCCAGGACGGCGCTCATGGCTCCCTGGCTATTGATATGACCAGCATCCACGGCCCGCCGATCAGGACGATCCTGATGCTCATGCCGCACAGCTTCGCCAGTCTGCTTAGCGCTGCTGTCGGGGCGGGCTTCACCCACCAGGCCCAGCCCTTCAGCACCCAGGCGGTCCAGATCCCCGTCTGCTCCCAGGTAGCAGTGGCGCACCTGCCCCTGCGCCGAAGCCATGGTCCGTCCGCTGACCACGATGCCATGGCCGGCTCGCGAGGCGGACCACACTCCGGGAAGACGGTTGAGCACATGAATGGAGCCGTCATAGCCCAGGCGCATCAGGTCGAAGCTGCGGGGGTCAGTGGAGACCACCGCCAGCACATCGCGGTCCTCCACGGACAGCACCTGTCGAATCTGGCAGCCAGCAGGAGAGAATACCTTTCCGTCCAGGCGCAGCCGCGTGGTATCGGCTTCTGTATCGATGAAGGCATCCACCAGCCCGCCCTGGGGCTGGTAGGCCGGCAGCCCCGGCACCAGGTCGATCCACTGGTCGTTGCCATGCTCCTGCAGCACCCTGGTGGCCACCTTGGGCGCCGCCTCGGGATCAAGCAGGGTCATATTCTGCCCCGGCTCCAAGCCCTGGCGGGCATCCGGCACCTGCACATCCAGGATCCTGTCCTCGGTCTGTCGACGGTTCTGAACCAGCAGCAGGGGCCGATGCCCGTCCTGCCAGCGGACCACGGCCAGGTACTCGAAGGCCTGATGGTCCCAATCCACCTCGCCCACCCAGGGATCGTCGTCATCCTGGCCCAGGAGGACCAGACTCAGCCCGACGCGGGCGTTGGCGGTCAGAGCCTGGGGATACCGCCGAGCGCGCGGCCCGACCTGGGGATTGGCCGGATCGCTGATGTACCAAATCGGCTCATCGGAGGAATCCGTGTGCTCGACCAACAGGGCCCGGGAATCCGGCGACCACCAGAACCCCTGGTAGCGGTCCATCTCCTCGCCGGCCACGAACTCGGCCAGTCCCAGCCGCATCCGATCATCGGTGCCGGGGCGCAGGGCCAGGACAGCCCTTTCACGATCCTGCCCGGCATCCTGCCCGATGGTGACCACCATCAGCCGGTCGCCAGTCGTATAGGCCACCATGGTGCCGTCTGGACTGATGGCAGGATTGAGCACAGCCGAATCGCTGTCTTCCAAACTCAGGACCCGCGTGGAGGCGGTGAGACCATCGGGGGCTATCAGCGAGAGCCAGAGCCGACCACCCAAGGCAAAAACCACCCGATCCCCGGCAGCATCCACACTGTAATCGACAATGCCTTCGCCGCCCTCTCGCGAGCGCTCCCTGCGAGCTTGCTCGGCGGCTGGCACCTGTTCCTGGTCCGCATCATCCAGCAGGGCCCTAGGGTCGGCCAGGAGCACCTCATGGTGGCGGCCATCCTGGTCAAAGACGGACAACCAGAGCCCGGTCACCAGGTCTTGAGGTCCGTCGGAGCGTAGAAAGACAGCCCGTGAGCCGTCCCCCACCGCCAGGGCCGACCGTGGCGCACCCAACGTAAACCGCAGGGTCCGGGCCTTGGCCCGCGGATATGCCTCCATCGCCCGATCCACCTCTTCGGCCATGCTCGCTCCTCGACTATCTCTGACATGATCCCCATGACCATGCATCTGCCACGATGATAAGCGCCCAGGTGCCAAAGGGGAATTCGAATAGCTCAACTGCGAAGCGCCACCCAGCCCGCAGCAGACGTTAATCGTTCTACATGAGAAATTCTTATTGCCGAATATGGCCTATTCCCGGCCTTCGGCCGGCCGATGACCATTCCCTGCGATAAAATTATGGCGTGTTATCACCAAAGACTGGTCGATGATGCCTGTTTCCCAGGGGTAGGAGTGTCAAGGCAGGACACCCCATGAATGTATCTGGGGAGCAACCGACAATAGAGAAAATAGAGGTAACCAATGAATATCATGGTTCGTTTCAAACGCGCATGCGCAGTACTCGCTGCCGGCGCCACCCTGGCAGGCGGCCTAGCACTGCTGCCCACCGTGGCCCAGGCTGTGGAGAGCAAGAATGTCCAGACCAAGGCCGGAGGTCACACAGTCGTATTTAACGACTTCGGCGCTGATGAAGCTCATGCCAAAATCACTATGACCACCGACGAGCAAGGCAAGCTGGACCCCGCCAGAATCCCAGAGCCTACAGTGTACCCTGAAATAGCACAGCAGAATATGAAAGCTGATGGCTGGACTCTCAGTGCAATGGGCCCAGATGCTGAAAAGATTGACTTCGCTACTCATGTTTTCACAGATGATCTGACCGAAGTCTATCCCCACTTCGTCCAGATAAAGCCTACCCCTACCCCCACTTACACGATCACTTTCATCACTATGAATCCGGCAGATCCGGAAGATGTCGACAACTCCTATGCGGATCAGATTAAAACCAATGATAAACGAGAGCTGATTCGCGAACCCGAGGTTCACCCCTACGATGGTTATACCTTCGACGGTTGGTTTAGCGATAATGGTGGGTCCCGTTACGCCGCCGGTGGCACCTACACCGCAGATACTACTTTCAGGGCCAGGTACACCAAGGTGACCACTCCCAACGAGCCTAACAAGCCTCGTCAGACCGCTCCGGTTGACAACAACACCAAGCAGCCTGCCAAGGATCCGGCTAAGAAGGACACTAAGAACAACAACACTCTGGCTCAGACCGGCGCCGACGCCGTGGCTCCTCTGGCCATTGCCGCTGGCCTCTGCCTGGCCGCCGGCATCACCCTGGGTCTGCGTCGCAAGCTGGCTCTGTGAGCCTGCAGGCTTCGGCCTGACCCATGATGATTGAAGTTCAAAGGCCCCCTGGTCAATTGTGGCCACGGGGCCTTATTTATACCTGGCAGTCGCGGTCGTTCGAACCTGTTCATTGAAGAAATTGCAAGCATCCGACCGCCCATTACCCCCTTCCGGCAGGGTCACGTACTATGAAAGGGTTATATGGAAAGGGATGACTATGAGCGTTCTCGATCGTTTCGAGAAGAGCGTGGAAGGCGCCGTTAACGGTGTCTTCTCAAAGTTCGGCTCCAAGGACCTACAGCCCGTCGACCTGTCGAGCGCCCTCGAGCGTGAGATAGACTCACAGGCCATGCCCGTCGGTCGCGACCGCACCGTGGCGCCCAACGAGTATCGGTTCAGACTATCCACCCCAGACTTCGACCGCATCGAGCAGTGGGGTTCGGAGGCTCTGGCCAACGAGCTGGCAGACAACCTGACCAAGTACGCCGAAAGCCAGCACTATGCCTTCGTCGGCCCGGTCGTGGTCATTTTCGAGGAGGACCTCAACCTGAACAAGGGCGACTTCCACCTGTCTGCCGAGTCGGTCCAGGGCAACGCGGCACCCGTCACCACACCCGAGGAGTCCAAGGACTGCCCGGTGTTGGAGATCAACGGCCGCCAGTACCTGCTGACCGCCCCCATCACCACCATCGGCCGCGGATCCTCCTGCGACATCGTCATCGACGACGCAGGCATCTCCCGCCGACACCTGCAGATCGAGATCACCGACAAGGGCGTGGTAGCCCGCGATCTGGGGTCCACCAACGGCACCTATGTAGAGGGACATCAGGTTCCCGCAGCCACCCTGCTGGACGGCAATACCATCACCATCGGCCGTACCCGCATCCTCTACTGGGCATCGTCGCAGGAACAGGATTCGTAAGTCGCCCAGACCTTGAAGTAAGGTCGAATCATTATGCTGACTGAACTGACATTCGCCATCCTCAAATACGGATTCCTGGCTCTGTTATGGGTATTCGTCTGGCTGGCCATCCGTTCACTCCGCAAAGACATCGAGACTTTCAGCCCCAAGACCTCTCATACCCGCCGACGCAGCGAACGCGCAGCCCAGCGCAAGCTTCCGGCGGCCGCCAGATCCGTGCCTATCGCCCCGGTCAGCAAGACAGAGCCTGCAAGTGACGACCCCTCTTTGTTGGTAGTCATTGACGGACCTCTGGCCGGCTCATCCACACCGCTGTCCGGACGGCCAATTACCTTGGGACGCTCCTCCTCGAACACCCTGGTGCTGGACGACGAGTTCGTCTCAGGCCATCATGCGCGGGTCTACCAGGATCCTGCATCAGGCCGATGGGCCATCGAGGATCTGGGGTCCACCAACGGCACCGTCGTCTCGGGGCAGAAAATCACGGCGCCGACAATCCTACCGGCGGAGGTTCCCGTACGCATCGGTGCCACCACCTTCGAGTTGAGGTAGCCGCCCATGACCAGGAACGATGCGAGCCAAAAGCTGTTCCTCTACTCCACGGCGGTTTCAGACGTGGGGTACGTGCGCAGCAACAACCAGGATTCTGCCTTCGCCGGCGAGCGCCTGGTGGCCATGTGCGACGGCATGGGCGGCCACGCAGGCGGAGATACGGCCTCGACCATAGCCATCCGATCCTTGGCCCACATCGAACGCGACGACCGTGAGCAGGACGTGCAGTCCCTGGCTCGGATGATGGAGACCTCGGTCATCGCGGCCCATGACGCCATCGTGGGCAAGGCCAAGCGCGAACACCGGCTGTCAGGCATGGGCACCACGGTCACGGCCCTGGCTCTGGCCGACGACTCCTGGGTGCTGGCCCATATCGGGGACTCCCGGGGCTACCTCCTGCGCGATGGCAAGCTGATCCGGATGACCCAGGACCACTCCTACGTGCAGCACCTGATCGACACCGGCCGCATCTCCCCGGCCGAAGCCCGCAACCACCCTCAGCGCAACGTGGTCATGCGGGTCCTGGGGGATTTCGACATCGACCCCCGTCCGGATATCTCCATCACCAAGGCCATGCCCGCAGACCGCTGGATGATCTGCTCGGACGGCCTCTGCGGTGTTCTGGAGGACTCGACCATCGCCGAGGTGCTGTCCACGGTCTCGGACCAGGCGGAGTGCGCCCAGCAGCTGGTCACCTTCGCCCTGAAGGCCGGCAGCACCGACAACGTGACCGTGGTCATCGCCGATGCCACGCTGGCCTTGGACGCCGATGCCTTTGACCTGCCCCATCAGACCCCTCTGGTCGGCGGCGCAGCCAGCTCCAACCTGGAGGCCCTGGCTGACATCCTGGATGAGCCCGTAGCGGCTGCACCGCGCCTGCGCGACCAGTCCCGGGAGTCCCCTGCCAAGCGTGCCGCCGATCTGACTCAGGACCGGGATACCGCCAAGCAGGAGGACGAGGACGAAGGTGGCCGCACTGCCCAGCCCTCGGCGGCCCGCGAGGAGAGCGGCGAACGGCATGTGCCCGACACCAGCGAGATCCCCGTCGTCCGCAAGAAGGACGGCTCGGCCTCAGCTGACCCCTACGACCCCGACGTGGCTGACGCCATCCACAAGGAGCACCTGGAGCAGCGCAAGCGCCAGCGCTCCCGGCACCGGAGAATTCGACTGATCCTGGCCGGCATCATCACCCTGGTAATCCTTGCCCTGGCCGGAGGCACAGGTGCCGCCTATCGCTGGAGCCAGGAGCAGTACTACCTGGGCACGGATCAGGGCCGTGTGGTCATCTACCAGGGTGTGCCCACCAAGGCCTTCACCCTCTCGCTGTCCCACCCGGTGCAGACCACGGACATCGCCGTCAAGGGGCTGCCCCAGTCCTGGCGTGACCAGCTGGAAGAGGGCATCACCGTCTCCAGCATGGACGACGCCCAGGAGCACGCCAGCCTGATCCGCAAGGAGGCCGGCGACCTCAAGCGCGAGCGCGCCAAGACGGCGGCTTCCCCGTCAGCCTCGTCCTCGCCGTCGAAAACCAGCCAGGACGGGCGGCACTCGTCATGATCGCCATCCGTCTGCGCCGCATAGGCCTTCTGCTTTTCTCCCTGCTGGTAGGGTTCATCGGCTTCTTCCAGATGTTCGCCCGTTCCGCGGGCCGCTTCCCTGGAGACTACGCCGCCCTGCTGGCAGTCACCGCCGCCCTCTTCATCGCCCTTTGGGTCCTCTTGGAGATTTTCCAGCCTTATGGCAGCCAGGCCATCCTGCCCAGCATCGTCATCCTGAGCTCGCTGGGCATCACCCTGATCACCCGCATAGATCTGCGCAACGCCCGGATCGGCCAACCCACACGAGTGGGCTTCACCCAGCTGATCTGGCTGTGTCTGGCCCTGGTCCTGTGCGGGTTGCTGGTAGTGCTGCTCAGGGACTACAGGCTGTTGCGACGCTTCTCCTATGTGAGCATGGTGGTGGGCCTGGTCCTGCTCCTGTCGCCCATGCTTCCCGGCATCGGCCGCGAGATCGGTGGCGCCCGCATCTGGATCGGCATAGGGTCGCACACCCTGCAGCCCGGCGAATTCGCCAAGCTCTTCCTGGCCTTCTTCTTCGCCGCCTACCTGTTCGACCACCGAGACCAGCTGGCCGTGGGCGGCAAGAAGGTGCTAGGCATGCGGATGCCCCGAATCAAGGATCTGGGCCCCATCATCATCGTCTGGCTTATTTCGCTGGCCGTCCTGGTCATCCAGCATGACCTGGGCACCTCGCTGATGTACTTCGCCATGTTCGTCTCCATGCTCTATGTGGCCACCGGCCGCACCAGCTGGATCGCCATCGGCTCGGTCTTCTTCATCATCGGGGCCGTGGCCGCCTCCATGATCTTCGCCCATGTGGGCGCCCGCGTGGACGCCTGGCTGCACCCCTTCAGCGACGCTGAGTTCAGCAAGGCCTTCGGCGGGTCCGGACAGCTGGTGCGCGGCATCTTCGGCCTGGCCGCCGGCGGGCTGACCGGCACCGGCCTGGGCCAGGGACGCCCCTGGATCACCCCCCTGGCCAACTCCGACTTCATCTACACCTCGGTGGGCGAGGAGCTGGGGCTGAGCGGCCTGCTGGTGGTCCTGGCCCTCTACCTGGTCATCGTGGCCTCGGGCATGATCACGGCCATGAAGATCAAGGACGGCTTCGGCAAGCTCCTGGCCTCCGGCCTGGTCTTCACCATGGCCTTCCAGGTCTTCACCGTGGTGGGCGGCATCACCCTGGTGATCCCCCTGACCGGCCTGACCATGCCCTACATGGCGGCGGGCGGCTCCAGCCTGGTAGCCAACTGCATCCTGGCCGTCCTGCTGATCATCATCTCCAACGCGGCCAACAAGCCGGCGCCCGAGGTCAGCTCAGACACCTTCAAGTACGAGGCCCTGGCCGTCCTGCGCCAGCAGGAGACCAGCAAGCGCAGCGGACAGGACGACTCGGACCAAAACGACTCGAACCAGGACGAGGAGACCGACCTGCCAGCCACCGGACGCATTCCCGCCCGCCAGGTGCGAGGAGGTGGACAGTGAACAAGGCCCTGCGTCAACTCTTCAACGCCGTCATCGTCCTCTTCGTCATCCTGGGGCTTTCCAGCTCCATCATCATGGTGATCCGGGCAGGAAGCCTGAACTCGGATCCGCGAAATCTGCGCGCCCTCTACCACGAATATGCGGCACCCAGGGGAGCCATCCTGACCTCGGACGGCGCCGTCATTGCCCAGTCCGACCCCATCAACGACTCCTTCCAGTACCAGCGGCACTACAACAAGGGGGGCGTCTACTCGCCCATCACCGGCTACTACTCCATCACCAGCCCGGCCGATCGGGGAATCGAGGCCTCGCGCGACCGCCTGCTGAGCGGCCAGTCGGACAGCCTGTGGATGGACCGGCTCAAGTCCCTCTTCACCGGCACCCAGAACAAGGGCGCCTCCATCGAGACCTCCATCAATCCCGGCATGCAGGAGGCGGCCTATACCATGCTGGGCAACCTGTCCGGATCGGTGGTGGCCATCGAGCCCTCCACCGGCCGCATCCTGACCATGGTCAGCACACCCAGCTACAACCCCGGCGACCTGACCGCCCACGACAGCGGCGATGCCTCCCAGGCCTACCAGAAGCTGGCCTCCCGCTCCGACAACCCCATGCTCAACCGGGCCACCTCGCAGCTGTATCCGCCCGGATCCACCTTCAAGGTGGTCGTGGCCGCCGCCGCCCTGGAGTCCGGCCAGTACCACCCCGACAGCCAGCTGCCGGCAGGAGCCTCATACACCCTGCCCGGCACCAACTACAACCTGACCAACGCCACAGCCACGGGCAACGGGGTCAACGGCAGGATCAGCATGGAGAACGCCCTGGCCTACTCCTCCAACACCGCCTTCGCCCAGCTGGGTGTCAGCCTGGGCGGCAAGACGCTGGCCGAGCAGGCCCGCAAGTTCGGCTACGGCTCCACCATCACCTTGGACGGGACCAACTCCACGGGCCGGCCCATGAAGGCTGTGGCCTCCAAGTTCCCCGAGGACCAGTCCCAGGACCGGCTCGCACTGGCCTCCATCGGCCAGGGGGACACCCTGTCCACCCCCATGCAGGCGGCCATGACGGTCGCCGCCGTGGCCAACGGCGGCAAGCTCATGCAGCCGACCCTGGTTGACCGGGTGCGCTCCAGCGATCTGAGCGTCATCAGCGAAACCACGCCCTCGGTCTACTCACAGGCATTCTCATCAGATACCGCCAAGGCCCTGACCACCATGATGGATGCGGTGACCACCAAGAGCTACCCGGAGCTGGCCATCCCCGGCATGCAGGTGGCGGCCAAGTCCGGCACGGCCCAGATCGGCGCGGGCAATGCGGCAAATGACGGGTGGATGGTAGGATTCGCCCCGGCCGATAACCCCAAGGTGGCTGTTGCCGTCGTGGTGCATGGCATCTCCTCCTATGGCATGGAGATCGCCGGGCCGATCATGAAACGCGTCATGCAGGAGGCTGCCAAGTGAAACTGGTACAGGGACAGCTCATCCATCGACGGTACCGTCTGGACCGCCGTCTGGCCCAAGGGGGCATGGGCGAGGTCTGGAAGGGCTACGACATCGAACTGGGCCGCGTGGTGGCCATCAAGGCCCTGCGCGAGGACCTGACCAACGAGGAGTCCAAGCTGCTGCGGCTGCGGGCCGAGGCGCACAATTCCGCCAACCTGGCCCACCCCAACATCGCCGCCCTCTTCGAGTACTACGAACACGACGGCATCGGGTTCCTGATCATGGAATACGTGCCCAGCCAATCCCTGGCCGACATTTATCGGGACCGGGGCGCCCTGGACCCCATCGAGCTGCTGCCCATCCTGATCCAGACGGCCCGGGGGCTCTACGTGGCCCACTCCCACGGGGTCATCCACCGGGACGTCAAGCCGGCCAACATCATGGTCTCCGACACCGGCGAGGTCAAGATCACCGACTTCGGGGTCTCCTATTCCACCAACCAGGGGCAGATCACCCAGGACGGCATGGTGGTGGGCACGGCCCAGTACATCTCGCCCGAGCAGGCCCAGGGCCTCCAGGCCACGCCCCAGTCAGACATTTATTCCCTGGGCGTGGTGGCCTACGAGGGGCTCTGCGGGCACCGGCCCTTCACCGGCGCCACCCCGGTGGACATCGCCGCAGCACACGTCAACGACCCTGTGCCGCCGTTGCCCGACTCGGTGGACAACCAACTCATGAACTTCGTCATGTCCATGCTGGCCAAGGACCCGCGGGACCGCCCGGCGAATGCACTGGTGGTCTCGCACACACTGGCCAGGATCGAGCAGCGACTGCTGGATCAGCAGGTGGGCGAGACGGAGGTCATCAATCCACGCGCACCCATGCCTCGACGCATTATGAGCAGGCCGCACGCGGTAAAAGACATCTTCAGGCCCTTCTGGGGGCACTATGGAGAAGGAAGCGCACAGCGCGGCCTTGAAGCGACGAACGGAGGGGATACCCTATGAGCATCACACTGCCGCCGTCCCTAGCGGACGGACGATACCGTCTGGGACAGCTGATCGGACGCGGTGGCATGGCCGAGGTCCACAAGGCTGTGGACACACGTTTGGGAAGGACCGTCGCGGTCAAGATCATGCGGTCCGATCTGGCCAACGACGAAGTCTTCCTCTCGCGGTTCCGGCGGGAGGCCCACTCGGTCGCCCTGCTCAACAACCCCAACATCGTCTCCATCTACGACTCGGGCGAGGAGATACTGACCGACGACCAGGGCAACCATGAGCGGGTGCCCTACCTGGTCATGGAGTATGTCAAGGGCCAGACCCTGCGGTCCATCCTCAAGGAGAACGGCGCTCTGAGCCAGCGCGACAGCGAGCAGGTCATGCTGGGCATGCTGAGCGCCCTGGACTACTCCCACCACATGGGGGTCATCCACCGGGACATCAAGCCCGGCAACATCATGATCTCGGAGCAGGGCATCGTCAAGGTCATGGACTTCGGCATCGCCCGGGCCATGGACGACTCTGCCGCCACCATGACCCAGTCCCAGGGCGTGGTGGGCACGGCCCAGTATCTGAGCCCCGAGCAGGCCCGCGGCGAGAGCGTGGACATGCGCTCCGACCTTTACTCGGCCGGCTGCGTCCTCTACGAGATGCTGACCGGACGGCCGCCCTTCAACGGGGATTCGGCCGTGGCCATCGCCTACCAGCACGTCACCGAGGTGGCCACTCCGCCCAGCAGCATCGTGCCCGGCCTGCCGAAGATGTGGGATTCCATCTGCGCCAAGGCCATGGCCAAGGACCGGCAGAACCGGTATGCCACGGCCTCCGCCTTCAAGAGCGACATCCTGGCCTTCATGAACGGCGGAACCCCGGTGGCTGCCGCCTTCAACCCGCTGACCGACCTGGCCAACGTCAAGGCCCGCAAGGATGCCGAGCAGGGGACCGAAACGGCCACCATGCCGCTGACCGAAGAGGAGACGGCCGCCACCCAGGCCTTCAATCCCGTCCAGGATCCATTCAACCCGGCTGCTGCCACCGATGTCGCCACAGCTGATCGCACGGCCACCAAGACGGCCCAGCAGAAGGCCAAACGTCGCAAGAAGATCATCATCGGCGCCGTCCTGGGAGCCCTGCTTCTGGTGGCTGCCGGACTGGGACTCTGGACGGTCGTGAACCGGAACCATCATCAGATGGCCGAGGTGCCCACCATCAACGCACAGATGTCACGGATCCTTGCCCGCGAGAAGGTGACCGCAGCAGGCTTCCACTACCAGGAGAAGGAGGACCACGACTCAGCCGAGCCCAAGGGGACCTTCACCAAGCAGAGCCCCAAAGGCGGAAGCATGGCTCCCAGGGGTTCCACAGTGACCGTCTGGTTCTCCTCCGGACCCAAGGACACTGCCATCCCCGACGTCAAGGGCAAGACCCAGCAGGAGGCCCGCAGAACACTGGAGAAGGCCGGATTCAAGGTCTCCCCCGCCGCCTCGGTGGAGGATAGCCAGGACGTGCCCAAGGACCATGTGACCCGCACGGATCCCGCCGCAGGCCAGAGTGTGGCCAAGGGAACCAGCATCCTGATCTACATCTCCTCAGGCATGACAAAGGTGCCTGATCTGTCTGGCAAGAGCAAGGACGACGCGACCAAGATCCTGCAGGGTCTGCACTTCAACATCACTATCCGGGAGCAGGCTTCCAACACCGTGGCCAAGAATATGGTCATAAACACCGATCCGGCCGCTGGGTCATCCATCCAGCAGGGAGCCATGATCACGGTCACCGTCAGCAACGGCATGCAGCTGGGCAACTACGTCGGTATGACTCTGGGCGAGGCCAAGCGCACGCTGGGCCAGGGGGTCAATATCAAGGTCAATGGCCCCAACAACGACAACGCTGAAGTCACCGGCCAGGATCCCACCTCAGGCGCCTCCTTCGACAAGTCCAAGGACACCATCACCCTGACCACGGCCATCCGCATTCCGCCCTTCTCCCAGGGTGAGACCTTGGGTAGCTACCGGCAGAAACTGACCAACAGCGGTGTCAGCGCCGATAGGGTCACCTCCATCGGCAAAGACACAGACAAGGTGACCGCAGTAAGCCCCGGAGCAGGCAGCAGGGTGGACGACAACACCCCCATCACGGTGACCACCATCAGCTCCACCAACTGACCTTATGGCCCGGCGGTCACAGTCTTGCCGCCGGGCCATTTAGTTGGGTCATATAAGGCCAGGCAGCATGTGTACGGGTGAATATAGCGGCGCCTTCCAGACCATGGCCACCGTGGTGTCTTAGATAAACTAGGGCAATCACTTCCGGCAGTCGGCAAGATATGGCATCAATAAGCGGCGGGGCCGCAGGATCACCTTGGATCCTGCGGCCCCGCCGCTCTTCCTATGCCGTTTCCTATGCCGCCTAGGTCAGAAGGTGGAATAGTTGGACATCTGTCTGAGCATGGGCACGTTGCTGGCCAGCCATGGGAAGCCCCACTCCATCAAGGCACAGACCAGCGCCAGCAGAAGCAGAATCAGCAGAAGCCATCGAATCGGGGCTATGCCGGACTGGTGCCGCAACAGCCAGCCGTAGAGGCTGATCATGGGCTGGGACTTCTCGCCCTTGCGAATCTGCCGCAGCAGGGGGTAACGCCAGGCAGCCAGTGCCGCCAGGTAGATGATCAGATAGGCTGCTGCCAAAACCAGGAAGACCGGCTGCAGAGAACCCAGCCTGGCCATGACCGAGCCCTTGTCGTCTGCAAAGGCCACATTGCTGCCACGGTCGCCCAGCAGTTCCTTGGGCACGCCGTCGGACACCTTGGCCCAGTAGCCGAATTCGCCCCAGCTGATCCACCGATGGGTGGCCGTGGTGTATTTGGGCTCGCAGGTGGTCAGCGTGATCATGCGCCGATCAGGAGCGTCACTGGGCGAATAAGGGTTGGGGGCGATGACGCTCACCTCTTCAGGCGAGACGATCTTGTACCGGGTGTAGTGGTAGACGTACCAGTAATCCTTGGTGCGCAGGACGATGGCATCGCCCACTCGCAACTCGTCCACATGGCCCAGCGGCTCACCATAGCCAGCGCGGTGTCCGGCTATGGCCACGTTGCCCATCTCGCCCGGCATCTGCGTATTGGGGTAGTGCCCCAGTCCTGCGTAGGCCAGCTCCCGGGGCGACGTGCCCTGAACCACATTGCGCTCCCAATGCTGTCCAAACCGAGGAATGTAGGCCTGGGCCATCAGTTCACCCTCAGCGGCCTGCTTGGGCTGTACCGGCGGCGCCCCTTTCTGAGGCTTGGCCACCTTGCGGGAGTCGCCCGATCCCGGGTTGCTCCAGGAGGTCGAGGCCCGGGCCTGCAACTGCTGATGCTCGGACTGCACGCCGGTCCACCAGAGCTGCCAGACCACATAGAGGGCGCAAATGACGGCCAGGGTAATCAGCAGCTCCCCTACGATTTCCGCAATGCCCACCAGCCAAGTTCGCCGCTTATCCGCCGGTTTATCCGCCGGTTTATCGACCGACGTCCTGTCGTTCTCCGAGTCCTCTGTCGTCATTTACCGTGCCTTCTCATCTAGCGATGCGTACTGGAGTGGCTGCAGGACAGCCGTCGTCTCAGGGAATTTCAGATTGTCCGAAGATTCGACATTCCATCCCAGACCTACCGTATTCACGTACTCCTTGTAAATGCGGATGGATGGCGAAGCATTCAGGGACTTGGTCATCCGGTCGACTGGTCCTATGGCTGAAATCTTATATGGCGGCGAGTACTTTCGGCCGTGCAGCAGCAGCACATTGCCCACGCATCGCACGGCCGTGGTGGGCAGCACCCGCTGATCCTGGATCCGCATGGACTCGGCTCCCCCGGCCCAGAGCGCATTGACCACGCTCTCCACATCCTGCTGGTGGATGACGTAATCATTGATGTTGGCCGTCGACCCGTCCGACCCCACCTTCTGCTGCCAGAGCGGGGAATCGTTGAGGGTCACCGTCAGCCCCGGCCCCTGGACGGCCTTGAGCACCGTGCCCGAGCCAGGGTCCTCGCGGGACTGGTCCGAGCTGCCCTTGTCGTCGGTAAGGGTCTTCAGCGCGTTGATCTGCGAGCTCATGTCATTGATGTCCTTGCGCAGCTCAGCAGCCTTGTTCTGGCGCTCCTCCACCAGCCCGGCCGTGTCCGAGGTGACCGTGACCGTCCTGTTGACACGGATGTTGGTGGTCAGCATGTACCCGACCAGGGCCAGCACCACAGCCACGGACACTGTGCCGACCAGGGACCTGTGCGCACCGTGCCGTCCCGTCCGTCTGGTCATAGGCATACCCTCATCCTCGTCTGCGATAGTATTACGTTCGAGTCTAACCGCTACTATGGCTTAGTAGATCTACTGAAGGAGAATAACCTCATGGCAGAGCATCAACTCCATGATGACGAGGACCAGGCGGTGGACGAGGCCAAGACCGCTGACACTGGCGAGGACGCCGAGGACGAGGAGTACGGCCTGTCCATGGACAAGGTGGAGGCTGTGCTCAACCAGAACGTTGACAAAAAGCACATGACCCCGCAGATGCGCCGCATCGTGCAGCGTCAGGAGGAGAACACCCGCCGCGTGGAGGACACCATCAAGAGCACCAAGGCCAATCCACGTTGGTTCGTGCCTCTCTTCGTCACGCTGATGGTGGTGGGCCTGATCTGGATCGTGGTCTACTACATCGCCTCCACTCGGGGCAATGTCTTCCCCATCCCCGGCATCGGCAACTGGAACCTGGCCGTGGGCTTCGGCATTCTGCTGGTCGGCTTCCTCATGACCATGTGGTGGCACTGATCCAGCCACAGTGTTCTTCAGGAACCCCGCAACCGTCCAGACACGGCTGTGGGGTTCTTTGTGTACCCGCCTATACCCATCCACACCTGAGCGTCAGGCATGTGTGGATTCAAGCCCCCAGCTCCACCTGTTTCATCCACTGTCTCCAGACTGGAGCCAAAGTTATCCACAATCGCCCGAATTCTTCGTGGACGGTCTGATACACTCGTCCACAACCCTTCTGCTGATTGGGTTCTTCCTTCACTTATCCACTTTTTGCCGGTATATATGCACCAGTTCTGGATACTTATTCCCAGGTTATCCACACGATTGTCAACAAATGTGGATAGATGACATCCATGTCATTTACCGATAACGAGACCCAAAGCGGAGACGACATAGTCGGCAGTCAGATGCTGATTTTCAACGCATGGGGTTGGCCATGTTGCAGCCCAGAGCCAACAGGACCAGGGCCGCCAGGAAGATCAGCGTGGGCAGCAGCCAGGAGAGCAGGCCATGCACCCGCGAGCCAGGCCGGCCCATGTGCAGCAGGGCCAGCATGAAGAGGCCGCCGACTATGAATCCGCCCACATGGTCCTGCCAGGCGATGCCGGGCACAAACAGGGGCATGCAGAAGTTGATGGCCATCCAGACCACCATGGAAACGATGTCGATCCCCAGACGGCGGTAGACCACCAGGATGGCGGCGAAGAGCCCGAAGAGCGCGCCCGAGGCCCCGATGGCCGACGTGCCCCATCCATTGGGCGCCAGGACCGCATAGACCATCAGCCCCAGGTCTCCGCCCAGCCCGCTGATCAGATAGAGGGCCAGAAAACGCCCATGCCCTATCAGATTTTCCAGCACCGGCCCCACAACCCAGAGGGTGATCATGTTGAAGAGGATGTGCGAGACATTGGTGGCGTGCAGAAATATGTTGGTCACGAACATCCAGGGCTCATGAATGGCCGTAATCGGCACGAAGGCCCAGTAGCCCAGCAAAAGCCGCTGGTAGCGAAGCGGAGCCAGCAGGTACAGGGCCATCTGGATGACCCAGGCCACTATGCAGATCAGGGTGATGGCTATGGTCACCACCGGAGCATGGTCACCCCAGTGCCGCCGGATCCAGCCCAGCGGCCCCCGACCGTTCCCTCCGCCTGCGAAACCGGTGCCCATGCCATTGACCATGAACCTTACCTTACCTGACCATCCGGCCCGGGGTGTGCGGTTTCCGTGCCGCAATGGCACCGATGCGCCCCACAGTTCGCCGCTTTCTACTAGGATGTTGACTAGGTCGGTCGAAGTGGGCAGGACCGACGAAAGTCGTCGAAAGGAGCCAAACATGGAGAATTCATCTTCAAACGGCTGGAAGTTCTTTGCACTGCTCTTCGGCACGCTGCTGGCCGGCGTTGTCGCTCTGTTCGTATACAAGCAGCAGAACCCGGATTACGATCCCTGGGAGGAGCCGTGGGAGAACAGCTCATCGCCAGTCGACCTGGGCCTGGCCAAGGATGAGGAGGACAAGGGATCCGAGGATCCCGAGACCCCTCTGCAAGCGGGCGCACAGGCCTGACCGTTCCGGTCGGGAAGGAATCCGACCCAGCGTCAAAGACGTGAGGGCAACGGGTTCCTTTTTTCATGCCTGAATTCGGCCTGACTGCAGCCTGCTGGACACGCCTGTTGGGGCGGCGCGTCACAATGGAGCCATGAGTGCCATACGGGAAGCAGACATGGAAGAAGGCCGCCGGGATTTTCTGGCCTGGCGCGATGCGGCCAAGGATGCCGCGAATAATCTGGGCCCGGAGGGCGACCGGCTGACAGTGGCCCCGCAAACAGACAGGCGCAGCAAGGCCATGGCAGTCCGCTATTCCCTGCACATGCTGGAGATCAAGGCCCCCGGCCCCGGCGTAGAGGTCAGGGTGGCGCCTTGGGGGGCCGTCAAGATTCTGGACGGGCCGGCATCCGACCCGCATAACCTGACCCCGCCCGACGTCATCGAACTGGACCCGGATGTCTGGCTGCGGCTGGCCGCCGGCGTCACCAGCTGGAGCGAAGAAGCCGCAGCCGGGCATATCAGCGCCGTGGGCGAGCGAGACGATCTGCACGAGCTGCTGCCGCTGGTATGAGGCCGGCTACTTGCTCGCGGACCCCTTGGCTGCGGTCTTCTTGTCCTTGTGGTGTTTGAGCGCGCTTGGCACGGGAATGGGTATGCGCTTGTGGGGCTTGGGCGTGGCCGGCATCTCGCCAGAGGTGGCCTTGGCAGCAGCCTCGGCGGCCCACCGGGCGTAATCGTCCAGATCATCGTCCGTGGAATCCTCGGGGTCCTGGCCCCCCGATTTGCGCCAATCCGGTTTGGAGTACTCCTCTTCAACCATTTTGAAGGGATCCTTGCCCCTGGTTCCGGGTTCCTTGCTGCTGAGCTCTTTGGCCAGCTCGTCGTAATCCGTGTCCGTTGTCAGATATTTGAGCTTCCGGGCTATTTTCGTCTGCTTAGCCTTCTGACGTCCGCGGCCCATCCGACCCCCTTCGCCAGGTAACGTGCACTTAGGCAACTTGAATGTGAATTTGCATCATTTATGAGAGTACCACCTGAGCATCTTGTCGGCTCGGACTTTTACCATAAAAGCAATTCCCAGAACGACATTCGGCACGACGGCAAGGGTGGGACCATGCAGGGAGAAGTCACAGCGGCAGGCAACGAAATCAGCGACAGCTTCAGAGCCGCCAAGCATCGGTCCGACCAGGTGCTGGCCGAGCTGGACAAGAATCCGAGCCGCTACACCATGCTGACCGGCGACCGCCCGACCGGCAGGCTCCACCTGGGCCATTACTTCGGCTCCATCCGCGAGCGCGTCCAGATGCAGAATCGCGGCGTGCACACCAACATCGTCATCGCCGACTACCAGGTCATCACCGACCGGGACACCACCGAGCACATCCGCGACAACGTGCTCAACCTGGTGCTGGACTATCTGGCTGCGGGCATCGACCCCAAGAAGACCATGATCTTCACCCACTCGTCCACCCCTGCGGAGAACCAGCTGCTGCTGCCCTTCCTCTCCCTGGTGACCGAGGCCGAGCTTCACCGCAACCCCACCGTCAAGGCCGAGATGGAGGCCAGCGGCCACGCCCTGACCGGCCTGCTGCTGACCTACCCGGTCCACCAGGCCTGCGACATACTCTTCTGCAAGGCCAACGTCGTGCCCATCGGCAAGGACAACCTGCCGCATGTGGAGCTGACCCGGACCATCGCCCGCCGCTTCGACGAGCGTTACCCCGGCCAGGCCCCGGTCTTCCCGGAGCCTGACGCCATCCTGTCCGACACCCCTGAGATTCCGGGTCTGGACGGCCGCAAGATGAGCAAGTCCTACGGCAACTCCATCATGCTGGGCGCCACCGCCGAGGAGACGGCCAAGCTGATCCGCAAGTCGCCCACCGACTCCGAGCGCAGAATCACCTTCGACCCTGTGAACCGCCCCCAGGTCTCGGCCCTGCTGACCACGGCCGGCCTGGTGACCGACCGGAAGCCCGAGGACATCGCTGAGGAGATCGGCGATGCCGGCTCGGGCGCCCTCAAGGCCTACGTGACCAAGTCGGTCAACGAGTTCCTGGCGCCCCACCGCGAACGCCGGGCCGAGCTGGCCAAGGACATGGACGCCGTGCGCGACATCCTGGTCGAGGGCAACAAGCGTGCCAACCAGATAGCCGAGGAGACCCTTGATCAGGTCCGCTCGGCCATGGGCATGCGCTACTAGACGTCGTACCGCCAGGAGCGGTCGGTCAGCACCCGGGCCGTGACCAGGCCGATGGGCAGGCAGATGATGACCATGAAGGCCCGGAAGGCCCAGTCCAGGGCGTTGAGCGTATTGAACTGCCCCAGGTAGAACATGGCCCGGTACATATACAGGCCAGGCACCATGATGACGATTGAGGGCACGGTCAGGCTGATTCGTGGGTAGCCCAGGTGGGGCGGCAGCAGGCCGTGACGGACCGAGGAGCGCCAGACCGTGGCCAGCATGCCGGCCAGGAAGGCGCCCAGAAAGGCGGCCATCTCCGGAGGGACATGAAGCAGGTCCTGCATCTCCAGGCGCATCGTGTCGGTCAGAGCGCCGATGACGGCAGCCACCAGGGCCATGCGCTGGGGTGAATTGAAGAGGACCGAGAAGCCCCAGACCCCGCAGAAGGCCGCAATCAAGCGCAGGCCGGCCATCAGCCAGGGGCTCAGGTTCATGGGTTCAAAGCCCTGGGGGTTGAGCATGACCATCCGCGCCACGGCCCATCCGCCCAGCGTGGCCACCAGGATGATCGAGAAGGCGTAGGTGATGCGCTGCACCCCCGAGGGGAAGTCCAGCTTGGCGATGTCCAGGCCGCCGGTGACCAGGGGGAAGCCTGGAATGACGAAGAGGATGGCGCCGATGTAAGCCGTGTCGTGCCTGAGGGCCACCGGGTCGAAGATGCCCACCAGCCTCAGCGTGCCGACACAAGCCAGGGCGGCGATGATGACCGCCACCCCGGTGGCGAAGAACTGGTTGATCCGCCTGCCCAGCATCTGACGGCGCACCCACTGGCCTATGCCAGCGCCGACGAAGGCTCCGGCCATGTCGTAGGGGCCGCCGCCCAGCAGGAAGACGAAGGCTGCGCAGGCCACGGCCGAGGCGAAGCCTGAGAAAAGGGGCGAGTAGAGGGGCTTGCGTCGCTCGATCAGGTCCAGGCGTTCATGTGCCTGCCGGACCGTGATGCCACCCGTTGCCTGCGGCTCCGGGGACGCGGACTTGTCAGAGGAGGCAGGCCGCCCAGCCTCAGAGCCGCGGCCTTGGCTGGTTGCAGACGGTCCAGTGGCTGCAGAACCGGCGGCGCTCGAATCCGAATCCTTGGAATCCTCCGGCCGAGGCGTGGAGCCTACGGTGCCCAGTCCGGCGGCCGTTCTGGTGTCTATGGCCGCCGCATCGATCCGGTTCTGGCTGATCTCGTCCTCGTTGTGTACGGCGGTGGCCACCGCATCCTTGAGCGCCTTGGCCGCATCCTGGTCCTGGGCCAGCACCTCCTTGACCGCCTTGCGGGCCGCCGCATAGACGTTCGGCTCGTCCAGGTTGTCCACCAGCTCCCGGGAGACCACCGTCATGGCGTGGTAGGTCCCCGCCTGCCCGCACTTGACGCTGAGCCAGTCCGCGAAGTGCTCCAGCAGCCAGATCCGCTCGGTGTTGACCCCGGTGGTGGGCAGGTCCACCACCTCGGTGATCCGAGACACGCCATCCGTGCAGGTGGCCTCGATGTCGGTCAGGTTCACGTCGGCCCGCACATGCACGCCCATGGGGTAGGCAATCCTGTGCATCATCTCGCGCACACGGAAGCTTCCCGTGCCGGCCCCCAGCTCCAGCATGCCCACCCGCACAATCAGGCTGGTCTTGGCCGCGATGCAGGCCTCGACGATGGGTTTGTCGTAATCGCGTTCAATGTCCTCCATGTCCAGCGGAATGGAGTGGGTGTGGTACTTGCTGACCCGTCTGACCTCGGCTGCGGTCCTGCCGCGATAGCCGTCCTTGGAACTCCTGCTCTTGAATTTCACACCCACATTCATACTCCACCCGGGTCACGTGCCCTTGCACCGCCGCACGGGACCATGAAACGTATTCGACCCTAAAGCGTCCTAGAATGGGCCGCGAGCCATCGAACCGAAGGCTGTGGGCCTGCAACGCCGACCACCAATAACCGCGGAGGAGCCGTGGAATGGTCGAAGAC
Organism: Bifidobacterium sp. H6bp9; assembly: GCF_032193695.1. Classification (NCBI taxonomy): domain Bacteria; kingdom Bacillati; phylum Actinomycetota; class Actinomycetes; order Bifidobacteriales; family Bifidobacteriaceae; genus Bifidobacterium; species Bifidobacterium sp. H6bp9. Next base: position 75,596 of record NZ_JASTZY010000007.1, read on the forward strand.
CGGGCAACCTGCGATTCGACAAGGAGGACTGATGACAGACAGTAATCAGCAAATCACGGCTGCCGATGCGACCCTGGTCACATCCGGCACCGGGACCAAGGGGCCGGAGGAACGCAGGCTGCCTCAATCGTTGGATGAGGACATGGCCTTGTGCCTGCGGCTGCTCAGGGATGCGTTGGGGGAATTCGATCAACAGCTGCTCAAGCGCTTCGACTCCCTGCGCGAGGACGTGATGACGGCCAGCGCCGAGCACTTCAACCGCCACCCCTCGGACCCCGTGCCCGACGAGGACGGCCTGTCCAAGGCCGTGGCCCTGATCGACGACACCTCAGTCAAGGATTCCCAGCTGCTGGCCCGCGCCCTGACCACCTACTTCCACCTGGCCAACCTCTGCGAGGAGAACTACCGGGTGAAGGTCCTGCATGAGCGCGAGGGCAAGGTGGACCTCAAAGTCAAGGGCACCGACCCCATCAACGAGATGACCAGCGCCTACAGCCAGCTGCTTCAGGAGATGGGCCCGGCCAAGGCCTCGGAGCTGCTGGAGAAGCTGGAGTTCCACCCCGTCTTCACCGCCCACCCCACCGAGGCGAGGCGCAAGGCCGTGGAGGGCAAGATCCGGCGCATCGCCAACCTGCTGGCCGTCCGCCGCGGTCTGGGCGGCTCCGAGCTGGAGGAGAACGAGCGTCTGCTGCACAACGAGATCGACGCCCTCTTCCGCACCTCGCCCATCGCAGCCAAGAAGCCGACGCCCGTCGAGGAAGCCAACACCATTCTGGACATCTTCGACGCCACGCTCTTCGAGACCATTCCCAAGGTCTACCGCCGCTTCGACGACTGGATGCTGGGCAAGAAGGCCGGCATGGTCAAGCCCGTCTGCCCCGCCTTCTTCCACCCGGGCAGCTGGATCGGCTCCGACCGCGACGGCAACCCCAATGTGACCGCCAAGGTCTCGCGCAAGGTGGCCCGCAAGTTCTCCGACCACATGCTCAAGGCGCTGGTCAAGGCCACCACCACCGTGGGCCGCAACATGACCATGGAGGTGACCACCACGCCCCCCAGCCCCGAGCTGAGGAGCCTGTGGAGCCACCAGAAGGAGATGAGCGAACGCCTGACCGACCGGGCCACCACCATCTCGCACAACGAGCTGCACCGGGCCGTGGTCCTGGTCATCGCCGACCGCCTGCAGGCCACCATCCAGCGTGACGCCGACCTCATGTATGCCGACTGCGACGACTTCATCGCCGACCTGCGCGTGGTCCAGGACTCCCTGGCCAAGGCGGGCGCGGCCCGTCAGGCCTACGGACCCCTGCAGGATCTGATCTGGCAGGCCCAGACCTTCGGCTTCCACATGGTCGAGATGGAGTTCCGCCAGCACTCCCTGGTCCACGCCCGCGCCCTGGAGGACATCCGCGAGCACGGCCTGCACGGCGAGCGCGGCGAGCTGCAGCCCATGACCCACGAGGTGCTCGACACCTTCCGGGCCCTGGGAGCCATCCAGAAGCGCAACGGCCAGAAGGCCGCCCGCCGCTACATCATCTCCTTCACCAAGTCGGCGCAGAACGTCAAGGACGTCTACGAGCTCAACCGCCTGGCCTTCGAGCATGCCGAGGACGTGCCGGTCATCGACGTGATCCCCCTGTTCGAACAGCTGGAGGACCTGCAGAACTCGGTGGACGTGCTGGAGGAGATCATCAAGATCCCCGAGGTCCAGGCCCGGCTCAAGGAGACCGGCAACAAGATGGAGGTCATGCTGGGCTACTCCGACTCCTCCAAGGATGCCGGACCCGTCTCGGCGACCCTGGCCCTGCACTCCGCCCAGGAGCGCATCGCCAAGTGGGCCGAGAGCCATGGCATCGACCTGACCCTCTTCCACGGACGCGGCGGCGCCGTAGGCCGTGGCGGCGGCCCTGCCAACCGTGCTGTGCTGGCCCAGCCTGTGGGCTCGGTCAACTGCCGGTTCAAGCTGACCGAACAGGGCGAGGTCATCTTCGCCCGCTACGGCAACCCGGTCCTGGCCATCCGCCACATCGAGTCCGTGGCTGCGGCCACCCTGCTCCAGTCCGCGCCCAGCGTGGAGGAGCGCAACACCACCATGACCGAGAAGTACGCGGACATGGCCGACAAGCTGGACCAGGCCGCCCACGAGCGCTTCCTGGACCTGCTGCACACGCCGGACTTCGCCCCCTGGTTCTCCATCGTGACGCCCCTGAACGAGATCGGCCTGCTGCCCATCGGCTCCCGGCCCGCCAAGCGCGGCCTGGGCGCCAAGTCCCTGGACGATCTGCGGACCATACCCTGGGTCTTCTCCTGGGCGCAGGCCCGCATCAACCTGGCCGCCTGGTACGGCCTGGGCACCGCCTGCGAGAAGTTCGGCGACCTGGAGACCCTGCGTCAGGCCTACGAGGAATGGCCGCTCTTCAGCACCTTCATCGACAACATCGAGATGAGCCTGGCCAAGACCGACGAGCGCATCGCCAAGATGTACCTCTCCCTGGGCGACCGGGATGACCTGAGCCAGAAGGTCCTCTCGGAGATGGAGCTGACCCGCAAGTGGGTTCTGCAGATCGTGGGCGACGAGTGGCCCCTGCAGCACCGCCACGTGCTGGGCCAGGCCATCCGGATCCGCTCTCCATATGTGGACGCCCTGTCGGTGACTCAGGTGCGCGCCCTGCGGGCCCTGCGTCGTCGCAACGACAAGGAGGAGCTCAGCAAGAGCCAACAGGCCGACTTCATCTACCTGATCCTCTGCACCGTTTCGGGAGTCGCCGCCGGCCTGCAGAACACCGGCTGATCCTCGCTTGACGGTTTAAGGATGAGACCCCGTTCTCTTGCAGATAGCAGGAGGCGGGGCCTCGCCGTATTCAAGTGCCTTTGATGTGGTCGTGTGTTGTTTTCTGACTGGGTGGTAGGGTGAAAAGCGGGGGATGTCGAGAAAACGACTGGCTTTTGTTCCAGCTCGTGCAATCTGTTGCACGGACTGATATTGAGCAATGGGCAGCTTTCCGACAGGTAGAATTTTGAATAGGCATGCGGTGTTGATTCCGCTTGGTGTTTGGTGAAGGGGTTTTGGTTTCATGCATCTGATTTCCCGTCTGCGTCGCATCATGGCGATGACGACCGTCCTGCTAAGCCTGCTGGCAGGACTGGGCGTCGCATCCGCCCAGGCGGACGCTCCCATACTCACCGGGGGGGGGGGGTCGTCAGACCCCTCGCGTAGCTGACGAAACCCCCGGCATTTCCTCCAGCAACGCAACCAGCACACCACTGCCGTCTCCCTCACCGATACAAGCCACCACACCATTAAACCCAACAGCAAGTCCGGACACCCCGTCATCGACGACGGGAACAACCGGCAGTACAGACTCCGCTCCGGTTAAATCAGCCGAAAAGACAGATGATAAGGCTTCGCATACAGTGTGCTTCGACCCCGACGACGGCAGCAAGACCACTCAGTCAACCGTGAAAACCGGCACCCTCGCCACTCCCCTGCAACAGAACCCGCAACGTCAAGGCTTCCGCTTCGACGGATGGACATATGACGGCCAGCCCTTCGACTTCCAGATGCCTATCCTCCAGGACACGACCCTGAAAGCACACTGGTCGGAGACCACGGACTGGACGCTGAGCCCGGACCACGGGCCCGCCTCCGGAACCGTCCTGACCATCAGCCCGCCCGACAGGCAGGAACCTTACTACGTCAGTGTCCAAGCCGGAGGAGACCAGATTGTGAGCCTGACCGGCGACGGCCGCATCTACACATCGATGCAAAACGGCACACCCAAACAGGTGCCCTTCCCCGTCCAGGCTCCCGAAGGGTTCCACTACCTGCAGACGGCAGCCGGCAGCCGTTGGCAGGCCGCGCTCGGACCCGACCAGCAGATATACACCTGGACCAGCCAACAGCCCGCGCCCAGCATTCTCGACACCGGCCAGAACACTAAATTCACTAGCATCAGCATGAACGATGATCGGCTTCTAGCAGTGGACCAGCAAGGTCGGATCCACGCCTTCCAAGCCAGCCTGACAGGCAGCCAGAAACTGAACCCGAAGCCCCCCGAACAAGCAACGATCAGGCTGCCCGGGAAAACACAGGCCGTCACCGCCGTCGGCTCCAGCAACCGTACCCTCGTCCTGGACACAGACGGGCAAGCCTGGACTTGGGACACAGCCAGCACAGGAAAAGCCAAGACCACGCGCATCAGTCATGACCCGGACATGCATATCATCCAAGTCCAAGCTCTCAACCAAGGGTTCCTCCTCTTGGAAGCGGACGGGCAGGCCTATTACATGGATGACGGCAAGGCCGGCATCATAGCCGCTGGGCTTCCGGAAGGCATAAAAGCCAGCAGTATCGCCAGCAACAAGGACCAGGCCATGATTACCGACAAGGATGGCTGCCTCTGGATCTGGAAGCTCGGAGATACACCCGAGCGCGCAGACAACAAGGGACAGGCCTACACGCAGGCCACCGCTGCCGGCAGCAGGATCACCGCCATCAGCAGGCAGGGTGATGTGTTCACGTGGAGCTTGGACGGGCAGGGCCAGCCCGGCAAACCGGCCAGACTCGACACCACCACAGCGCCCACCCTGGAATCAGCCAGCCTGGACAGCCAAGCATTGAAACTCAGCAAGAACAACGGCTCATGGCAGGCGGACATGCCCGCCCGCAAGCCGGGACCAGCCGCCATCACCATCACCGGCAGGCAGGACGGCCAACCCTTCACCAGAAGCCTCACCTACACAGTCGACCAGCCACTGACACGAGCCGCCGAACCAAGGTCCACGCTCACAGTCCACTTCGACACGGGCGGGGGGGAACCCGAACCAGCAGACCAGAGTTTCACCACCCCGAACAGCAGGGTGAAGAGGCCCTCCCCCGATCCGTCGCGCCAAGGCTTCCTGTTCGACGGATGGTTCATCAACCAGGTCGCCTACGATTTCAGCAGGCCCGTCACCAAGGACCTGACCCTGACCGCCCACTGGTCGCCGGCAAGCCGGAACACCAAGTGGAGCATCAGCCCCGATAAGGGCAGCCAGCTGGGCAGGGAACCCGCCACCATCACCCCGCCCGACAACGCCAGCCGCGGCATCAGATTCAACCAGATCAGCGCATCAACAAACGGCGATTCTTCCTTGGCAGTGGGAAGCGACGGCAACGCCTACGCCTGGGGATCCAACGGCAATGGCCAGCTCGGCGACGGGACGCAAACCATGCGGACCACGCCGGTCATGGTGGGGAAGCCTGCAGGCGCGCCTGCGGATTTCACCTACGTACAGGTCAGCGCCGGAACCGACCATTCACTGGCCCTGGGCAGCGACGGGAACGCATACTCCTGGGGAAGCAACAGCAGTGGACAGCTCGGCAACAACCAGTCGTACGCTACTAGTCTTACGCCGGCCATGGTGAAGAAGCCGGCAGACGCGCCTGCGGATTTCACCTACGTACAGGTCAGCGCCGGATACACTTATTCGCTGGCCATAGGCAGCGACGGATACGCGTACGCCTGGGGAAGCAACAGCAATGGACAGCTCGGCAACAACACCAGCGGTTCCTATGTGCATTCGACTGTTCCTGTGCGCGTGCGCGACCCCGCCAACCCCACTGACACGAACAAAGGACTGCAAGCCGTACAGGTCAGCGCCGGATACGGTTATTCGCTGGCCGTGGGCAGCGACGGGAACACCTACGCCTGGGGAAAGAACGGCGATGGCCAGCTCGGCGACGGGACCAGCTTCAGCCGGAATACGCCGGCCATGGTGAAGAAGCCTGAAGGCAAGCCCGCAGATTTCACCTACGTACAGGTCAGCGCCGGATACGCTCATTCGCTGGCCGTAGGCAGCGACGGATACGCATACGCCTGGGGATACAACGGCTATGGCCAGCTCGGCAACAACACCACCAGCAATTCATTGGTTCCTGTGCGCGTGCGCGACCCCGCCAACCCCACTGACACGAGCAAAGGACTGCAAGCCGTACAAGTC
>NZ_JASTZY010000008.1:0-69972 GCF_032193695.1 Bifidobacterium sp. H6bp9
ACCCCAAGAGAGCCGACACTTCCCTCCCGCGCCCCCACCACACTTCTGCAGGCGGAAGCCGAGGGCAGGCATGCACGCCCCCGACCCCGCCTGGGAGAGAGGGAAACACGGCCAAGCTGGCCACGGGCATACAACCCCAGTCAGCCTGGCCGCTGTTTACTCATTCCGTCAACCATAAGTTCCGCCGACACTGGATCAGGCTGTCATAGTCATTGCGCGATGATAAGGTTGTATCAACTGGACAAAGACGCAGAAACGGATGACATGCACCGTCTGTTGGGGAGACAGTCGGCAGAGTTCTTGGGAGGCTCTGTAAATGGCATTATCGAATATTCCCCACTGTACTTCGCACGAGTAAGGCCGGGTTCCCATCACTGCAATCCGGCGAACTGGCGGCTGTGCCCATCCCAACCGAGCACGGTCGCCATCTACTTCTAAACGGCGGAAAGATACCCGTCGTAACGCTCGGGCTTGTCCGCGAACTCCAGGCCAGTCGGCTGATACCAGGAGTATCGGCGGGTGCCGCCGTCGTCAGTCCAGATCTCAGGGCAGTCGTTGACCAGCCAGTCCGACGGAATGGCATGGGCGCCACCGGTCGAGGCCAGGGCCAGCGCCTGCCTGAGCTGGTCCTCCTGGCCGGCGGTCAGGCTGCCGGGGCGGGCTGAGAAGAAGAGCGGGGTGCCGGTCCGCGCCAAGAGATCCATCCACTGGCGGTTGAGCTCCCAGTCGATTGAGTCGGATATGCCCACGCAGTCGGCGTCGGTGGCGTAGAAACTTCCGTGCTGGGGCAGGCGGAAGGCCAGGGTGTTGACCCCGATCTGCCTGGTCCGCTCCCACTGCAGGCCGCTGGTGTCATCGCCGGTCCGGTTGATCTGCATGAAGCCGACGCCCAGGTGACCGACCACGTTGCACCCCTGAACCAGCATCCCGGTCTTGGTGGCCTGCTCGAAGATGGCCCGGTAGAGCTGCTTGACCACCTGGGCGCTGGTCAGGCTCCGGTCGTAGAAGTGCCAGCCGTCCGGGCTGGGCCAGGGGTTCATCTGGAAGCCCCACCTGCCCAGCAGGTCGAAGGTGCTGAAATCATGCTTGACCAGCTGGTAGCCCCACTCCCCCAGCTGGGCGACGTCCTGGCGGATGTAGTCCAGGGCCTGCGGGTTCGAGGGGTCCAGGCATCCGTTGTGCGGGAGCCTGAACTGGTCGGCAATGGCCTCGTCTTCGTTGAGAAGCGGGCGGTACCAGATGCCGGGCTTGATGCCCATGGCCTTGATCTGGTCGGCCAGGGCGCCCATGTCGCCGAACTTCTGGTTGCCACGCCGCCAGGGGCCGCCGTTGTAGTCCTCAAGCCGGTGGTGGTCCTGCCAGCCGTCGTCCACAACCATGGTGGGGCGGTTGGCGTTGCCCTGGGTCAGGTCGGCCAGGTACTCGGCATCGGCAAGAATCCGGGAACGGCTGGAGTCCCCGTAGGCGTAGTACCAGTTATTGCTCCCGTAGACCGGCTCAGGGGGCATAAGGCCCTTGCGGCTGATCCGGGAGCAGAAGTCACTGGCCACAGCAAAGACCGGACCGCCAGCCCGCTCCTGGAGCGGATATTGCAGGCAGATGATGGTGGCCGCTTCAAGCTGCCGCCCGTCCAGCACCAGGCCACTGCCGCCGTTGCGCAGGTCCAGGAAGAGGGTGATGCCGGCCGTATCGACCTGCCAGAAGCAGAAGGCGTTGGCACCGGTGGCCACCCCGTACCCCTGGGCCTGCTCCTGACCTGCCGCCAGGAAGTACCAGGGCATGAACCGGTTGGCGCGCATGGTCTGGAAACCCATGCGGCCGTAGCCACGCTCCCAGACGTCGCCCAGGTAGAGGTCGTCGGCGGCCATGGGCCTGGTCCAGCGCAGGGCCAGGGACCGGATGGGGGTGGAGCCGGCGGTCAGGCTGACCGTCAGAGCGGATTCGCCCTTGAGGCTGACCCTCGCATCGGGGGCTGCGTGGAAAGGCCTGCCTGCGGGCGCTGTCTCCCTATCGGCATCGGTGGTCAGCGTGATCCAGTCCGGCTCTCCCAGGCTGAGGCTGGTTGGGTTCATGATGCAGTGCTCCTTCATCCCTGTGGTGTGGCAGATGGCGGCGGGTCAGACCCGGACCAGGTCGATCAGGCGGATGGTCTCGGGCTGGCAGCGGGGTATGCGGATGCCCACGCGCTCCAGATAGGTGCCGGTGACCTCAGCGGTGCCCAGCGGACCCGTCGGATCCAGGTGCTCCAGCGAGGCCCTGGGCTTGGCGGGACCGGTCCAGGCCAGCCGATACCGGGCCTTGGGGTCCAGGCCGGGAATACGTAGATAAACACCACGATTATGCAGGGATTCGTCCAACTGGACGTGGGCCAGGATGGCACGGCTGCGGTCGGGGGCCACCACGCCATGGGCCAGGACCGAGGGGTCGGCCAGGTCCAGGCGAACCACACGGCCGGAGTGGAGGAAGCCCCGGTTGGCCTTGTACCAGGCGATCCATTCCTTGAGCCGCTCTAGATCCTCCTCGCTGGCCTGGCGGATGTCCCACTCGATGCCCATGGACCCGAAGACGGCCGTGGCCGCCCGGAAATCCAGGCTATAGGTTCTGCCGGTCTGCTGGGAGGAGGGCTGGGAGATGTGGGCGCCGATGTACTCGGGGGCCACGGTCTGCTCGGTCCAGCGCTGGATCAGCTGCCTGCTCAGGGCATCGGTCATGTCGGAGTTCCAGAAGCGGCGGATCTTCTCGATCACGCCCAGGTCGATGCGGCCGCCGCCCGAGGCGCAGGACTCCCACTCCACCTTGGGGAAGCGAGCGCGGAGAGTGTCCAGCAGGCGATAGTAGGCCAGGGTCTGCTCGTGGATGGCCGGCGCTCCGCCGTGGGCCTGGGAACCGGCCTCAAGCAGATCGCGGTTGTGGTCCCACTTGACGTAGTCGATGTGGCAGGACTCCAGGACTCGGGTCATCGCCTCGAGCACGTGGTTGAAGGCCTGGGGGTTGGTCAGGTCCAGGACCAGCTGATTGCGCTGCAGCTCCGGGTTTCTGGAGGATGCCCTCATGACCCACTCAGGGTGGTCGCGGAAGGCATCCGAATCAGGGTTGATCATCTCCGGCTCGAACCAGAGGCCGAACTGCATCCCCAGTTTGTGGACATAATCAACTAATGGCTCCAGGCCCTGGGGCCATACCGCAGGGTCCACCCACCAGTCGCCCAGACCAGCCGTGTCGTCCCGGCGCAGATGGAACCAGCCGTCATCCAGAACAAGGCGCTCCACCCCGATGCGTGCGGCCCGGTCGGCCAGGTCGCGCAGGGTGTCGAAGTCGTGGTTGAAGGTGATGGCCTCCCAGACGTTCAGGATGACCGGTTGCTCTTGGGGATGCTCGGGCAGGGTGCGCTCCCAGGCGTGCAGGCTGTTCATGATCGGATCCATGCCATGGTCGGAGGCCGTGACCACGATCCAGGGCGTGCTGTACTCCTGGCCCTGGTCCAGGACCACTTCGCCGGGCAGGAGGAGTTCGCCAGCGCTGACGCCGGCCGGGGTGGCGCTGTTCCGGTCCACCCGGAGCACGGTGTTCCCGCTCCAGGCCGGCTGAACACAGAGCACCCTGCCGTGATGGAAGTCGAAGCCGGGGGTGCCCACCATGACCACGGGCCCCTCGAAGCCGGTGCGGCCCCAGCGGAACTCACGCACCCAGGCCCCGTCGGCCAAGTCATGGCGCTGGGGGCTGCGTTCACGCTCGTGCCTGCCGGCGAAGTCCAGAATCTGGGTCTGCTGGTCGTCCAGGGGCAGGCGGACCTCCAGACCCTCCAGCAGGAAGGGGTCGGCACCCAGGTTGCGCAGGGTGTGGCGAATCCGCAGGGAACCGCCGGCCATGGCCTCCACCCTGGTCTCCAACCCAAGCTGGGCATCCTCGTCACGGGCCTTGATGGTCAGCGAGTCGGCGGTCTGCTCGGTCTGACCTTCCACCAGGAAACGGGGCGACCAGGAACGCCCGACCTGGATGCCCTCGGGGCCTTGGGCGATCCGATGCCCGGTCAGGCCCGGATGCAGGTAGGTGTTCTGTGCATGCTCCAGCAGCAGGGGCGAATGGGTCGAGGTCCAGGCGGGGGTCTGTTCCAAGCCATCCAGGTCGGGGCCTGCATAGAACCCCCTGATGTCAGGAATATCGGCACCCGGCGTAATGGACCCCAGGGCCATATAGGTGAGTGGCTGATCAGAATGGACCGGCTGTGGAAAGAGCATGAAAAATCCTTTAGTAACTACGGCACAAATGTGCAAAACAACGATGCTTGATGAACCAGTGAGCCGCCCAGCCCACTGCAGTTGGGCGGCTCCTGATTGATAGACTACTTGACTGCTCCGGCCACCATCCCTGCAATGAAGTACTTTTGCAGGAACATGTAGGCGACCACCATGGGGGCTGCCGCAATCAGGGATGCCGCTGCAGCGACGCCCAGATTGTTGGTATTGGCCGAGAAGAAGGAGGCCACGCGAGGAGCGATGGTCTGGGCCGAGGGGTCGGTCAGGATGTAGCTGGACAGGGCGTAGTCGTTCCATACTGTCGAGCCGGTCATGATGACCACGGTCGCCGTCACCGGCTTGAGCATGGGCAGGACCAGGCGCATGAAGACCTGGAGCTTGTTGGCTCCGTCCAGCTCGCCGGCCTCGTCAATCGCCGGGGGTATGGCCTTGATGAAGGCCGTGTAGAGGAAGACCGACAGAGGCAGGTTGGTGGCCGTCAGCACCGCGATGATGCCCCAGTAGTTGTTCACCCCGCCGATCTTCACCAGGAAGGAGTAGAGGGGGACCAGAATGCTCAGGGGCGGAATCATCATCATGGAGAGGATGAAGGCCGAGACCAGCTTGTTGAACCGGGTCAGACGACGAGCCAGGGGGTAGGCCGCTGCCGCTCCCAGGACGCAGACCAGAGCCGTCGTCCCCACGGTCACCACCACGCTGTTGAGCACGGATTTGAGGATGCCGCCCTCATTGACGGCCTCGGTCCAGTTGGACCATGCCATGTCGTGGGTGCGCATGCTCAGAGCCGAGCTCAGATCATCCGAGGGCTTGAGCGAGGTGGTGATCGCCAGGTAGAAGGGCAGGAGCTGGCAGAGGCAGACGATGACCAGGAAGAGGTAGATGGCCCAGCGCCCACGCTGGTATGACCGCTCGGCAGGGGTCATCGCATTCTTGTTCTTGCTAGCCATGTCAGGCCTCCCAATCCAGCTTGGCCAGTCCCTTGTTGACCAGCCAGGTCACGATGGCAATCAGGACGAAGAGGAAGACCCCGATGGCCGAGGCATACCCGGCCGCCTGGTTGTCGAAGTAGATCGTGCCGATATAGGTCGAGATGGAGTTGGTGGCATACCCGGGGCCGCCGCCTGTCAGCACCTTGACCATGTCGTAGAGCTTCAGTCCTCCGATCAGGTTCAGCACCACGCTGGTCGTGAAGGCGGGCGACAGGAGCGGCAGGGTGATGTTCCAGAACTTCTTCCAGCCGGATGCCCCATCGACCTCGGCGGCCTCGACAACCTCCTGGTCCATGGTCTGCAGACCGGCCAGGTAGATGATCATGGAGACGCCGACGAACTGGATGGAATTCACCAGCACGATGATGCAGACCGAGAACCCCGCATTGTTGAACCAGGCCACCTTGTGCAGACCCAGTGCCGTCATGACGGCGTTCAGCGCGCCCTGCTGGTACTGGAAGACGAAGTAGTACATGATGCCCATGATGACCGGGGCCACCAGGGCGGGCAGGTAGATGATGGCCCTGATCAGGGTGCGCCCCTTGATCTTGGCGTTCAGCAGCAGCGCCAGAGCCAAGCCCAGGATCTGCTGGAGCACTGTGCTGCCGATGCCGTAGATGAAGGTGTTGATGACCACCTGCTTGAAGTTGGTGTCAGTCAGCATCTGCTTGTAGTTGGCCAGCCCCACGAAGGATTTGGCGTCGTTGTACCCGTCCCAGTTGGTCAGAGAAAGCCCGATCCCCGACAGGAGCGGATAGATGATGAAGACCACCAGGAGGATGACGGCAGGAAGATAGAAGAGATTGATCGAGGCACCCCTGAAGCGGCGACGACGCGGGGAGGGACCCCTGCCGTGGCCAACGGATGCATTCCTGCCATCCCCATGTAACGGTGATCCGGATTGGGTGTCCTGCGAAGGAATCGCCCCTGAGCGACTATCTGTCATGACTCGACTCCTCTTGGTCGACTAATCAGGAAGACTTCTGGCCATACAGGCTGTTGAAGGAGGTCTTGACCTGATCTGCAGCGGCCTGTGCAGTCAGCTGACCGGTCAGCAGACCGTCGGTGGACTTGGCCAAGGTGTTGTACATGCCGTTGGGCAGGTACTTGCGGTCGAAGAAGGGGACCAGCTTGGTCTTCTTCTCGTTCACCCAGTAGTTGTAGGTCGGCTCGAACTGCCCCAGAGCGGACTTGACGCCGGTCAGAGCCGAATCGTTCATGCTCACGTCGACCAGCTTCTGCAGGTTTTCAGGCTCAGCCATGAAGTCGATGAACTTCAGCGCCGCATCCTTGTTCTTGCTGGTCTTGGAGACGCCGAAGGTCAGAGTGTCCTCGCCGGTGGAGAAGTAGGGCTTGCCGACCTCGGCGGGAACCGGCATCATGCCCAGCTTGACGTTGGGGTTGTAGGACTGGATCAGCTGGGAGCTGCCGTTGGCGCGGAAGGAGAAGCCGACCTTGTCCTGGGCCATCAGCCTGGAGATGTCATCCTGGGAGGCGGAGGTGTAGTCCACATTGAACCAGCCGTCCTTGGCCCACTTGGCCACCCTGGTGGTGTACTTCTCGTAGACTGCGGTATCGAACTTGCCCTTGGAAAGATCCTTGAGCTGGCTTTCGTCATACATGCCCGGAAGCATGTAGTCGGCAAGATCCCCGTTGGGGCCTGCGTCCTTGTTGGAGGAGATGAGCGGGGTGTATCCGGCGGCCTTCAGCTTCGTGCAGGCCTGCTCAAAGGCGTCCCAGGTGTCGATGGACTTGGGATCGATGCCGACCGCATCCAGGACCGTCTGGTTGTACATGATGCCCGACACCTGGATGTCGGCGGGCAGGGCGTAGAACTTGCCGTCCTTGGTCTTGAATACCTCGTTGCCTATCGGCTTGAGCCGCTTGGCCCAGGGCCTGTTCTGCAGCGGCTCCAGGAAGTTGCCGTACCGGTCGCGCGACCAGCCGTGGGTGTTCCAGATGTCCGGAGGATTGTGGCCCGCCAGGCGAACCTTGATGTCGTTCTCGTTGTTGTTGGTGCCCGGAACCATCTTGATGGTGATGTCCGGATTCTTTTCTTCGAACTTCTTGCCCAGACCCTGAAGAGCCTTGAGCTGGGGGGTCCCCGTTGACTGCATGGTCATGAATTCCACGGTTTTCTTGCCCCCGGAGGAGGAAGAGCCGCAGGCAGCCAATGAGGTTATTGCCATAGCGCAGCAGATGCCGACCGCCGCCACCGTCTTGATCCTATTCATCAACCACTCCTTCGTAGGTTGCTTCTTTGCCGAACACGTTCCAAGAGCACCGGAACTCATTCGTGATTCTTAATATACACGAGTAGATTCATCTGTCAAATATCTGATGCTGGTTGTCTGAACAGCTGCTTTTGAAGACAAGGGCGTTCGCAACGGTTGGAAATTTGGTGCCATTTCCCTTGATTTTCCAGCTATAGCCAGGCATATGCGGACAGGTCAATAGCGGTGTAGAACGGAGTTTGAAAACAATATCAATTCGAGTAGATTCTATATTCCGGGTAGCATGAATTGAGACTGGTGAATAGGCAGATGGGATCGAGCTCTGATGGCTGCAAACAATAAGAAACTCCGACAACGCAGAAGGGCCACACGCACGGATGTGGCCAAGCTGGCCAACGTCTCCACGGCGGTGGTCAGCTACGTCTTCAACAACGGACCCAGGGCAGTGGCCCCGGACACATCCAAGCGGGTGCGCGAGGCGGCGAAGCTGCTGAACTACCACCCCAACCCCACGGCGCGTGCCCTGCGCACCGGGTATTCCAAGATGCTGGGCGTCATCGTGCCGGATTCGTCCAACCCCTTCAGCGCCGGCATCTACGACGAGCTGCAGACGGTGGCCATGCGGCGGGGGTACTCGGTCCTCTTCATGAACGTGCGCAGCGACCCCGAATTGGAGGAGCAGTCCATCAGGCAGCTGCTGGAGCGCAACGTCGATGCCATTTTCCTCTCATCCTCGCGCAGTTACACACAGCTGAGCATGGCTCATCTTGAGGAGAGCCGCTTCGTCTTCATGGACCAGCCTCACCGGGTGGCCAACGCCAAGAGCGTGTCGACCGATTTCTTCCACTCTGGCCTGACCGCCACCCAACACCTGATCGAGCACCGGCACTGCAGCGTCGACATGCTCTTTGGCGGCTCCCCCGACGACCGGGGCGACGCGCGAATCCAGGGCTGGTACGCGGCCCACCAGAACGCCAACCTGCCCGCCGGCAGGATCCGCCAGGCCTTCTTCACACGCGAGGGCGGCTATCGCGCCACCTTGGACCTGATCGACAGCGGCAAGCCGCCCCAGGCCATTTTCGCCGGTTCCGACATGGAGGCCATGGGCGCTCTTCGGGCCCTGCATGAGCGCGGGCTGCGCATCCCCGAGGACGTGGCCATTGTCTCCTTCGACGGCACCATCGACTCCCTCTACACCTGGCCTCAGCTGACCACCATGCAGCAGGACACTGCGAAAATCGCCTCCTGCGCCATCAATGCGGCCTTGGAGCCGGACCAGGTCCCCGACGTGCAGATCATCAAGGCGGATCTGGTCGTCCGTCACTCCTGCGGCTGCTGATAGAACGCATGGTGCAAACCGTGGATAATATCCATCGATTTTCATCAATGCAGACCAGCGATATACACCAAAAAGGCGCTGGCGTCATCGCCACAAAGGCATTGACACCAGCGCCTTTTCAGACTCTATTCAGGGTCGGATCCAGGGTCAGGCTCCGATCAGATCCAGCATTTCGGGAACGGACTTCTTGCCGAACTCCACGGTCTCCTGGCCATCTTTGCGGATCACAATGCAGGGGACGCTCATGACCTGGTACTGGTCCTTGAGCTCGGGGAAGTGGGCCAGGTCGTAGGCCTCGGCGCGCACCTTGCCGTTCTGGGCCGCCACCCGCTGTGCGGACAGAACCGTGGTCGGGCACATGGTGCAGGTCAGGGAGACCAGCATCATCACGTCCACCTGGTCCTTGATGGCATCGATCCGGTCCGAGGTGGGCTGATCCACCTGCTGGCCGGGGCCCGCCGCATTGTAGAGGGCCAGGACGAAGGAGTTGAACTCGTGGCCGCTGGGCACGCCATGGAAGGCCAGCCCGGTCGGCTGGGAGACGCCCTGGTCGTCAACGCGGCAGATGCGCACGCTGGGGCGGGCATCGGGCAGGTCGCCGGCGGGATCGTAATCCTTGCCGTCCTCATCCGTTCGGGAGTCCACCCTGGAGGTCAGCTTGCCGTCGGAGAGCCCGACCAGCTCGTCCACGAAGGCCTCCAGCTCCTTGGAGACCTGGCTGCCGTCCAGGTCCAGGGCCAGCTCCAGTTTTCCGGTCATCTTGCCGAAGACCATGTCCAGCTGCTTGCGGATGTCCGGCCCGAAGAAGCCGGAGGTCTTGGCCGGGGCCTGGTCGTGCTCCTGGGCCACAGGCGCGGGCGAGGTCCCCGAGGCCAGTGCGGAGTTCTCGGCCTGCCGCTCGGAGCGGGCATAGGGGGAATCGTCGGGCCGCGGCGGCACCAGACCAGTCTTGTCCGACATGTTGGAGGCGTAGCGCTCCAGCTCCACGGCGGCCACAGCACCATCGGAGGTGGCGGTGATGACCTGGCGCAGGTTCTTGACCCGCAGATCCCCGGCGGCGTAGATGCCGGGCACCGAGGTCTCCAGGTAGCCGTGGGTCAGCACATAGCCGTGGTCGTCCAGATCCACCACGCCCTTGAGCATGCCGGTCTGGGGCACGTAGCCAGCGAAGACGAAGACGCCGAAGGTGCCGCCGTCCTGGGGCTTCCAGGTGGTGGTCTGTCCGCTCTTGCGGTCCAGAATAGTGGCCTCGACCAGCCCGCCGGGGCCTGCGGAGACCCCCTTGAGCTCGGTGGAGTAGTGGATTTCGATCTTGTCGTTGTTCCGGGCCTCGTCAGCCACGGCGGCGTCGCAGGTGAAGTCCTCCTCGCGCACCAGCAGGGTCACCTTGGTGGCGTACTTGGTCAGGAAGACCGACTCCTCGGCTGCCGCGAACCCGCCGCCTACCACCAGGACCTCGCGCCCGGTGAAGAACTCGCCGTCACAGGTGGCGCAGTAGGCCACGCCGCGGCCCGCGTACTCCTGCTCCCCCTGGAAGCCGATCTTGCGGGGGCTGGCGCCGGTGGCGATCAGGATGCCGAAGGTGCGCAGGTCGCCCCGGGAGGTGTGGACCACCTTGATGTCGCCCTGGGCCTCGATGCCTGTGGCCTCGGCGCTCATGAACTCGGCTCCGAAGTTCTGGGCCTGCTGGCGCATGGTCTCGGTCAGCTTGCGGCCGTCGGTGCTGGCCACGCCCGGGTAGTTGACCACGTCGGCCGTGATGGTGATCTGGCCGCCGAAGTCGTCCTTCTCCAGGATCAGGGTGCGGTACCGCGCCCGGGCCAGGTAGAGGCCTGCGCTCAGGCCTGCAGGGCCGCCGCCGATGACGACCACGTCATAAAGATTCTTGTCTTCCGTCATGAATGCCTCTTCCGAAGGAATGCACGGATGTGCTGGTGTTGGATGCTGGTCGTGAATACAGAAAAGGGAACCCGCCCTGGTCGCTTCCGATCGGCGAGTTCCCGATGTTGGCAGCTGCGGATCAGAGCTGGCCGACCAGATCCAGGCTGGGCTCGATGGTGTCCTCGCCGGGCTCCCACTTGGCAGGGCAGACCTGATCGCCGTGCTCGTAGACGAACTGGGAGGCCTGGACGCGGCGCAACAGCTCGTCGGCGTTGCGGCCCACGTTGGAGGAGATGACCTCGTAGGCCACGACCTTGCCCTCAGGGGTCAGAATGAAGTCGCCGCGCTCGGCCTTGCCCTCGGCCTCGTTGTAGGTCTGCAGGTCCTTGGCCAGGGTTGCGGTCGGATCGGCCAGCATGGGGTACTGGACCTTGGCGATCTTCTCGTTGGCCTCGTGCCAGGCCTTGTGGACGAACTCGGTGTCGCAGGAGACGGAGTAGATCTCGCAGCCGATCTTCTTGAAGTCCTCGTACTTGCTGGCCAGGTCCTCCAGCTCGGTGGGGCAGACGAAGCTGAAGTCCGCAGGGTAGAAGAAGAGCAGCGACCAGTGGCCCAGCAGATCCTTCTTGGAGACCGGGAAGGTCTTGTTGTCCTGGTAGGCCTGCGTGGTGAACTCAGTCAATTCGTGCTGAAGCTGTGACATGAAAAATCCTTTCGGGAGCGTTGGGAATGCCGGCTTGGAGCCGAACCTGCTTCCGTGTTTCATGCTAGTCAGGTAGCGCTGTATGGGGAAGACGGCTGTTCACCGCTTGGGTGTGACATAGGGCACATGGGGCGTCCATACCCTAGCATTGAAGGCATGGCATTATGGCTGAACATCCTGCTCATTCTCTTCTTCCTCCTTCTCGGTTCCGTCTTCTCGGGGACTGAGCTGGCGCTGGTCTCCCTGCGAGGCTCGCAGCTGGAGCAGATGGAGCAGCAGGACGCGCGCGGAGCCCGGGTAGCCCGCATCGCCCGCGACCCCAACACCTTTCTTTCCGCCGTGCAGATCGGCGTGACGCTGACGGGCTTCCTCTCGGCCTCCTTCGGCGCATCATCCATCGCCCCCTACGTGGTGCCCGTCCTGACCGGGTGGGGCGTGCACGAGGGTCTGGCTGGCACTCTGACCACGGTGATTCTGACTCTGATCATCTCCTACTGCTCCATCGTCATCTCCGAGCTGGTGCCCAAGCGGATCGCCATGCAGCGCACCGAGGCCATCGCCCGGGCCGTCGTTCCGGCCATCGACGTGTTCACCACCCTGTGCAGGCCGCTGATCTGGCTGATCGGCAAGAACACCAACCTCATCGTGCGCATCCTGGGCTTCGACCCCCAGCAGACCGACACCGAGGTCAGCGATGACGAGCTGCGGATGCTGGTCTCCTCCAACACCAACCTGAGCAAGGACGAGCGGATGATCCTAGGCGACGTCTTCGATGCCTCCGAGACCAGCGTGGCCGAGGTCATGCGCCCCCGGGCCGACGTGGTCTTCATCGCCGGGGACATGCCGCTGCAGGAGGCGGTCGAATTCGTGCACGACGAGCCCTACTCGCGCTACCCGGTGACCGGCCGCGACTTCGACGACGTGCTGGGCTTCGTCCACGTGCGCGACCTGATGGACGTGCGCAACCCCCATGCCAAGACCGTGGCCGACGTGACCAGGCCCGGCATCGCCCTGCCAGGCACCTCCAAGCTCCTGCCCAGCCTGGAGAAGCTGCGCAAGAAGGGCATCCACCTGGCCGTGGTCATCGACGAGTACGGGGGCACCGACGGCATCGTCACCCTGGAGGACATGACCGAGGAGCTGGTGGGCGACATCCGCGACGAGTACGACTTGCCCGAGGAGCAGAACCCTGCACATCCCCAGGCGACCGCCTTCGTCAACGGGGTTGCCACGGTCGACGGCGGCATGACCATCGAGGACTTCGCGGACCTGACCGGGATCGAGCTGGAGGACGGCCCCTACGAGACCCTGGCCGGTTACTTCCTGGCCCAGACCGGACGGATGGGGCAGGTGGGCGACGTGATCCACTCCGACGACGGGTATGACATGGCGGTAACCAAGGTGGACGGGCGGCGCATCGAGACCATCGAGGTCAGGCGGCGACAGCAAGCCGAGGACCAGGCTGGCGATGATGACGAAGCCAGCGAAGACGGGGTGGATGAAGACAGGAAAGATGAAGACAGGTCGAATTCCATAGCGGGAGCAGACCGAGGATAACCCGACCAGGTCTAATCTGACCGAGACGACGCTACGACCAGAGCCCAGCTGTCGTCTAGCTGAATCCCAGCTGGCAGTCAGCCGGGGACCGTCCCACGCCAGTCAAGAAAAAATGACTATCAGCGTAGCCGATGGTCCGTGAATGATTTCACTGGTTGATTCCCGCAAAATCCAAGCGTTTCCTTGCTTTTTCCTCTAGTCTGGAGATACAAGGTCGGGCTGACCCGACCGCAGGCATAATTTCATATTTAAGGAGCGATTATGGCATTGAACTTTACCGTACCGGGACTCGACGAAGCGACCAGCGAGAAGGTCATCGCCATCCTGCAGAGCCGTCTGAGCCAGGAACAGGAGACTGCCCTGATCCTCAAGCACGCCCATTGGAACATGAAGGGCAAGGAATTCATCGGCATTCATGAGATGATGGACCCCGAGGTTGATTCGGTGCTGAACATGGCCGACGAGACCGCTGAGCGCATCGCCACCCTGGGAGGCTCCCCCGCCGGGCGCCCTGACGACATTATGAAGAACCGCGACTGGGATGGCATCACCATGACCGGCCGCCAGGATGCCCTGGACTACCTGAAGGCCCTGGACACCTACTACACCACCTTCATCAAGCGCGACCGCGAGGCCATCAAGGAGCTGGACGACCTGGACATCGTCAGCTCCAACATTCTGCAGGACCACGTGCAGGAGCTCGAGCACTTCCAGTGGTTCATGCGCAGCCACCTGTTCTGAGTTGCTGAGTTCTGAGAGCTCGTCACAGCTCCGATAAGCGATATGCCAGCGGCCCTACATCGTAAAAGGTGCGGGGCCGCTGGCATTTTCTCTGACCGAGATAGACTGCTGGGCTTCAGGATAGAATTGACGCTTGGGAGACGGCCGGGCGCTGCCTCACGCCGGGAAGACTGGTCGGCCAAGGAAGACCGAACCCTATCCGCCCGACCAGGAGCATCATGCCGCCCACGCCTACATTCCCAGCATTCTCTGTCAATCCACGTCGTCAGGATTACGACGATTCGAATTCGCAACAGAATCTCGAACCTTTCAATCCCAGGCAGTCGGATTCCCGGTCGTCAGACCCCCAACCGAATTCCGGACCGTCGGATTCCAAGCCATCGAATGCCCAGCCATCAAATCCGCAGCGTGGGCGGGGCGGATCTGACAGGGACCGGCACAACCGACTCCACCCTTCAAACTTCTTCGCCGCCCTGTCATCTTTGGCTGAAAATGATCGGATCACCGGGCTATTCATGATGGCCTGCGCCCTGGCCGGGCTGATCCTGGCCAATCTGCCAGAGACCGGGCCGGGGCTGAACGCTCTTGCCGCTTGGATCCCTCTGGACCTGCCCGGTGGACTGAACCTGTCCCTGAAGGACTGGATACAGGACGGGCTGCTGACCATATTCTTCCTGACCATGGGCCTTGACCTGCGCCAGGAGGCTGCCACAGGCACTCTGCGCGACCACAGGCAGGTCCTGCTGCCCATGCTGGCCGCCCTGGGCGGTGTGGCCGTTCCGATCCTGATCTACTGCCTGTTCAACCTGGGCTCCCCTGCCGGGTTGCGCGGCTGGGCTGTCCCAACGGCCACCGATGTAGCCTTCTCCCTGGCGGCTCTGCAACTGCTCCTGCCCAAGGCCGGGCCCGCCCTGCAGGCCTTTTTGATGACTCTGGCCATCTTCGACGACCTGATCGGCGTCCTGCTGATCGCCCTGGGCTACTCCAGCTTGGGACAACCGAGCTGGCTGCTTGCCTGCCTGGTCGGCCTAGTGGTCTGGGCCTTGCTGGTCCGAGCGGCGAGCCGTTCCGCCCGGGTCTGGCGACCCTTGGTACCTCTCTGCTTGTTGGGCGCTCTCGCAGGCGGTCTGCTGGCCTGGTACAGCCTCTTCAAGGCTGGAATCCACCCGGTGCTGGCGGGAGTTGCAATGGGCCTATTGACTCCTGTCGCCAGGTCGAAGGCGGCCGAAGCGGAAGCAGCAGAAGCGGAAGAGCCTTCGGCCAGTACCGCGCCGAACATAACTGAGCCAACCGAGCATAGGCCAACCGATACAAAACCATCCGGTACCGAGCCGACCGAGACCCATCCACCAGTGACCAGTCAAGCCAATACCAAACCAGCTGGGTTTGGACCAACTGAGATTGAGCCAAACCGCAACCCGACGCTATCACCGGCTGAACGGCTGGACCACTTCCTGACCCCTTTGAGCGCCCTGGTGGTCCTGCCCCTTTTCGCCTTTTTCTCGCTGTCCATCTCCCTGGATCAGCTGGGACCCGGACTGCTGACGGACCGGGTCTTTTGGGGCGCCACTCTGGGACTGGCCTTGGGCAAGCCCCTGGGGATCATGACCATGCTGATCCTGGCAGGTCATCTAGGGCTGCGGCGGCCTGCCGGCTCTACGACCGGGAACATGATCGGCCTCTGCCAGCTCTGCGGAATCGGCTTCACCATGTCCTTCCTGATCGCCAACCTGGCCTTCGCCGGATCCCCACACCTAGAATCAGCCTTGCTGGGTGTGCTGGCGGGGTCGGTCCTGTCCGTGCTCATCGTGGCCGTCGGCACCATTCCCGGTCGGTTACGGTCCGCCAGGCACGTCTCATCCTGACTGCAGGACTCACCCCTCTGCCAGAATCAGCCCATGCCAGAATCTTCCCCTGCCAGTCTCGGTTTCCTACAGAATCGGCCCCCAACCAGACTCAACTACGACGGTAGAGCTTGGTGTAGGAGCCCTCGGCCCGGGGACGGACCACGATTTGGTCGATGTCCACAGTGTCGGGCTGCTCCAGGGCCCAGGTGACGCATCCGGCGATGTCGTCGGCGGTCAGCGGGTCGGGCACTCCGGCGTAGACCGCATCGGCCCGGTCGCTATCCCCGCCGAACCGCTTCAGGGAGAACTCGTCGGTGTGGACCAGGCCCGGAGCGATGTCGACCACGCGCACCGGCTGACCGATCAGCTCCAGCCGCAGAATACGTGCCATGACCCGTTCCGCCGCCTTGGAAGCGCAGTATCCGCCGCCGCCCTCGTAGGGCTCGATGCCTGCCGTCGAGGAGATGACCAGGACCGTGCCCTCCGACTCTTTCAGAGCCGGGAGCAGCTTCTGTATGACCCGCAGGGTGCCGATGACATTCAGCTCGTACATGCCGCGCCAATCGTCCAGGCTGGAGGTAGCCACCGGGTCCTTGCCGAAGGCCGCACCGGCGCAGTTGACCAGAGCCTTGACCGGCCCGCCCTTGAGCACGGCATCGACGGCCGCCTGCGTGGAGTCCTCGTCGGTCACATCGCAGACCTCATAGGTGAAGTTCCGGCCCAGCTGGTCAGCCAGAGCCTTGAGATTGTCCTCGCGCCGGGCCAGGCCGACCACTTTCCAGCCCTTGTCAACCAAGGCCCGCACACTGGCCTGGCCGATGCCGCTGGAGGCGCCAGTCACCACGGCACGCTTGATTGTCTTCTTGGATTCCGTCATTTCAACTGCTCCTTCATGATCTATTGCCCCGGATCGGCTCCACAAGCGCCTCCGGGCTACAGAGAGCCTGCCTAACTGCTGCAGTGCCATCCCTCTTCCTCAACGCTAGCGCACCAACATGGGCTGCGGCAGTCTCCCGTCAGTCTTCGATGACCAATGTGGCACATCAAACCAGGCTTGAGTAGAGCCAGAACGAATCAAAGGCAGATTAGTTGAGTCAGAACAGAGCAAAGTCAGATCGGGCTGAATCAGACCGTATAGTCGGTCTAGATCAGGATAGATAGGACGCATCAAAAACCGAGTCAACTTCACACCAGATGGCCTAGCGAGGGTTTGGTCACGAAATCTTCAGCACGGATGATGCCGCAGATTCGTAATTTACAAGCTCCCAGTCCACAAGTTCCGGACTCATGAGGAGTGTATGACTCCAAGAGTCATGAATCTAGAAGTCATGGATCTCGAAGTCATAACTTCAGACGTCTAAGCTTTGCGGGTCACAATGCCAGATAGCGGTTGAGTCGACGACGGCGCTCGGTCCAGTCGGGCATATAGCGATCCATTCGCGCGCGGAAGCCGGGGCCGTGACCGTGCTCGTAGAGGTGAGTCAGCTCGTGAACCAACACATACTCCAGCAGGTCAGGATCCAGCCAGGCCAGGTCGGCGTTGAGCCGGATGCTGGCAGTGGCGGGGGTGCAGGACCCCCAGCGGGTTTTCATCTTCCGCAGACTGATGCGCTCAGGCCGGCGACCTACCACAGGGACCCACCGATCCAGCAGAGTCGGCAGCCTCTCCTGGAGAATTCTCTTGGCTTCGGCCTCGGACCGGTCCGGCGACAGTTGACCATAGGCTCCGGGTTGGGCGTAGACATCGCGCGAGCGGGCCAGACGTTCTCTAGTGGTTGCAATCCAGCGGTGCTTGCCGTCGATAAAGGCGCGAATCCGGTCGTCGCTCAGGGCCAGAGGCGCCGTCACTTCCAGATGGCCGTCAGGCGGCTTGACCCGCAGATAGACGTTGGCGATCCGCTTCCTGATGACCAGAACAGTCTCGCCACCGACCTCGAACTGCTCCGACCGGACTGGTTCCGCACGCCGTTTCCGCCTCATGACCCCCATTCTTCCGCCAAGACGCGACGCGACGCCGCCGAGATTGACTTGAGAGGACACTATGGTAAGCTATCCATTTGTGTGATTCTTCGGTCACACGGTATGGGCCTGTAGCTCAGCTGGTTAGAGCGCATCCCTGATAAGGATGAGGTCGGAGGTTCAAGTCCTCCCAGGCCCACGCATTCTTGCGCGGTTGAAGTTCTTTTCACATTTACGGGGCTATGGCGCAGCTGGTAGCGCATCTGCTTTGCAAGCAGAGGGTCGCCGGTTCGAATCCGGCTAGCTCCACAGGTAGGGTTTCCAGGTTTCCACTAGGAGACCTTTTTTCATATGGTTTTCCTTGATAAAAGGGGAACTATCCGACGGCGGCCTGGTAGTGAATGATGATGCCACTGCGCGAGAGCTGCACTGGCAGATGAAGTCCCTGCAATTGGGCGCTTCATCACTGCCATCCATCCGCTGTTGTTCTCGTAGTCCCCGGGCCGCCTCTACAGGTGGTGAAGGCCAATTGTCGGTGATGCAGATCGGTGAGGGTACCAGGGCTAGGCGGCATATCAGCGGCCTGCGCTACTGCGGTTCTAGGCGGTGTACCAGGTGTTCGCAGTCGATAGCGGCCGAGAGGGTGGACCAGCTGTCGAGGGGGCTGGACTGGTTCATGCATATGGACTCGGGAACGGCATCGGCCATCAGGTTCTGTTCGCCACATTCACAATCGGGCATTCCTTTGCTGACAAGCCGGATAAGCTGATGAACGCGTTGGGTCATGCCCGGAGCGCTCTGACAGCCGGTGGGTTCTGGAGCGGGATCCCGGAGCCAGGGCGACCGGAGGAGATTCGGAGCCTGCGGCATGATCAGCACCGTCGAGGTCACCTGGAATTGCGACAGCGGCTACCATTTCCACCTGCATTGTCTGCTGCAACTTCAGCACCCCCTAGGGTATTCCGTCTGTATGGGCGATGGAAGAAGAGTCTGAAAGCCGACGATTTCGACTACTCGCTTCAGGGGTTCTCGATGCTGCCGTTGACCAATACCATCGCGATGTCCGACAGAATATCCAGGTGTGTCAACAAGGCGGATGCCGGGCATGCGGCAGCGGAGATGCTCAACGACCAGGGCAAGCTTGGACACGGTGAGTCGGTAGGGTTCTTCGAACTGCTGGCGTACTTGTGCCTTGATGAGAGGGTGGCCAGGTTCTGATTCCCGCTCAGGAAGGGGGAAGATGCCTCATGGGATGCTTCGTGGCTTCATGTGGCCAACAAGGCAACCGGTGAAATTACCTGGAGTAGCGCCATGGGGGGCGACCAGCAGTATTGGCGTGTGCTGCATTCCATCGAGAAGGTCATGAAAGGCCGTCGGGCGCTGAACTACAGTCATCGTTGCAGGAGGGAAGACTCGGTTCTGGATAGCCTGTGGAACAGGCTCCTCGACCATTCGCATGCCGCTGGGCCCAGCGATGAGGACATCACCTGGGATAATGTGGGGAAAAGCAAGCTCGTCTAAGTCATAAGTGCCGAGACATGGCAATCGGAATTCGTCAATGATCCATCCAGGATAATCAGCCTCTTGAAACCATGATTTACACAGACCAGGCGTCAGATTGGTGGCAGCATAATTCAATTGCAGAGACTAGAACCCCACCAGCAGCTATAGCCGCTTATGGCAACCGATCATTTAATATGGGGAGGGAGGAACAGAAGCAGCTCATATCAAAACCTATCACCAAATTCTAACTCAGTTTATTCAGTTATACAGTGTGTTCTAATCCCGATAAACAAGAGAAGAATCCGGATATTCTTTCAAGGAATATCAGAACTCTTGTTCACCTATGAAGTGATTACCATCCCAATGGCCAGTAGCATTAGAACCGTCAGTTGTACCTGTCCAAGTAGGATGACCGCCTCCATTAGAAGGTGCAGGAGCAGAACCGCCACCAGAGGGAGAGCGATAACCACTACCACCGCCAGAAGGTGCACGGTAACCAGAACCACCACTGTAGGAAGAACCACCACTTGTAGCAGCAGCGCTCGCAGCCCGGGCTTGTGCAGCGGCAGCTGCATCAGCAGCATCCTGAGCGGCTTTAGCATTAACAGCATTGTTTACAGCCTGAGTTTTAGTGTCAAGGGTGGTCTTGGCATCAGTGAAGGTCTTAAGAACCGATTTCCTGTCCTCAAGGGTCTTCTTGGCCAAGTCAAGGGTCTTGGTCAGTTCATCACGGGAGTGGTCCCCATCGGGCACCTTGCCGTTGGAATCAGCGAGGATCTTGTCTGCATTACCGATAGCGTCGGAGAGCTGCTTGTGGGCCTTAGAAGTGTTCACGGCGAGCACCCTGGCCTTGATGGTCCTGACTTCTGCCTTCATTCTCGAGATCTGTGAGACCAGGTTTTCGGTCGCCTTCTTCAGCTCCCCGGTGGATGCATCCCCCGTTAGGCCGGTTTTAACACTGGTCTTTCTGCTCGATGCGGGTTTGGTGGTTTTCACGTCCCTGGACATGGCCAGGACCGTCTTAGCGTCGCTGACCTCTTCCTCTTTGACGGCAGAAGCGGACTTCACTTCGTCGGAGTCCAGGTATGAGCGGTATCGGCTCTCCTGGCTTGCATAGTCCCTAACCGCCGCCCGGTATGAGATGAGGGCTTGATCGTGTTCCCGGACCGTGTGGTTATGCCACCACAGTCCCCCGCCGCAGATGACGGCTACCGCCAGCACCAGGACCGCCACGATGACTGCAGGCCTGCGTCTCGAGGTGCCCCCGTTCCCATTTTCCTTCACAGTCGCCCTTCTCTCTCCACCGACGGCCGTCCCCTGTTAACGGCCCGTCCTTGCCGTTTCAAACTTAGTGTGCCATGTACTGGATGCCGCGGCATTTTTATTATGTCATGCACACGTGTCCACGCAGACATGACATTCCTTTTGCTTGCTTTTTACTTTATCTGAAACTGAAACATATCAATGGCAGAAACTTCGAGTTGAAGTCGTTCATGTTGAGTCATTAAGTCCCAGGTTTGTTCAGTAATAGGTTACGAAATAAGTTACGATTTGATCTTCATTGATGAGAACCGTTGCAATTACAAGTAAAATTGTGAATGTACGGAGCCCGGCTAGCTCCACAGTTAGGGGTTCTAGGACGTTGATGAGAGACTCTTTTTACGAGGTTTTAAACGAAACATGACTCTTGCTCTCATTCATTCAGCTTCATTCAGCGCTGTACAATTTCCCCAATTAGGTGTGGATACCTTAGGCTTAAGTTAAATAATGTTAAAGTTACCCAACGGCACAGAGAGATCTACAACCCCGTTATTACAATATCTTAAGCAATAAAACTTCCGGGCTTCTAAATAAGATCACCTTAATAGAGGCACTCATCTCATGCTTCATGTACCGCTATGTCTAATCTTCTATGAATCATTGAGACCAATGTGAGCACCCCCAACAGTTCGTTTTTGATTATGACACGCGTAAATCGCGGGTCATGCGCAGTAGGATTTCTGTAGAGGCTAGAAAGACCCTTCACCAGATTAGCGAATCCGGATTGTTCATCACGTTCCGTCTGGGTGTTCAGCGAGTTTATTGCCAGTTTTGGATGGTGACTTTTCCCCAGTGAAAGAGTGGCATCCACGAGAACTGCACCATCTCCTTGTTCACCTGATATTTTCCGAAGTCGGTCAAAGACGCTTTTAACCGCTTTCAGACAGGCGTGGAAGTTATCGAGTTTGAGTACTTCAAGCGAACAATAGCGCAGAACTTCAGGGTGTGTCTTGCGACGATTGAGTTCATCTCTTATCGATGTAGCAGCTCGCGTGGCTTCGTCCAAAGTCTGCGCCAAAGCACCTTTCGCGACCTGACCTTTCTCATTAATATGCAAACCTACGAAAGTGAGACGCTCATTAAGCCGATCGCGTCTGAGAGAGCAGCCCAGGGCAGTCCCTATAATTTACTGGTTCCATGGTACACACGATGAACGTGATGATTCTTGCAGGATTATAGTCCTTATTCTGCCGTACTACGAAGGCCTCTGTAAGGCGATCTCGTTTTGTCGCTGAAGGTATGGGGTCCACCATATGCAAACGAGCAAGAAGATCGCCGATTTCTCTATTCTTCAACCCTGTATTGGTATCTGCTAAAACCGCCGCCACATTCTTGAGCACCCCATAGGGCCACAGAGATAGTCGTTCTGAAATCATTATTACCACCTCAGGGGCCAAAATGAGGGTTTGTCCTGTCCATTAATCGGAGGTAAAGAGTCAACGATCTTCATAGTCTCGATAGAAACAGTGACAGCCTATTCGAGCAGATCAATGATATATCTGGGGCTATCGCTCTCTCGCACCCAATCGTTAGGATCATCGATAATTCCACTGGCTCTATCGGTTTTCACTCGCTACTGAACAGTGACCCAATAAAACTATAGCGACGATTAACTCAAAAAACCGCAAAGACAGCCCAGTCAATCCACTAGCTATCCCATCTGCGCTATTCTTGCTGCTTTCTTATAGCATCAGCTTTGTCAGTAACCTGCTTTCGCTCAGACTCACTTTCATAGGTGGCATGAACTACATCTTTAAGAAGCCTGATAACCGCCTTGGCATCCTCTTCGGTTATGTCCGCAGTAATATTGTGAGTAGAACTGTCACCCAAGCATTTTATAGCCTTCACATTTTCAGTCGCGAGATTCGGTATGACTCCTTTCTTCTCTGCTATATCTATTTTCTCCTTCAGCCCTTTATCTCTCCGCCCCCTATTTGTAGTATGAAATTGATCGTCACCAATTAACCCATTAATTATATTTTCTAGAACACTGCGAGCCATAATTACTGTGGCTTTATAGGCCTTGCACGAAAAACAGTCCCAAACCTCATCGTATGCAGCCTCAAGTTGCTTGTCTTCTATTACGCCACAATCGTGAGGAGTAAAGATAAAAAGATCAGCCTTATCTCCAACGCTCCCTTTTTGTGGATGGTTGTATTCCCGCCGTTCCACTGTCGGATAACCGCAGCGATTACACACATAAACAAAGCAAATATAATCTGCATTGTTTCTCAAGCCTCCGCTCGGATAAGCAGAGTGCCATCTGTCATTGCCGTCATTCCCCGTCAACCGATCTTCTTGACCTTTACTGACGGCAATAGTCATGGCCTCTATATCGTCACAATGCCAACAATACTGCTTATGTGCACTACGATTCTTCATCCCCATTAGCTATCCAACCCCTTACTACATCTAGTTAGGTTCCGCGCTTAATTCTAAAATAGTACTATTAAACATAGCCACAATCAAAAATGTTGATTTAGCAACGTTCTCAATACTTCGCCTTTACACCCTCTTGGGCTGCTTTAGCTGGTATTGCATCATTCACACTCTTGGCCTTGGCATCAGAAAACAATAAGAACTGACTTCTTGTTATTCAGGACATTTTTAGCAGAGTCCAAACCTTGAGTCAGGTCATTGCGCGTCTAGTCCTCATCGGGCATTTTGCCGTCGGAGTCAGTCGAGGCCTTATTCCCTTCCCCGGTGTAACATCAGAAAGTTGCTTATGCGCCTTGGAAGTGGTGACAGCTAGCACATAAGCCTTCAGAGCCTTCAGCCTCGATTCCATCTCCGAAGTCTGTGAGTTTAGAGTTTCAATCGCTTTTTTCAACTCGCTGGTGGACGCACACCAGTCAAACCCGTTTTCGCAACAGTAGTCCTGCTGGAGGCCGGCTTGACAATCTGCACTATCCAGACAATTGCCTTGATAGTTTTGGCATAGCTGTCCTGGTCAATCCGTAACCGCTGAGGCGGACTTCACCTCGTCAGATGCCATATATTTGACTCGCCTTCCTCAACCTTGTAGATTTTAGCCGCTGCCCTGTAGTAGGCAGAAGCCCGATCGTGCTCCTGCACAGTATTACGATGCCACCACAGACTCCACTACAGATGACTGCAACACCTCACCACCAGACCTCTACAATGCTGAGCTTGCGCTTCGAAGTGCTGCCTTTACTATTCTCGATTTTTCCCACGGTTTACTCTCCGCCTTCCCTAAACCTGAGCCGTCTCAGCAGGAGTACTTTCATCTAACTAAGGTTTGTTCCCCGAATAGCGCTAAGCCTAACGCGGGCTTCTCTGATTTCACCTACTGGAAGCTTGAACGCAAGGAATCGAATCCCGATGCACTCACAACCCCAGACTACGTGGCATCCTCGCCGTCGTCCGGGCCCTCAACATCGAACTGGCCGATCCGCTGCACATTACACACCCCAGTCCTCCGCCGCCGATAACCGCTGACTTATCAGAGCAGTCCACAAGCCCCCTCACCAATCAACCCCGTGTTGTAAACAGCACAATCCGAATGACCTTAGTAATAACCGCCACCAACACAAATACGACCGCTTGCAGATTAAAATACAGTTAGTTTCATTGCCGCTACATGTATGCTAATGCAGCATTAGACACCTGACTTGATGATTCACTGCAACTATTCCGCCCGATTAAAAAAGTTTGACGTACATAAAAAATCTGTTCTTTTATACGACAGCATGCTAGCTAATTGCACGATTTCAACTAAGACCCAATCAATTTCTTACTCACAGTTGTGGTCATGGGGAGAATAAAACTATCACGGGGAAAGCGACAAAGCAGCGCAAGCTACATGACGACTGCAGTAAAAGTAGTTTCTACCTGCGGTAAGCCATACCTGTTTGATTATCATTTTTAACCGACCAATGATCAGGTGTACCTTATTTAAGGTATCTCTATTAACAGACTCAATAAGTCTAGCGGGTGATAGCTGTGATTAATTGGCTCAATGCTAATTCAGAATGGATTCAAGGACTTGGTTCCATATTAGCAGTGCTTGTTTCAATTATTGTCAGCTATATAACATGCCTTCAAAACAATAAACAACTCGCTAAGGCGGAAGAAGAGCTCGTCCAAAGTAAGTCCCAAACCGAAAGGGAATCGGCCAAGAAAGTAAGTGCCTGGTATGCGGGAGGCGCAGACAAAAAGAACGCAAACCGGAAAGGTATGATCATAAGTAACTTATCGGACACACCGATATATAATGCATTTTTTACACTATCAAGCGGTGGGCAAACGAAAAGCATCGCACTACTTCCTCCCGGCATGTGGTTCTTCGAAAAGCGAGAAGAAGAAACCCATCTCGGTACAGATAAATGGAAAGAGCCGGTGCAACTAGTCAAAGATCTTGAAAGCTCAACCGGATATTGCTTCTGGGAGGCAGACGG
The DNA here is from genome assembly GCF_032193695.1 of Bifidobacterium sp. H6bp9. NCBI lineage: Bacteria > Bacillati > Actinomycetota > Actinomycetes > Bifidobacteriales > Bifidobacteriaceae > Bifidobacterium > Bifidobacterium sp. H6bp9. The sequence goes on from NZ_JASTZY010000008.1 coordinate 24,748, forward strand.
AGCCAAGATTCCAGTCAAAACAATAGTGAAGTTTTCTGAATCTGATGTAACCCTCAGCTTCAGAGATAACAATGGGCGTAATTGGAAGAACGAAAACGGCGATCTTAAGCCCGTAATATAAGAAAGGGCACAATCGTTTAATACATATGGAGCGACTAATGGCAGATAAAATGCTCGCTAAACGCGTAGGTAGAAGCTATATTTACGATCTGGGGTCGGCATCAAAAGATCAATATTGTCTGGTTGATAGCGCACCTTTCAAAAAAACGGTTGCCGACTCCAAACAAATGGGACTTTTCATCTATTGCGATCGTTCTTATGTATGCATCGGATCACAGGGCAAATCAGCCAATGACACGGGGAACCGACGGCTTCAAGAGATAATCGCAGGAAAGAAATTCAATCAGGCCTGCCGGTTATTACTAGTTACCGGAAAAGCAATTACGAAAGACTCGATCTCATTTATCGAATCTACTCTGGTCAATGAACTTAAGAAAGCTGATTGGGCACGATCGAATACAAATAAAAAACTCGACATCGTTGACAATATACCTACGCCCCAGCATTCCATATCCATGTTTGAACATTTTCTCACTTTGATATCGAACCTTTACAGGAGCGGTCACAAGGGCAAAAAGAAAAGTTCCGACGATACGTATAACTTTCCTGACGAGACTCCAGAAATCTTGAGTTCAATATGGGATGTTCTTCATGAAGTCGGATGCTCCAATAAAACTATACCAGATAGCATTCGGGATTTATTGATTAGCAAGTACTCTCCTAGGCTCAGCCTAGACTCGACGCAACAGAATATTTTAAATAGCATTGTTGAGACTCCAGACGATAATCATATTATTCTTGGCGGTGCCGGAACAGGAAAAACCCTGCTTCTTTTTAAAATTGCGGCTGAGCTTGACAAACGTGCACAAGCAGTAATCGATAGAGACGATCCTGCCAATGGACAAATTGCTCTCATACTTCAAAGTAACTTTAAAGATGAAGGCAAAGATATTGAAGAGCAATATCATATGGGCAATGTTGGAATATATACTATAGGCTCCTTTACCTCAGATGCTGTTAAAGTACTAGCGGATCCTACCAAAGAAGTTCGTTACAGCACCATTCTTGTAGATGAAGGGCACGGGCTTCCTAGTTTCAAAAAAGGCAGGTTGCCCAAAACCAATAACGGTTTCCGTGCTCAATGGTACAGATCATATACAGTCAAAGACCGAAATGGCAATGCTGTTGACTTCACTCTTTCCAAATATTTCAATGGTGAATTACCCGGAAAATTGAAATATAGCGGTAAACCAGTTAAAGACTTTATTGATTTCTTCCATTATCTCAAAGCACAGGGCAGAATCAGAAATGTCGTGATTTGCTATGACCCCGACCAATGGATCTATAGCGGTGCCATCGGTCGAGATTCGGATTTCCGATTCTCTGGCGATGAGTGCAACTATCATGGCATACAATTCATTCCTCACCGTCTGGAGCACCAGTACAGAATTAGCCCAGAGGGCCAGAATTCGGATTCAGGCTCTGATTTTGTCAAAGGAATTCGATATTTTCTACAGCTCGATACAGACAACGACTTCAATCGCGAAGTGTTCAAACAAAAATCGAAAAGAGCAAAAGACGAAAACACTGATCCCTATTTCGGCATTGTCAACTCGATACAGGAACTATTCGATTATGTTGACGAGAAAAAGAAACAGCACCCTGGATCGCACAATCGAGTAGTAGCGAGTTATGCAGTTGATTGGGACCGGGACAAACCTGGTCAAAAGGTCTGGTTCGATACCGATGAATCTGGCCATATACTCAACAGTTGGGCCTGGAACGATAGACAGAAAGATTTTGTATACGAAGAATCCTCTGAAGAGGAGCATAGGCACCAGGTCGGATCCATATTTGCGGCTCAGGGACAGGATCTCGACTATGCGGGGGTAATAGTTGCACGGGATATTGGCTATGACGGACAGCATGTACATGGAATACCTGAAAACTATCGACACACGGCAGGCATCATCCCTCAATCCGAAAAGGATCAGTACGGCGTCGCACATTACAAGCAAGCTTTTGATCAACAAATACGTGGAATCTACTACGTCCTGCTAACCCGCGGCATTCATGGCGTTAGGGTCTTTTTCCAAGACAAGGCTCTCGAACAGCATTTCAAGGATATTATGGGCATTAATTAAGCAATTACCAGCAGCACCTATGAGCTTTGGAGCCTATAGGGCTAGGCTCCAAAGCTCATAGGTGCTGCCGACATGACTGCAAGCCAGGACCAAGGACGGTATCAACTTCGGCTTTAATGAATCAATTTGTCCTTATCGCAAAACTAGTCACAACGTTAAACGGCCTTTGCCAAACCTTGATCCGACGAGGAAGCCCACGGATCGAATTGTCTGCCTTTTTGATTAACTGGCATGGTTCTGATTCGGCACCGGCACTTATGCTTCTTTCGCTCACGCAAATGAACCATACGGAGACTAGTCTGCCCTCTTCTAACATCAGCAGATGGTTAACCCTAATCCAGACTGAGGAACAACGGGTGTCGATTAGGTAGGTACGGTCGCCTTTCCGTTCAATCAGCATGGTCAGAAAACGTCCCTCCAAATGAACATCCATTCGCGAGACTTGATGTAAGATCCAAACCCTCCAAAACAGAGATCTGCCCTTCATGATTACCCCGGGTCATTCCTGCCCGAGCGTAAGAAAGAAACCGTCTTAGCCTTCTCTTCAGTGAATTGCTTTGGCTGGATTCGTCCTCACCCACAAGTGGCTCCTTGTCTAAGAGCCATTTGGCTGGCGCCCTCCATCGTGTCAGGTTGCGCACCAAGCTACTGCTAGATTGAATTATCAACAGCACAGACTCAACCCGAAGTGCTGAGCAGACATCCCTGGATTGGTTGGCGGTCGTAAGGCAGCCTCCCGGCATATGAAAGCGTGCGGGGGTGTGGCAGCTTTCAGGTAAACCAGAATCGACTGGACTGGACATGTGGCCTAAACGCGGGAAACCGCCTTCTGCACTGAGATCGGCAACGCCTGGCAAGTGCGTGTTCTACACAAGCGTACCTATAACTTGCACGTAAGCAGTGGCGTTCAACAAAGCCGGTCTGTCACGCAATCAATGTTATATTCCGCTTTACTGTATGGGCCGGGCAGAGATGCCTAGACCTTTCGCATTCACAAAAGAGAGCAGCCCGTCCTGTGAGGCGGGCTGCCTGGACATCATCGTTTCCTGTGCCACACGTCATACAGGACTGCACACACCAGCATGACCAAACACATCAGCCAAGCAGCGCCGGAGTCCATCCTGCCTGCGAGCGCCGGAACGCCCACGAGAGCAGCAGCCATGAAGTACGATCCGCGACCGTCCTTGTTTGGATTACCATTAGGCATCCAAACCACCTCGGTATTTTTCATCGGACGCGCCAGCCCGGATGGGCAGACGGGCCGCCTCAGCTGCACCACCAGCGAGACAGCTATATCATTTTACCGCACAGAGAGTTGCCGTCAGACACCAACGCCGGTAAAATGATAACCGTCAGGAGATGGCAGCATCACCCAGCAGAAGACAAAGGATGATAGGGATATATCAATTCTTTAGTTTGCTGGTGTCATCACTGATTGGGCCGTTTGGGGTCCATTCATAGGACGAAGGCCGGCAGCCATTGTGCTGTCGGCCTTTTCTTATGCTAATAAGCTATCTGGATGACCCTGCTCAGCCAATATCTCTGCCCATTAGTTCTAATACGGATAGACATATAAAGAACCCAATTCTTCATATAAAAAGCAACAGAACTTAGTGTCAACATACAAATTGTTGCCTTCCCAATGAGCAGTACTGGAGTGCCGTCTGTAGTGCCATTCCAGGTGGAATGACCGCCGTTATGGGAAGGTGCTCGATAACGGTTGCTCCCTCAGCGTGTAGGAGTGCTGTAGCCGCCTCCAGCGTTCGAGCAGCCTGGGCATCGGTCTGGGTTTTGGCTGAGACTGCATCATTAACAGCCTTGACCTTGACATCCAAATTGGCTTTGGCATCAGAAAAGCCTTGAGAACCGACTTCCTGTCCTGAAGGGTTTTCTTAACCGATTCCAAGGCCTTGGTCAGGGAATTCCGCTTCTGGTCACCTTCTGGTACTTTGCCGTCGAAGTCAGCCAGAACCTTATCCTCATTCCCGACCGCATCAGAAAGTTGCTTATGTGCCTTGGAAGTGATGACAACAAGCACATCGGACTTGAGGATTTTCAATTTCGATTTCACCTCCGAGGTCTAAGCGTTCAGAATATCGGTAGCTTTCTTTAACTCGCCAGTGGATGCATCCCCGGTCAAGTCCGTCTTTACACCTGCCGACCCGCTGGAGGCCAGCTTGACGGTCTGCACGCTCTTGGCCATGGCCTGGACTGTCTTGACGTCGCCGACCTAATCATCCATAACCGCTGGGGCAGACTTCACCTCGTCGGACGTCAGGTATTTGTCGTATTTGCTCTCCTGAGCCTTATAGATTTTGACCGCTGCCCTGTTCTAGGGAGCAAAGGCCTGATCGTGCTCCTGTACAGCATTTCGATGCCACCACAGACTCCCGCCACAGGTGCCAGCAACCACCAGCACCAAGGCCGCTGCAATCCTAAGTCTACGCTTTGAGCTACCACTTTTACTGTTCTCAGCTTTCTGCACTATTGCCTTTCCCATGAATCCAAAGCCAATGTCGGCAGGGACCCCTTCATCCGGCTCAAGTAGAACCGACCTTACATCGATGCTCCGCTGAGCTCGATATGTCACGTATGCATGACCATGCAAGCCTATCTGCATTGAACTTATAGACAAAGCTGATTCGGCCTGGAAGAACTATGCCCGAGAACTCGACATCGACATCGCCGGGGTTCGCACCGCCAAAGGGTACTTCAAAGACAGGGTCGTGGCCGACGTAGGCCTCTCACGCTTTACCCACTGGAAACTTGAACGCAGAGAATCGAACCCTTACACCCCTGCCAACCCCAGACTGTGCAACATCCTCGCCGTCGCCCAGGCGCTCGATGTCGAACTGGCCGATCTGCTGCCCAAGCACATCCCCGACCTCCGCCGCTGATAACCTCAGACATACCATGAACGGCTCATAGAATTTGGCATTGATCAGTAATAGGCTATACAACTCATAGTTTTACTAATCAGAATGGTCCGTTCTAGTTGCAAATATCTTGCATGGTAAATGCAGATAAGTGTTGAGGTCATTTTTTGAGTAGCTGTTCGATGCCCAGAAGCACATACTATTAGCCCTTGCTAGCTCTTGTGAAACAACTCATGCTTGGACTCCTGCAAAACTAGAACCGAACACTAAAAGTTGCTAATCCTTTGAATCTACGACGTTACTGACTGGTTGTGCCAAAGTCTTAAGATCTTCCCACGAGTCCGCTTGAGCAATATCCTGTTCGTACGCAATCAAATAGCCCCAGTGCTGGTTTGCATAAGCTTCCTCAGCAACAAGACGACGCACTAATGTCTCAGCAGCCCTGCGCTTAGCCTGAACCTTGGCATCATCGCGACCTCGCTCGTCCTTGCCTTCAATTATCCAATACACATCACTGGTGTCTTGGGCTACGAAGTCAGGAAAGTAGCGATCCTTGGCGTTGTAATACACGAAAGCACGATCCTGAGGATGCAATCGCTGCCACCATTGGATACTTGGCGACGTATTCAGAAGTCGAGCAAGTTGATACTCTCCAGTGAAAGAATCGAATGACTCATCCTCAAACAAAGATTTGAACCAGCCACTGTACACCCGACCACGTATGAACTGCTCGCGAGTCTCAATCTGAGGGTACACGCTCTCACCAAGCGGGAGCATATAGCCTTCACCGGGCATCTGTTTGGGATGGATACTTGGTACCTCTCGTGTTTCGCGTAGGGTCTTAGATATGTAGGCTTGCACGAGTTTAAGCAGCTCATACCTCGCAGAGCCCAGAGATTTAACCGTCCAACCAGTGAAGGTGACTTCATTCATAAACTCAGGCACCAGGAATTTACTCACATAGCGAGCGGTGCGCTCAGTCTTAGGCACCAGCGACATGTTCATTACCAGCTTGACCAGTGCATGGCACGCCTCTTCATCATCGACATGTACTGAGTCGACCTCAGCGCTTTCACGATCTTCGGCTCGAAGTTCCTTTCCTAGAACAGCGACAATCTCTTTGCGAAAGAGTACGTCGCCAGTCGATGTAACACGGCGAGCTGCTTGCTCAACATCGGCATTACTTATCTCAGAAAGCTCAATAGGCGGCTGTTGCACCGTCATCGTGGTCACTGGAAACAGATAAGTCACACTAGCGAACCGCGGATTGCGCATAATCGAAACAGTCTGCCACTCTAGCTTGGAGTCATGTGCTGTATCACCGATCGCTCGGATCCTGACACCAGGCAATCCGTTGCCGCTACCTTCGCTAAGTGGTACTGTGCCCAATCGTGAATCAGAACTATCTATGACATCATCGACAAACTCATGAGAAACTCCAGCCGAAATTAGATTGTTTCCGCTGCTAGGCACAGCATTATCTGAACCTGTTACGCCAGAGATCTCAGCGGCTTTGTGAATCGCCTCTCCAATTTGAGCCTGGTCCGGTTCAGCAACGGCTTCTTCCAACCCGAACTGCTGGAGCACATTCTCGGCAGTGAGCAACTCTTTGAAGGACTGATGTGCAATGATGTCGAGCTGGTCAATTTGCCATACATCCGTGTACTTGCCGAACGGCAAGCGTAGACCTCGCCCCATTGTTTGCTGGGTCAACACCTCCGAAGCCATTGCTCTCAAGGTCACAATGACGGCGATGTTCTTCACATCCCATCCCTCTTTAAGTTTGTTGACGCTTACGACAGCAAGTACAGAGGATTGTGGGCGGTCAAGTTCATCAAGACGACGCTGCGTCAGCTCATCCTCGTGTTTGGAATCCACCTGCAAAACTGCCTCTTTCCTACCGAGGTATTCAGGAGTGCGTAGCAGATCCGCAACTTGAGTGGCATGCTCAACATCAGAGCAGACCACAAATACAACAGCGTTTATATGATTCAGATGATGGCTGTTCGTATATGAGTCATAGTATGTCTGCTTGAAAGCACGCAACTGTAACGCGTCACGCAGCTGCTGCTCTTCAGATGCTTTATCAGTACCGTACCCACCCTTACGAAATGCCAGCACCGGCGCCTTGACGTATTTGTCCGCTATAGCACGGTAAAGCGGATACTCGTAAATGACGTGGTCGGTCTTCTTATCCGCAGAAGCCGTCAAGCCGATCGCTGCCGCCGGATCAAGTTCCTTGAGGGCAGAATTGAACGCAACTGCAGTTGCACCATACAGGTGGGACTCATCAGCAATCACGACAAGATCATCGAGGCTTTTCAGGTAGTCGAATAGCACACCGGCATTCTCATCAAATCTTCGAGGCTTTCGACGTATAGCGTCTTGTGTAGTTCCGTGGGTGCTGCCGTCAGCATCCTTGGGAGCGATCAATTGTTGGATGTTGAAGATAAAAGCCAACATCGGCACTTCATCCCCGAATGTGAGCTGTTTAGGTCCATCCAGCCTGGCCACCCACTCAGAATAGTCCTGTGGAGTCACCACATCAGGAGGGACAGCTGATCCTTTGATATAGCGCGGCGAACCCGGGGTGAAATTCTGCACCGTCTTAGACTGTACTGTTTTGCCCGGAGTCACAATCACGACATTACCGATTCCCTGGCGTCGCAGATACTCCATAAAGGCAGCCATCAAATAAGTTTTACCCACACCCGTAGCGAGATCGAGTACCTGCATCACGGATGGGTCATAATCCCCACTAAGGGTAAAAATTAACTTTTGAAGCGCTTCTTTATTGGGTGCACGCAGATCGAACTCGGAACTGATCTCCTCAAGCATTTCAGAGTCGAAACAAATATTGAGCTTTGTTGTCATCACAAATCACCACCTTTGCAATAACGGAACATATCATCTGGCAAAGCTACCACACGTGAACCTTTTACTACATTACGCAGGTACTGACGCACACCATCCATTACAGCCGTAGCGGCGAGCACGATCGTCTCACCTGAATGAATATGGGGTACTAACAAATCTATAAGCTCAATCGTAGCCACGCCTTCGACAACCTTAAGAAAAGCATTGCCACGACGGGCATCAAACACGTAATCTTCATCGGCACGCAACAGGGTAAACCCGAGATTCGCCGCCACTGACTCAACCAAGGTCCGACCCGCAGCTTCTGGAGTGAGCATAACTCTATCCAAATCTGGATCATAATTGAAACATGCTGGAGACACGTGAGCGACCTGAAATCCGCCGCCGCCGCGCCAGTTGACCACTTCCTTTGCATACTTGGTCTTCGAAGCTGACTTCAACGCTTTGATTCTGGGATCCTTTTTGGCTTCCGAATCACCAGCTGTAAGCTTGTTTAGCACGTTTGTAAATTTCGCTGCGTCCTCTGCGCTAACCCCTTCCGGCAGTTCGACACCATCAGCTGCAATTCGGTTTCCACTTTTACGACTTACTCCACCTTGATCTTTGCCATCTACTACCTTCTCAAGGCGTGCTTTCGTGAACCGATCGAATGTGTCCTTCACCAGCTCGCATGTCACCCACCTTCGACCCATCTTCTGCGCAACAGCAGCAGTAGTACCTGACCCGGCAAAGGCATCCAGAACGATGTCCCCAGGGTTAGAGCCGATATGAATAATTCTTTCGAGCAGTCGTTCCGGTTTAGGAGTAGAAAATGCCGCTAGACCCGGGAATAATGCCTGAATTTCACGCTTTGAAGTATCAGTTGTGCCTACCTCTGATGCCGACCATAGCGTATGTGGAACTAGCCCCTCCTGAACTTCTGAAGCGAACTTCTTCAACCGGGGACCGGCCTTACCATCTGCACCAAACCAAATTCTGTTGTCAGCCTTCAATTCGTTGTACCTAGACTCAGTGAATCTCCAAACTGATCCCGGTGGCGGTTTCAAATGTGCGCCGCCTGGAGTCGTAAGCGTATACCTTTGTGACCGTCGCTCATTTTCTGCCGGATTAAACTGAGCCGTGAACGGTACAGATGTCCACGGACCACGCGGATCCCTGTCAGGATTTGAATAACCCAACAAATTCTCCCTTGGAAGAAGATTGCGGACTTTTGCCCAACAACTACTCTTCTTTGCATAAACAAGAATAAAATCTGTTGAAACAGACATCACAGATCGATTTTCACGAGTTGTTCGTTTTTCCCAAATCACATCGCAGATGAAGTTGCCTGCACCGAAGATCTCATCAAGGAGGACTCGCATCCGATGAACTTCTACATCGTCGAGATGAACCCAGATTGACCCATCAGAACTTAGTAGCTTCCTCATATAGGATAACCTATCCCGCATCATGGTAAGCCACACAGAATGCTCAAGGTTGTCTTCATAATCAGCGAAAGCCTGCGAGGTATTAAATGGCGGGTCAATATAAATAAGTTTTACCTTGCCAACGTACTTCTCGGCTAACTCAGGCACACGAGTAAGAGCTTCGAGGACATCACCGGATTCTCCTAAAATGAGCAGATTGTCATCCTGAGGCTCCCGATCAGCCCGTTTTGAGTATTCAAACTCTGCAGACTTAGGAAGCTGTTCGCCGCGTACAAAATTGTCGTATACCAGAGTATGCGTCTCGCAATAGCGAGGATCGGAAGGGTCGACCCATAAGTAACTGTACTTGCCAGTCTCAGAGGAGATAAGTGCTTTGTCCTTGTTATACCAAGTAAGTTGTAGACGTTGGGCCGTCATTTATTTGGTCTCTCCCTTCAAACCAGTGAGGACAAATTCACATTGCTAGTGATATCGCAGGTAAATGTTTCACAAATTTCAGTAAAAACAGCCTCCATCTCGACCAAGCTGGGCAATGGCGGTATCGATAGACTAGTCATCTTCCATCAATCCTATTTTTGAAAGTCTTTATGCATTCACAATACCCATATTAGCTTACAGGTACTTCCAGTAGTCAAACGATAAGTCATGGTTATTTATTTTCTGCAACACTGTGTATATCATTCCGATATTCGCAGCGGACACATCTTACTCTCAGTAAAATCAACAGCCTCGGCTGCATCGGTGGGGTTGAGGTTTTGACCCTGCTTGTGTTCTACAAGGTGAAGACCATTAATCTTAACTTTCTAAGCAGAGCACAGAAAGAACTATGCATAAACAGTTCCCTACCCCGTTTCTGCCCCCTAAAGTCATGTTCAATAAACCTGATACTGTTACTGCACTGGAAGTAAATCAATTCCCCTAAAGGTACAACGTCTTAAATATAAGATAGTTGAGTATATCATGCGCGCTGTGGAGAATAGCAAAAATTGAGAAGCAGCGTAAAACTGACACTTAAGCCAAGCGTTAAGATGGGCGTCTATATTACCAAACCGGTCCCAGAATCGGCGTCAAAACAGAGCAATAGCGCATGGGCAAGTAGCCTATTTATACCATCTGTAATCCAGATGTCAATAAACAGTCCCGACGTCTGCCTTGCGCCTTGCGATAACCATGATCGTGCCAGTGATCTACTGACTGCCTCTCGGATTCAACGGTATTCTGAAAGCAGTAGTCACGAACTTAAGAGGTGCTACTGGTATCTAGATGCACGCCAGTTCGAGCCGGCATTCATGACCAGTTACGCTCACTATATGATCCTCCCGCATCAATGCAATTCTTAACAAAAGTTCCCTTATAAAGGGACCAGCATATGATTCAGTAACCTGCTTACCACCCCTTACTTGACCCTTTGTTGCAGCAACATCAGTCTACTAATCCCAGATCCGCATGGAGAAAAGAGCCGTGCATTAAACTTTATAACCTAAATTCGCATCCGTCCTGAACGCACGCCGATATGGATAAGCTGCATTCCCGGTACGCAGATAAATAACCAAACTCGCGGTTGGAGTCGACAAAGAAACTGGGCCGCCGACAAGTCCATTGCTCACAACAGTTAACGCTGAATTCGAATTCGCGAAATCAAGCGTTAAGGTGTCAATTCACTTTTTATATGCCCTACAAAACCCGATGGGCCTTTAGTATAGATACTGATCCTTGCAATTATTCAATATGGCTCAATTTGCGCTCTTACTGATATATCTATCCCGCATTTGCAGGTTTACAACATCACAGATTTCAAAACTGCATTAAACGAGAGAACAAATAGAGGTATTAATCACCTCAAAGTCGATAGTCACCGCGCCAATTCAATCCTTGCTTTTCTAACGGTTTATAAGCACTCAATTCCTATCTTTCCAGTTGACAAGAAAAGCGCCACAACACGATTTGCCCGGTTGCAGCGCTGATTAGCTATAGCAGAGAAACGGCTCTACGCTTCCTTCTCCTTATCCAGCTCGGCGAGCATGGTCTTCTGCTCATCCGGTGTCAGCTTGCGGATGCCGATTCCGGTGTATCCCCAGATGGTGGCGAAAATCACGCCGGTCCAGCAGAGGGTTGCCCAAGGCATATAGGAGAGCGTTGGTACGCCCAAGGTGGCCGCCATATAGGCGCCAGCGGCTGTCCAGGGCAGGATCGGCTCGAATATGGTGCCGGAATCCTCTATGCTTCGCCCAAGATTGCAGGGATGCAGACCTCGGCGAATGTATGCAGGCCTCAGCAGCTCGCCAGGCAGCAGGAGGGAGACCTGGCCGTTGCAGGTAGTGGATATGGTCAGGATGCCGGTCAGCAGGGTGACGGCAATCAACGAGCCGGTGCTCTTGCTGATCTTGAGCAGGGATTCCACGATCTTGTTCAAAGCTCCGGAGGCCGAAAGCACCCCTGCGAAGGAGAGGGCGCAGAACGCAATCAGGAGGGTGCTCATCATGCTTTCCATGCCGCCTCGGTTCAGCAGACTGGTGATGTCCTTGGCTGCTGGGCCCAAGTTGAAGCCCTTGGGAAGCATAGAGGTGTCGAACCCGTTGACGATGGCGTTGAATGCATTGGTGACGGAGAAGTGCTGGATGACGACGGCATTGAACATAGCCACCGCCGACGAGAGCAGCATGACCGGTATGGTCGGCTTCTTCCACGCCGACCCGATCAGGATGATCAGGAGGGGTATAAGCAGCATGACCACGTTCCAGGTGAAGGCCTGCGAAAGCGTGTTGTTCATCTCGGCGACCTTGTCAAAGCCGCGGCCACCTGTGGACTGGACCCCACGGCCCGCCACGAACATGACTATCGCTGCCACCAACAAGGAGGGGAAGGTGGTCCACAACAGGTGCTTCATATGCGTGAACACATTCACATGGGTGATGGCCGCAGCCAGATTAGTGTCTCCGGACAGAGGGGAAAGCTTGTCTCCGAAATAGGCGCCACTAACCACCGCACCAGCGACGATGGCGGGATTGATGCCATCCATGCCAAGCGCCACTCCCATGAAGGCTACGCCAATGGTACCTGCGGAGCCCCAGGAGGTTCCCGTGCAGACCGAAGTGATGGCCGTGACCAGCAGAGCCGTCAGATAAAGGTACTTGGGCGATACGATCTTGAGGCCGAAGTAGACCATCATGGGAATGGTTCCACCGATCATCCAGGACCCGATAAGCATGCCCACCACTATCAGAATCAGCATGGCAGGCATGATCCCGGCGATCTTCTCGGCTATGGTGTTGAGCATCTCATCGTATCCGTGGCCGAGCATGTAGGCGATGATCGCTGCCACCACGGCAGCCAGGATAAGCATCGGCTCAGCGGGAAGTTCCAGCCAAATAGCTCCAACCCCCATGAACACTGCCATGGCGATAATCGGTGTCAGCGCCAAGAGCAGGGAGGGGGAACGCTGCTCCCTTTGTTTCTTTTCCTTCGTCATTGCAGGGTCGCCTTTCCCCTTGAAGTGCCAAGCGCCCGATTCATGCGCGACAGTGCCTCGGTCAGAATCGGCGTAGTTGTTGCCAGGTTGATGCGCACAAAGCCGCTGCCGCCCAGTCCGAAGTCAGTCCCCGGATCCAGCATCAGGCCCTGCTCAGCCAGCCGCTTTTCGATTTCCTCATCCTCGAGTCCCAGCCCTCTCATATCTATCCAGGCCAGGTAGGTGCCTTCAGGCTCAATCAGCTTCACACCATCCATTCCGGCAACGCAGTCGCGCAAAAGATTGGTGTGCTTCTCGAGCTCAGCAAGAAGTTCGTCCAGCCAGTCTGCGCAATGATCGTATCCCGCTTGAGTGGCAACTTGTGCAAAATAGCGGGGATTATGGCAGCCAGCATCATCAATGGCCTTCTCCACCTTGTGCCGCAGATCAGCATCAGGAACGACAATGTTGGCCGTTTCCAGCCCAGCGATGTTGAAGGTTTTCCCCGGGGAGGTAAAGGAGATACCTCCGGCCGCTTCGGGCGTCGAGGTCAGATAAGGCTGGAATCGATATCCTGTATGGATCAGATCGGCATGGAACTCATCTGAGATGACCAGGACATCATGCTTGTCGGCAGCCTTGGCCACCTTGGCCAGTTCGTCACGGGTCCATACGCGGCCGGTGGGGTTATGCGGATTGGTGATTACCATCGCACTGGCCTGGTCAAGCAGGTCTTCAAGCGCATCGAAGTCGAACCGGTATTTTCCCTGGCCGTCGATCTTCAGCGTCCATGGAAGGACCTTGCAGCCTGCGGCCTTGATCGCCGTTGGGGTGGGCGAATATGCAGGATAGGGGACGATTACCGAGCAGGCAGGCGGCAGAGTCTCTCTGAGTATGGCTGGCAAGGATTCCACCATTCTGCCTACCGGCACTAGACTGGCCGGGCTGATCTGCCAGCCGTGGCGCCTTTTGAACCAGTCACACACTGACTGTCTATATGAGGGGTCCAGGTAGGTGTAGCAGAAATCACCCACCTGAGCACGTTCGACCACAGCTTGGACCAACGGGTCCGGGGCTTTGAAATCCATGTCTGCCACCGATAGGGATATGGCATCGTCACCGCAGATACGATGTGCATCATCCCAGCGGATACTATGTACTCTTCCCAGATCCTGGGTTGAAACGGGATGTAGAAGACCCATGATTACGTCTGTTCCCTTCTTTACAACTATGCCGGATACCTTGCCTTCATTAGCAACGTGATCCTCTGAGGCCGCCATGGCCTCGATACTGCCTCCCCCGCTTATTGCTTTTTCTTATCTTTACCGGAGGTCGTCTCGTCTATTTCTTTGAGATAGTTGTAGACGGTGAACCGTGAAATCTGCAAGCGGTCGGCCAAGGTCTCGGCCGCGTCTCGCAGGAAGAAAAAGCCCTGTTCTTTGGCTTGTCGTATCACCTCCTTCTTATGGTTTTTCGTCATCAGCTCGACCGGTATACCCTGGCTGGCAACAGCACGGTCGAGCACGATATTTGCCAAGTCATCAAGGTTGTGGACGAAGGCTTCACCCGTGGAGTTCGCTTCGGCCGATCCTGTTCCCTGATCTATCTGCCCTGTCTCGGATCCAGCCTTCTCGGCGCCACGCTGTTGGTTCTGATCCAAGTCTTCATCAAGTTCAGCTTCCGACTTTGGTTCAGAGCTTGCGTCTACACTGCCGTAGAGCATTTGCTGGCATATTTTCAGAAGCCCGGACCAAATCTCGACGTTGCTGTTGATGCATAAGGCGGCGACCGGATTCCCTTGGCTATCCTTGACGGCTATAGTGGCACAACGAATCCGACGCCCGTCAGGCAGAACAGAGCTGTAGTTGACCATGGTGCGCACTCGACCCTCAGCCATCTGCTTGAGCAGGACATCGGTCGCCGGATCGCCGACCTTGCGACCGGTCAAACCACCTGCAATAGCAACGATGGTGTTAGGCACCTGTGAAAGGTCATGCACCACAACCTCACAATCCGCCATAAGCGATGCCAGCGGTTCCACCAGCTGGGCCAAGGATTGGATTATCAGGGCACGTTCTGCGCTGTCCTGCGCCTTGAGGTCGCGTGCCGATTGTGCATCGTTGCTCATACATCATCTCTTTCGTGAAGTATCCAAAGATAGTATAACCATTTAATAAACATTTTGTTGAGCGTTTCTATTATTTGTTTATTTTTCCTGTCGCTCTTCCGAATTCACGATCTTCATAGGGGATATTCATCTATGCAAATTGCTGAAAATCCGGCTGTTTACCACGAAACACATGATGTTGAACACAAGGCGGCAGACATCCATAATTCGCAGATAAGGAACCAAAGTAGACAGCTAGACCGTTGATAGGAGCTTCAAAGTATCGAAAAGGCAACGCTCTGCCGGGAATCCACGAATCACAGGTTCGGCCAAGTAAGTTGCCTAAGGCTATGTCCTTGGCTGCTGGCGCCCATGCCAATCTGACCGGAAAAGCTGGCTCCCGCCTATACAAAGCAAATCAGTAAAGCGACAACTGTGCTGATGGACTGAATTACCTCAACTCTGCCGAAAGGAACCTTCCTTTTTTCAACTGTTCTAAGACAGCTAGAGTCCATGAACCCCGCTTGTAGGGGAAGCTTACGGAGATATCACCACCCCGGGTGAGAGTAGACACCTGTTTTGCTGAGCCACTTTTCTCCGAACTGACTCCAACTACGCTCCCCATTTGCGGAGTCAGCAGAAAGAATTCGCGCCCAGAATCTTTCATTGAAATGTGCCAGGTTTGAATTGTGTCGACAGCATCATAGCTGCGAGCAGCAATTCGACCCGGCACTATCAATTACATCTCATTCTTTATACGGATGTTCAGGCAGAGACTAGTCTTCCGTCCTGCAGTGTCAGCAGACGATCAACCCGGTCTAGGACCGAGGAACGATGGGAGACAATCAGACAGGTACGGTCGCCCTTCTGCTCGATCAGCCTGGTCAAGACCCGGCCCTCCAAGAGAGCGTCCATGTTGCTGGTGGGCTCATCCAAAAGCATGAATGGCGCCGAGCTCAAAAAGGCGCGAGCCAGAGCCACCCGCTGCCGCTGCCCCTCGGACAGGTCCGAGCCATTGTCGGCAAGCAGGTGATCCAAACCGTCGGGCAACTGATCGATCAGATCGTCCAGGCAGGCGTCATGAGCTGCCTGCTCAATGTCCGCTCTGCTGACATCGGGCCGAGCCAAGGCGATGTTATCTGCCAGCGTGAGACTGAATATGTAGGTGTCCTGGCTCACCAGAGTCTGCCGGGCGCGCAGGTCGGCGGTGCGAATGGTCTCGATAGGCAGGCCGGAAACCGTCAGATCCCCGCCACTGCGCTCTTGGAACCTCATCAGCAGGTCGATCAGAGTGGACTTGCCGACCCCGTTGGCGCCTTGAATGCCAATCAGTTCGCCAGGCTTGATGGAAAGATCCAGACCCTCCAAAACCGAAGTCCGGTCGCTATGTTCACCCGAGTCAGTCTTGCCTGGATCGTCCTTACCCGTGTCAGTCTTGCCGGCGTAGGAAAAGGAAACTGCCCTGGCATTCTCTCCAGTGAACTCCGCCAACGAATTCCCATGATCGGACTCCACCTCGCGCACAGGTGGCTCCTTGTCCAAAAGAGAGAAGACCCGCCGAGCAGCAGCCAGCGTGGGCTGCAGGCCGGCGCCTAGCCGGGCCACAGGTATCAAGGGAGCGAAGGAGGAGAGGAAACCGACCAGTCCAATCATCCCCCGGGCAGGATCCATCAACCCCTCAGAGCCAAGCCAGCAGGCCATCAGCGTGAAGGCTCCGGCGCAGATCAGAGTGACCACATTGGTGACCATGTCGTTGGCGATGGTCCGCCCAGAGGTGCGCCCGCGGGCATCCAACATCTGGTCGGTGGCGGCTCCCACTCGATGGCGGGTATTGCCAAGAGCCCCCAATCCAGCCAGTTCGGTGCGGCCCTGCAGGGTCTCCAGAAGCAGGGAATGCAGGCTGGCCTGGGCCGTCCGCTCCTGCATGGCCACCTTGAAAGTGGGCCTGGCGCTCAGGATGGGGATGAGCAGGCCGACGATCAGGTAAGAGACCAGGGCGGCAAGTCCCATCCAGGGTGAGAGCCAGGTGAGCAGGGCCAAATTGGCCAGAGAGGTCACCAGGGCGATGGCGATGGGCGAAAGCGTATGGGCGTAGAAGATCTCGAGCAGCTCGATGTCGTTGGTGATCACTGTCACCATGTCTCCGCGCGCTTGGTCTCGCAGGCCGGCCGGGGCCAGGGACCGCATCTTGTCGAAGACCGTCGTGCGGATGTCCCGGAGCATGCTGAAGGCCATCTCGTGGTTGTAGTACTGCTCCCCATAAGCCATGACCCCACGGCTAAGAGCAGTCAGAACCGCCACCAGGGCCCATACGACCCACTGGCCATTCAGCGGCGGCCAGTCCATGACCAGACCGATCAGGGCCGCTGCGGCTGCCATCATGCTCCAGACTGCGAAGAGATGGCCCAGACTGCCGCAGAGGATGGCCTTGCCCTCCGTGCCGGCCAGAGGCTTCATCAGCCGGGCCATGCGGCGCATCATCGTCAGATTGCCGGTCGTCTGCTGCATGTCTTCACTCCCCGTCCTCATACTGGGCCTGCTCCTTCCACTGGGCCGCGAATCCGCCCCCGGCATCCATCAGATCTCGGAAACCGCCGCACTCCGCCAGACGGCCCCCCTGCAGGAAGAGAATGGAATCGGCATTGCGGACCCCGGCCAAACGGTGGGTGATGGTCAGGACCAGGGACTCCTTGCCCAGCGCATCCATCAGAGCAGCCAGTGTAGCGTCATGCTCGCGGTCCACGGCGCTGGTGGCCTCATCGAAGATATAGACGGGGGAACGCCGCAGGAGCCCGCGGGCAATGGACAGGCGCTGGCGCTGCCCTCCGGAAAGGTTGCCTCCCTCGGGGTCGATAGGAGCGTCCAGTCCGCCCTTGCTCTGGACAAGACCGGTCAGGCCGACCTGGTCCAGCGCATCCTGCAGCTCCCAATCCGAGTAGCCCAGTCCGGCCGGGTCCAGATTCGACCTGATGGTTCCGGTGAAGAGGTGATCGGTTCCCCGAACCACAGTCTGCAGGCCGACCAGATCCTCGCGCGACAGGTCGCTGATTTGGCGCCCGCCAATGGTCAGCTCTCCGGCATACCCCTGAAGGCGCCCGGACAGCAGGCCCGCCAAGGTGCTCTTGCCGGAGCCCGAAGCACCGACCAAGCCCACATGTCCCTTGGCAGGCAGATCGAAGTTCAGATCGGTCAGGGCCTGGAAGCCGTCAGGATAGGTGTATGTCAAATCGCGAGCGCTGATGCCTAGCGAATCATCGCCAGACATATCCGCCTGATCTTCCTGCTTCGAAGCGGATTCCGAGTCAGACTCCCGAACTGCTTCCTCAGAAGTTTCGAGACTCGCTTCCGGAGCCGTCTCCGAACCCGTACTCTTGCGTGACTCAGGAGTCGTCCCTGGAGCCGCCGACTTCCCGTCGCCCCCCTGCCGTGCTTGGAGAATATCGTCGATGGCCTTGCCCTGCTTGATGGCGACCATGCCGGAATGCATCATGTAGACCAGCTGGCGCTCAGGTGCAAAGAGCCGGACCCCAGCCAAAGCAACAACCAAACAGGACAGCACTCGAGAGGGCCCGTCCTGCCCAATCAGGACCGTGGCTGCCACCGCCAGAATGAGGCTGGTGTAGATGACCACGTCGGCCTTGATCAGCGAGCGCAGCTGCCCGGCCAGGACCCCCATGGTTATCCGGCGGAATCCCTCGGACTCCTCGGCCAGGTCATCAGCCTGCCGCTGGTCTGCCCCGAAGATCTTCAAGGTGTTGAGCCCTCTCAGGGCATGCTCGAAGTGGACGCCGACCTTGTCATACTTGCGCAGCTGGCCCAGCTGCACCTTGATGTTCTCGCCCATGGTGGGCTTGGAGGCCAGGGGCAGGGACACCATGCCGATCACGACGATTGCCGCAGCCAGGGGACTGACGGGCAGAAGAACGATCAGAGTCACGACCAGCATCAAGGCGGTCTGGACCAAGGCCGGAATGTAGGCCGTAAAATATGAGACGACCGACTTGACCCCCTCGGTCGAAAGTCTGGCCAGGGTCTGCGCCGGAACGCCCAGGTCGTCCTCCTGCCTGTTGGGGTCGAACACGGATAGATACAGGGCCTGGGAGAGCGCCTTGCCCATCCCATCAGCCAGCCGGGCGCTGACGGACTTGGCGACCGCCTGGGTCATGAGCCGAACCAGGATCAGCCCACCTATCAAGGCCGCCAAGGGTCCGGGCCGACCAGGCACCCAGGCAAGGGCATGAGGGACAGGCAGGCCAAGGGAACGGCCCACGGCCGCGATGGCCACCGGCAGGAGGAGGACCTCCGCCAACGCGCCGATCGTCTGCAGGAGGGCCAGCAGGAGGCTAGCGCCCATCCTGGCTCCCGGTAGATGAAGTAGTCGCTTGCTGATCATGCCTGTCCTCCGTGCCGCCTTTCTGATACGCCCCTCTCAGTGGACACTAACAAAATCCTCGCGCGCCGGGCAATACCCCGATTGTGAAGCACTGGCAAGAGACATAAAAAAATATCATTTACTTTCCCTCCCGGCCCTCCTAAACTTGACGGCACAACCTGAAATCGGCGGATATGGCCTAGGGCCGAGCGACCGCCACCCAGATGGGAGCGATCCTTTATGAAAGCACTTAAGACAAAAGACCTGGTCAACGTCGGCATTTTCACGGCCCTCTACTTCGTCAGCATGGCGGTGGGCAACTTCATCACCGTCTTCCTGGCTGGCCTGGTCATGCCCGGCCTGTCCTCCCTCTTCATCCCCGCTGTGGTGGGGCTGGTCTCCGGCCCGGTCTACATGCTGATGATCCGCCGGGTGCCCAGGTTCGGGGCCATCACCATCGTCGGCGTCATCATGGGCCTCTTCCTGCTGGTCTTCGGCCACTTCGCCCTCTCCTTCATCCCCTACGCCTTCTGCGGCCTGCTGGCTGACCTGGTTCAGTCCTCGCTCGGGGAGAGCCGTCCCAACCTGGCCCGCTACCTGAGCTACGTCATCCTCACCTTCGGCTGCACCGGCCCTGTCCTGCCCCTCTGGTTCATGAAGGACGCCTACGTGGCCAGCCTGGTCCGCCGCGGCAAGAGCCAGGAGTACATCGACGGGGTCTTCGCGCCCATCACCGGAGCCACCTTCCTGGTCTGCATTCTGGCCACCCTGGTCGGCGCCCTGCTTGGGGCATGGATAGGCGCCAAGATCGTCGACAGGCATTTCAACCGGATACCCGCCAAGCAATGAGGCCCATCTCCATCTACACCAGATTCCTGCTGGTCATCTTCGCCAACGCCCTGATTTTCGTCACCCTGCCCACCCCGCTGGTCCTGGCCATCAACATCTACTTCTGCAGCTTCCAGGTCATCGTGGGCAGGGTCAGGAAGGGCCAGGCCTGGCTTCTGGTCTGTCTGGTCTTCGCCCTGGGCGCCTCCCTGGCCATGGTCTTTCCCGAGAATCTGCCGGGGCATTACCTGCTCTTCCTCTTCGTCGGCGTGGGCAGGATCCTCCCCCTGGTGCTGGTGGCGGCTTTCATGATGGGCACCACCAAGGTCTCGGAGCTGGTCTACCTGCTGCGCAAGATCCACGCCCCCCAGTGGCTGGTCATCCCCGTCAGCGTGCTCTTCCGCTTCTTCCCGACCGTCAGGCACGACTACGCCCAGATCAGACGGGCCATGAAGTTCAGAGGGATCGCGGTCACCACCGGGGACATGGTACGGCATCCGATGCGGACCATGGAGTACATCTACGTTCCCCTGCTCAACAACGCCACCAATGTGGCCTCCGACCTGACCTCGGCCGCCCTGACCAGGGGGATCGGCGACCCCGGGCCCAAGACCTCCATCCAACGGATCGCCTTCACCGGACTGGATGCGCTCATGTGCGCCCTGGGTCTGGTCCTTATGGGATGTGGAGCCTATGTTGCAATGCTCCAGGCTTAGCTTCACCTACGAAGGCGCCAGCCATCCATCCCTCCAGGAGGTCTCCTGCCGGATGGGCCAGGGACGGCTGACCGTGGTCACCGGGCCGAGCGGTTGCGGCAAGACCACCCTGTCCAGGGTCATCAACGGCCTGATTCCCGAACTCTACGAGGGCAAGCTGGAGGGAGAGTGCCTGATCGGGGGCGAGCCCACCACGGCCCGGCCCATCTACCGGCTTTCGGAGCAGGTGGGGTCGGTCTTCCAGAATCCCAAGACCCAGTTCTTCACCACCGATGTCCGCAGCGAGCTGGCCTTCCCCCTGGAGAACACCGGGGTCCAGCCGGAGGCCATCCGGGAGCGTATAGACCAGGTGGCCGACCTTTTCGGCATCGCCCCGCTTATGGACAGGGACATCTTCTCCCTGTCGGGGGGCGAGAAGCAGATGATCGCCATCGCCTCCTCCTGCATGATGGACCCGGAGATTTTGGTCCTGGACGAGCCCTCCGGCAACCTGGACGTGGAAGCGGTGGCCAGCCTGGCGCAGATCCTGGGCCGCTTGAAGGACCGGGGCCTGACCATGGTCCTGATCGAGCACCGCCTCTACTACCTGGACGGCCTGGCCGACGACTTCCTGGTCATGAAGGACGGCAGGCTGGCGGAGCACCTGACCCCTGCCGCCATGAGGGGGCTGGATGGTCCGAGTCGCCAGGCTATGGGGCTGCGGGCCCTGGACCTGGATGCGACCGAGAATGCGAGCACACCTGCCAGGGTCATCGATGACAGGACCCCCGACCTGCTCCGAGTCAGGAACCTGACCTATGCCTACCATCACGACCAGCCTCCTGCCTTGGATGTGGACGACCTGACCCTGTCCAGCGATGACATCACCGGCATCATCGGCCGCAACGGAGCCGGCAAGAGCACCTTCGCCTCGGTCCTGACCGGACTGCTCAAGCCTGGCGACAGGTCGGAAATCAGCCTGAATGGGACGAAACAGACCGCCAGGGAGCGCGTCGAGGACTTCTACATGGTCTTTCAGGATGTCAACTACCAGCTCTTCAGCGAGACCGTGGAGGGCGAGATGCTCCTTGGAGCCAAACGGACCGACCTCTTTGAGGAGGTGGCACGAAAGCTGGACCTGGAGCGGCTCCTGGGCCGGCACCCCAACACCCTCTCCGGCGGGGAAAAGCAACGGGTGGCCATCGCGGCCGCCATACTGTCGGGCAAGCGCCTGGTGGTTCTGGACGAGCCCACCAGCGGCCTGGACCTGCTCCATATGAATCAGGTGACCGGGATGATCCGCTACATGCGCTCCCTGGGGGTCATGGTGATCGTCATCTCGCACGATCAGGAGTTCCTGGCCCAGACCTGCCAGCGGTTCATCACCTTCCGCCAGGGCAGACCGGTCAGGGACAGCCTCAAACTGGGCAACCTCCTGCAAGCCCTCTGAACCTCCGAACCCTTGCATGGTCGGCGAACATGACGCCTCCCGGCAGGCGGTTCTCCTGTGCTCCGGACCCCGCGAACGTATACAGTAGTGGGGAAAAAGCATCAGGGGGCGTCCCTCGCGTCGGACGGCCCCGCCGCACAGCCAGGGTTACGAGAGGGCATGATGGGCTATATCGACGTCATCGGAGAGACGAAACGGTATGTGACCGGCGAGACGACCATCGTGGCCAACAATGAGGTCACCTTCTCCATCGAGAAGGGCGAGCTGGTGGTCATCCTCGGCGCCTCAGGGGCTGGCAAATCGACCGTGCTGAACATTCTGGGCGGCATGGACACCTGCAACGAGGGCCAGGTGATCGTGGACGGGAAGGACATCGCCGGCTACGACGCCCGGCAGCTGACCACCTACCGCCGCTACGACGTGGGCTTCGTCTTCCAGTTCTACAATCTGGTGGCCAACCTGACCGCCAGGGAGAACGTGGAGCTGGCCTCGGAGATCGTGGACGACGCCGCCGATCCGGTCCAGACCCTGGTCGACGTAGGTCTGGGCGACCGGATCGACAACTTCCCCGCCCAGCTTTCCGGCGGTGAGCAGCAGCGTGTGGCCATCGCCCGGGCCGTGGCCAAGAACCCCAAGATCCTGCTCTGTGACGAACCCACCGGAGCTCTGGACTACCGCACCGGCAAGCAGGTGCTGCGCATCCTCCAGGACCAGTGCCGCAAGAAGGGCGCCACCGTGGTCATCGTCACCCACAACGCGGCCATCGCCCCCATCGCCGACAGGGTCATCCGCATGCATGACGCCCGGGTCCAGGCTGTGCAGACCAATGACAGCCCCGAAGACATCGAAAACGTGGAGTGGTGAGGATGCAGCCCGTCAGGAAGGTGCTCTGGCACGACATCCGGGTCTCCCTGCGCAAGTCCCTGGGGCGGTTCATCTCCATCGTCTGCCTGGTGGCGCTGGGCTCCTTCGCCCTGGTCGGGCTGAGCGTGACCGGGCCGGACATGCGGCAGGCCGGCAACGCCTACCTGTCCGACCACCATCTGGCCGACCTGATGGTCATCAGCAGCTACGGGCTCGACCAGGAGGATCAGGATGCCATCGACACCGCCCCCGGCAACTCAGGAATCGAATACGGATATCTGAAGGATGTGGTGCTCAAGGGCACCGACAAGAGCCTGCGCATCTACTCCGCCCCCGACCGGATCTCCACCTATGAGCTGGTCGATGGATCCATGCCCACCAGACCTGACCAGATAGCGGTCGACACGGCCCTGGCCGGGAGCCACCCCATCGGCAGCAGCATCCAGGTGGATGAGAAGGCCGACCAGCTGGGCAGGAAGGTCTTGAGGCACCACAAGCTGCGCGTGGTGGGCACGGTCAGGTCGACCGAGATCCTGAGCAAGGTCAACATGGGCCCCTCCACAGCCGGATCCGGATCCCTGGACTCCTACGCAGTGACCACGCCCGGGGCCTTCGACTCGGACGAGTACATGATCGCCCGCCTGACCTTCAAGGACCTGGACCGGATCAGGGACCACTATTCCGACCAGTACATCCAGGCCCTGCAGACCCACAAGGACTATCTGAACAGGATCCTCTCAGGCCGCCCCACAGCAAGACTGAACGCCATCAAGGCCCCCCTGAAGCAGAAGCTGGACCAGGGGCAGGACCAGGTGGATCAGTCCAGAGCGGAACTCAGGGGGAACCGGCAGCAGCTGGACCAGGCCAGGAAGGATCTGGATCAGGGCGCCCAGGGCATCCAGTCCGCCAAGAACCAACTGGCCGCCAAGACGGTGCAGGCCCAGGCGGCCATCGACCAGGGACAGCAGGAGGTGGACCTGAGCTCGGCTGAGCTGGCCCGAAAGCAGAAGCAGTACCAGTCCTCCGCCAACCAGGTGGCCCAGGGCAGGCAGCAGGCCGATCAGGGTCAGCAGGCCATCGACCAGGGACAGGCCAAGCTTGATGGTTCCCGCCAGCAGCTGGAGGGCGGCAAGGCCCAGGCCGACCAAGTTGTAGCCCAGGCCCAGGCAGCGCAGAAGCAATGCAGACAGGGCATCGCACAGGTCACCGGCCTCATTCAGACCATCGACGCCCAGCTGGCCGCCCCCGGGCTGACCCCCCAGCAGCAGGAGGAGCTCAACCGCCGAAAGACCGGGCTCCAGGCCCAACTTGCCGAGTTCAACCGGCAGTCGCCGCAGATCGATGCCCTGGCAGCCAAGGCCAAGGCGGGCCGCGATGCCTTCATGACCAACCAATACACCCCCGGCATGGCCCAGGTGGCAGCCAACCAGCAGACCCTGGACGCAAAGCGCCAGGAGCTGACCCAGGCAAGAGCCAAGGTGGAGGAAGGCGAGCGCCAACTGTCCCGAGGCAAGGCTCAGCTTGACCAGGCCTCAGATCAGCTTGCCCAGGGCAGGGCCAAACTGGCCCAGGCCCGGCAGCAGCTGGCCGGCAGCCGCGCCTCGGCCCAGGGGCAGATCGACCAGGCCCAGGCCACCCTGGATCAGAAAACCGCGGAATACCAGACCAAACTGGACAAATTCAAGAGGGAGAGCCCGGACGCCCAGAAGAAGATCGACGACTCCCAGAAGAAGCTGAACAAGGCGGCTGACCAGCTGAGCCGACTGGAAAAGCCGGTCTATGCCCTGGACTCACGCCGGGAAGCGCCCGGCTCAGAGGGCTACAAGGTCTACGCCTCCGTCTCCTTCATTGTGGACTCGCTGGCCAAGATCTTCCCCTACTTCATGTATCTGGTGGCAGCCCTGGTCACCTTCACGACCATGACGCGCTTTGTGGACGAGGAGCGGATCAACGCCGGAACGCTGAAGGCCCTGGGCTACAGGGACCGGGATGTCATGGCCAAGTTCCTGGTCTACGGCGGAGCGGCCTCGGCCCTGGGCGCCCTCCTGGGCATCATCGCCGGCCACACCCTCCTGCCCTGGATCGTCTACCAGGCCTATGTCCACGCCTTCGACATGCCGCCCATCCGCTACGGCTTCCACCTGCCCATCACCCTTCTGGCCTGCCTGCTGGCCTTCCTGAGCGCCGTGGTCCCCGCCTTCCTGAGCGCTTGGCGGGAGCTGCGCGAGAAGCCGTCAGCGTTGCTCCTGCCCAAGCCGCCCAGCGCCGGATCGAAGATCTTCCTGGAGCGCATACCCCTGATCTGGAACCGGCTCAGCTTCACCCACAAGGTCACCGCCCGGAACATCTTCCGCTACAAGCAACGGATGCTGATGACCATCTTCGGGGTCTGCGGTTCGGTGGCCCTCCTGATGGCCGGTTTCGGCGTGCAGGGGTCCATCTCGGCCATCAACGAGCACCAGTTCGGCCAGGTGATCCGCTATGACCTGATCGCCGCCGAGAACAGCCAGGCCACATCCGACCAGCGTCAATCCATCAAAAAACGGCTGGAAAAGCCCGATGTGAGCCGCTCCCTGAACGTGCGCTACGAGGAGATGAGCAAGACAGCCGGCCACAACGCCGACAAGCAGTCCATCACCATGATCGCGCCGGCCAGCGCCGAACATCTGGACGACTTCATCCGCATGGACACCCGGTCCGGGCACAAGCCCCTGAGCCTCAAGGGCGACGGCGTGATCCTCTCCGAGCGGATCGCCCAGCTGACAGGGACGAAAGTCGGCGACAGGATCACTCTGCAGGATTCAGGCGGCAGGGACAGAACCATGCGGGTGGACGGCATCTGCGAGATGTATCTGGGGCACTTCGTCTTCATGAGCCCATCGGCCTACAGGACCGTCTTCCACCAGGACTTCTCGCCCAACGCCCATCTGGTCACCTTCAAGGACTCCAGCGCGGAGAACACCAGAAGGCAGGCCGCCTCCTTCATGCGGATCGACGGGATCCAGGGGGTGGTGCAGAACACGACCCTGATGAGCCAGATCGACACCGTGGTCAGGTCCCTGAACATGATCATGCAGGTGCTGATCATCGTGGCCACCCTGCTGGCCCTGGTCATCCTCTACAACCTGACCAACCTGAACGTGGAGGAGCGGATCCGCGAGCTGAGCACCATCAAGGTGCTGGGCTTCTACGACCGCGAGGTGACCATGTACATCTACCGGGAAACCATCCTTCTTTCAGCTATCGGCGTCCTGGCCGGGTACGGATTCGGAGCCTGGCTGCACCACTACATCATCACCACCGTTCCACCGGACAACGTCCTCTTTGACCCATCCATCAGCTGGGTGGCCTTCGTCGTGCCCCTGGTCATGATCACGGTCATCACGGCCGGCCTGGGCTGGATGGTCAACAACAAGCTCAAGCATGTGGACATGCTGGAGGCTCTCAAGTCGGTGGACTAGACCATATCGGCATTTACCCATGCTGATGGCGTAAGCTGGCACTCCAAGAGTCCATAAGTCCATGCCATTAAAGCCATTGAGAATCCAGAAAGCGGAGGACGACGGTGCTGCAGATCGAACACATCTCCAAACAGTACAAAACGGGGGACTTCGTCCAGCAGGCCTTGAACGATGTCAGCGTCAACCTGCGCGACAACGAGTTTGTGGCCATCCTGGGCCCCTCCGGCTCCGGCAAGACCACCCTGCTCAACATCATCGGCGGGCTGGACCGCTATGACCAGGGCGACCTGATCATCAACGGCACCTCCACAAAGAAATACAAGGACAGGGACTGGGACTCCTATCGCAACCACACCGTGGGATTCGTCTTCCAGAGCTACAACCTGATCCCCCACCAGAGCATCCTGTCCAACGTGGAGCTGGCTCTGACCATCTCGGGCGTGCACCGGCAGGAGCGGCGCGAACGGGCCAGGCAGGCCCTGGAGCAGGTGGGACTGGGCCAGCACGTGAACAAGCGGCCCAACCAGCTCTCGGGCGGGCAGATGCAGCGGGTGGCCATCGCCAGGGCCCTGGTCAACAACCCTCGCATCCTCCTGGCCGACGAGCCCACCGGAGCCCTGGACTCGGAGACCTCCATCCAGATCATGGACCTGCTCAAGGAGGTGGCCCAGGACCGGCTGGTGGTCATGGTCACCCACAACCCCGAGCTGGCCCACCAGTACGCCACCAGGATCGTGGAGCTGCACGACGGTTCGGTCATCAGCGACTCCGACCCCCTGCCCGACGACCAGGTGCCCATCCGCCGGGCCCGCCACCGCACCTTCGGCAAGGCCTCCATGGGGCTGCTGACCTCCCTGTCGCTGAGCTTCAACAATCTTCGGACCAAAAAGGCCCGGACAGCCCTGACATCCTTCGCTGGGTCCATCGGCATCATCGGCATCGCCCTGATCCTGTCGGTGTCCACCGGGGTCAACCGCTACATCGACAGAATACAGCGGGAGACCATGACCTCCTACCCCATCACCATTCAGGAGCAGTCCTTCGACCTGAACAAAATAGTGGACTCCGCCCAGGAAACCCAGAAGGAGGCCAAGGCCCACAAGGATCTCAAGGCCATTCAGCCGGACGACTCCAGCGTCAAGGGGGCCTCCAGCCTGACCAGCAGCATCACCCAGAACAACCTGACAGACTTCAAAAAATACTTGGATAATCCCAAGAGTGAAATCCACCAATACGTGGGGTCCGTGGGCATCCAATACTCCTACGCCACCAAGTTCTCGGTCTTCGGGCACGATCCGGACGGCAAGCTGGTCTCTGCGGATAAGGTGACCATGGGCGGGCAGGACGATGCCAGCTCCACCGCCAGCCAGATGGCCACAGCCAACACCGACAGCGACATGGGCGATATCCAGTCCATGCAGATGTCCTACCTGACCGGCAAGACCGAGAAGAACAAGGCCCCGGAGATCTTCGGCGAGATCATGCCGGGGGCCGATGCCAAGACCACCATCAGCAAGGTGGTGACCGACAACTACCAGGTGGTGAACGGCACCTGGCCCAAGGCCAAGGATCAGGTGGTCCTGGTGCTGGACAAGAACAACCAGATGCCCGTCACTAGCCTCTACAAGCTGGGCATCCTCCCCTCCAGCCAGTACACCGACATGATGAACAAGCTCAACAGCGGCCAGGAGGTCAAGGTAGACACCAAGCCCATCGAATACGCCAAGGCCATGGACCAGAAACTCTCCCTGGTGCCCGCTGCTGACCAGTATGCCAAGGGGACCGACGGCCACTACCACTACATCGGCGACAACACCGACCAGATGACCAAGGCCGCCGACCAGGGCCTGCAGCTGCACATCGTCGGCATCGTCCGCCCCAACCAGGGGGCCAAGGCCACGCCACTCAAGGTCGGCGTCGGGTATACCCGCCAGCTGACCGACTACCTGATTGACCAGGCCAAGACCAGCCCCATCGTCACCGACCAGGAGGCTGACCAGGGCCACAGCGTCCTCAACGGGATGGCCTTCGCCCCTGCCGACGATGCTGCCAAGGCCAACGACGCCAAGGCCTATATCGCATCTCTGGGCGTCAGCCAGAAGGCCAGCATGGCCCAGGAGATCATGAAGGGCTCGGCAGCCATGGCCGGCCAGGATGCCCAAGGTCTGGGTCAGGGCCGGGCCGGAGCCGCTGCGAGAGCCCAAGGTTCTGCGGGGATCCCCACGGGGGCCTCTGCCGAACAGCAGACGGCCCAGGCCTTCGACCAGTACATCGCCACCGCCCCGCAGGACGCCCTGGTCGCCATCTACAACCAGTATGTCTCCACCGGCACCTACGCCGACAACCTGAGCGACTTCGGCCTGATCTCCCGGGACGCCCCCTCCCGCATCAGCATCTACACGGACAGCTTCGAGAACAAGAATTCCGTGGGCGACTCCATCAAGCACTACAACGACAAGGCCGCGGAGAAGAACAGGATCGTCTATACCGACTACGTGGGCCTGATGATGAATTCAGTCACCACCATCATCAACGTCATCACCTACGTGCTGATAGCCTTCGTCGGGGTCTCGCTGGTGGTCTCCTCCATCATGATCGGCATCATCACCTACATATCGGTTCTGGAGCGGACCAAGGAGATCGGCATCCTGCGCGCCATGGGCGCCTCCAAGCGGAACGTCTCCAACGTCTTCAACGCCGAGACCGGCCTCATCGGACTTCTGGCAGGTCTGCTGGGAGTGGGCATCACCCTGCTGCTGATCATTCCGGCCAACAGCATCATGCACCACTTCATGGGGACCACCGAGGTGAACGCGGCCCTGCCTGCATCGGGCGGCGTGGCCCTGGTCATCCTGAGCGTGGTCCTGACCCTGATCGGCGGCCTGATCCCCTCACGGAAGGCAGCCAAGCAGGATCCCGCCACCGCCCTGCGCACCGAGTGAGGCCGAGCGACACTGGGTGACACTGGCAAAGAAGTGAATTCCCGCACAGTCGGGCCTTGGGGACGGTCCCTTTTTACTCGGGAATGCCATAATGAACCCCGTGAATGAGCAATCCAATCAGATGACAGATCAACAGAAACGGCAGCCCCTCTTCCCCGGGCGGGCCTTCATCAGCACCGTCCTGGACGTGGTCGAGAGCAAGAAGACCATGAGCGGCGCCCTGACCGGCAAGTACATGCAACGAGCCACCATGGCCGGCCTCTTTGTGGGTATCTTCTTCACGGCCTACTTCGTCATCATGGGCCAGGCCGGCCAGAACCCCGCAGACCACGGCCTGATCCTGGCAGGCCGGGTTCTGGCGGCGACCACCTTCGGCTGGGCCCTGGTCCTGATCTACTACACCAACTCCGAACTGCTGACCTCCAACATGATGGTGGTCACCATAGGCGCCTATCACAAGCGCCTGGGCTGGCTGGCCTCCCTGCGGATCCTGGTCCTCTGCCTTCTGGGCAATCTGGCCGGAGCCCTGATCGTGGCCGTCATCCTGCGCTTCTCATCCATCGTCAGCGGCCCCACCCTGGACCAGATGCTGGCGGCCGCTGCGACCAAGACCGGCTACGTCTCCGGCGGTCCCATGGGCTTCGCTGACCTGTTCGTGCGCGGCATCCTGTGCAACTTCTGCATCAACATCGCCATGCTCATGGTCTACAACGGCAAGCTTTCCAACGACTTCACCAAGTGCATCATCATGGTCGTGGCCGTCTTCGTCTTCGCCTTCTGCGGATTCGAGCACTCGATAGCCGATTCGGCTCTCTTCCTCATCCTGGGCGTCTTCGGGCGGATCAACGCCTGGAAGGCGATCCTGGTGGTCCTAGTGGCCATGCTGGGCAACTACATAGGCGGCGGCATCCTGATCGGTCTGAACTTCGCCACCATGAACGATGAGCGCCGGTTCAAGGCCTGATCGAAACTGCCACATACAGTTGCTACAGCCGATTTTCACCGGCCGTGTCCTGACTGTGGTGGAGCCGTGGACTCCCGAATGATCAGTCGCGACGAGATCTGCTCATCCCCCATCGCGCGGCTCTGTTGCAGCTGATCAAGGTCTAGCTCCTCCTCTTCACTCGCCTTGTGGGTCCCGTCAACCCCCTTGGTCTCCGGCTGGTCATCACTGTCGGGCCAATGAGCCAAGCGCTCAACAGCCTTGGCTCCTATTCCCTGGAAGTTCTGCCGCCAAGTCGTAATGCTTGGGACGGTCACTTCACCGATGGGGTTGCCATCGAAGCCGGCAACGCTGACGTCTTCGGGAACCTTCTTGCCCTCGAGAAGAATGCCTCGTATGACACCTGCGGCCACCTCATCGTTGCCGGCGAAAATTGCTGTAATCTCCGGGAAGGAGCACAGGTAGCGTCCAATCTGCTCCGCCTTCCGGAAATCCCAGGTGCAGGGCAAAGGTTCCTCGATAGGAGCCCCCGCTTCCTCCAGAGCACGCCGCCAACCCAGGGATCGCGTATATTTATTGCCGTTTTCGGGAATGGATACATGGAAAACGGTTTTATGCCCCAATCTCAGCAGGTACTTGGTGATCTGGTATCCGCCTTCATAGGCACCTATCAGCAGGCTCCCCGAAGCCAGATCAGCTTCATCCACGATTACGGTGGGGAGCGATTGTGCAATGTATCCAGCGAAAGAGTGCAGGAGGCTGGAACGCTCCACGTCCAGAATGATGCATCCAACCGGCCTGTTCTGGATGAGCTGGTCTACAGTCTCCTTGACTTTCTCATGACCATTGCCGACCAGGGTCACTGTGACCAGATAATGCCGTCGGCGTGCAGCCAGTTCAATCCCCTGCACCAGCTGCATGGATCCGTATAGGGATATATCCGTGGCGATAACCGCGATGGACTGAAATTCATTGGATACCAAGGCTCTAGCAATGGTATTGGGTCGGTAATTCAAGTCCTTGACAGCTTCGGCTATGACCTTACGTTTGCCGTCGCTCAGGTTGCGGCCACCATTGAGATACCGGGAAACCGTGGAAACGGAAACACCGGCCTTTCTTGCCACATCCTTGATGGATGGAGCCCGTCTTTTCCCCGCAGCCATCTGCAACCATCCTTTCAAACACGCAGACGCCCGGCAAGCCTATTACAGGCTGCCAGGCGGCCGACGCAAAACCATCAATCACCCTATCTGATTGTGTCACAATAGGAAGGTATGGTCCTTACATAGATCGAGCTACTTCACTTCACTGCCCCGCCAGTTATCCCTGAGATGATCTTCTTCTGCGCCACGGCGAAGATAATCAGCAAGGGCAGGCTCATCAGAATAATATAAGCAAAGATGTAATGCCAATTATTCAGATAGAGTCCAGCATTAGCCACGTTGTAGAGGTTCAGCGGGAGGGTGTCCATCTTGCCCGAGAGGATAAAGAGGGCATAGAAGACATCATTCCATATATACAGAATGAGCAGGATGGTCGCCGAAGCCATTGTGGGCCCTAGGAGGGGCAGAACGATGGTAAAGAAGACCCTCATAGGCTTGGCTCCGTCGATTCGAGCAGCTTCCTCTAAGGAGATCGGGATGGTGCGAATGAACCCGGTGACGAAGAAGATGACCGTCGAAAGGTAGATCCCCACATAGACGCAAATCATGCCGATGGCGGTTCCCGCCAGACCAATCATCTTCAAAAGCAGCATGACCGTAACCACGGCCGGCGGCAGAATCAGTCCAGATATGCATAAGGCATATACCAGAGCCATGGCCTTGGTGGCTCGTCGAGCCAAAATCCATGAAGCCATGGAACCGAAGATCAGGGCCACCACCACAGAGGGAAGCGTCACCAGGAGAGAACCGAAGAATGCCGGAATCATCTTGCCCTGAGAAAGGACAATGCCGAAGTTTTCGAAGAGATGCCACTTGGTTGGCAACGCCAGAGACAGTCTTAGGGCCTCAGCCTGATCCTTGCCCGCCGTTATGACCAGCAGGTAGAAAGGCACCCCTAGGCAGACTACAACCAAAAAGACCAGGAGAACGGTGTGAAGCACCCTCTTGCCCAGAGCTCCTTTGTGTCCGGCAGCATGCACGCCAGAGTTGGTGGCGACGGGTTCAAAACTCGCATTGCTCATAGTATCTTGGCCTCTCTTCTGCGAAGGTACCAAATCAAAGGAATGGCAATAATCATCACGACAATAAAGAGCAGGAGGCTCATCATCGTCGACTGTGAATACAGACCCTGGCCGAAGGTTCTCCAGACGAAGAGGTTGAGGATCTCAGTGGAGCCGCCGGGGCCACCTGCTGTTGTAGCCTGCACGGTGTCAAACCCGTTCATTGAGCCAAGAAGGGAGGTGGCCACATTGAAGGTCACGGCCGGGGCCAGGAGCGGGAATTTGATCTTCCAGAAAATCTGCCAGGAATTGGCTCCGTCGATTTCGGCTGCCTCAAGGACATCTTCATCGATGGTTTTGAGTCCGGACAGGTAAATGAGCATGGCCAGGCCAGCCCATTTCCAACCCTGGATTGCGGACACTATGACGATTGACCAGGTGGTGCTTCCCAGCCAGGCTGTGCTAATAGTCCTCCCGGCAAAGAAGCTCAGTATCTGATCCAAGGCGCCATTAGCTTGAAGAACGGCCTGCCAGACATATCCCACGGCGAGAGCAGACATGAGCACGGGAATGAAGAAGAGCACCCGGGCGATACGGTTTTCAGTCGTGTCCTTTTCAAGAAAAACAGCCAGAATCAGACCGAACGTATTCTGGAAAAAGGCGACGCAGAGTGCGAAAACTAGTGTGGTCCGCAAATCCCGGAGCAGTATCCCGTTTTTGAAGAGGCTCATGAAGTTGTCGAAGCCGTTGAAGGAAATGGTCGTCTTGAAGGCAGACCAATCAGTAAAGGCATAGATGAAGTTTAGAACCGTAGGAACGAAGAAGAAAACCAGCAGGACAGCCCCTGCTGGGACCAGGAACCGAAGCGGGTAATTCTTTTTCATAACCGCGGTTTCGCTATTGGAACCAATAGATCGGTTCCTACCCAAGCGTTTCCGGCCTTTTGCAGCAGGACCCGCAGCGAACGCATCAGACATAAAAGGTCCTTTCTTCCGATGTGATTGTCCAATTCATACGTATGAATCCAGGAAGAACGGCCGGAGGAATTACCTATCCCCCGGCCGCTGCTTTCCTTAGAAGCCCTTCACTCCCTGGGCCTTGGCTACCTGTGCGAACTGATCCTGTGTGGTCTGGGCAACCTGTTCCGGCGTCATGGTCCCATTGACCATGCTGGCCAGGTTGACATAAAGATCAGGGTTAGCCAAGGCTTGGAGCTGCATGGAACCGACGCTGTGCTGAATGGATTGTGCCGCATCCAGGCTGGCTTGGGGCACAGTGTTCGGCGAATCGACGTTCTTCAGCACCGAAATGATGTTCTGCTGCTTGATAAAAGCCTTGTAGCCATCGGTCATCCAGAAATTGAGGAACTGTCTGGATGCTGCCTCGCGCTTGCTGTCCCCGCTCTTGAAGGCCACGACCCCATTGGAACCATCAGGAATGATGGTGGTATAGTTGCCATCTTTCGACACGGGGAAGTACCCGATCTTCTTGTCCAGAGCGCTCTTGTCGTTGCCAGCCAAGGCGGAGATGGCCAGGAATTGACTGGCATTGCCGAAGATCATCCCGGTCTTTCCGTCCCACAGGGCCTTCTCCTGGGCGGTGTCCTTGGCCGAGCCGGCATCAGCATTGTAGAGCCCCTTCTTGAAGAGGTCCTGATAATTGGTGATGGCTTCCATAATGTCCTTGCCGGTGAATTTATCCTTGCCCTGGTTCACACGGTCCCAAAGGCCCCCTTGTGCCGCTTCGGCTAATTGGACCTGGACAGCCCACTGCGTGCCCCATTGGGAACCACCCATTTCAAAGAGGGGCGAATCCACGCCAGGGACATTGGCATCTTTGATTTTCTGGGCAGCCGCCACGAACTCATTCCAGTTCTTGGGTACCGCATCAAGCCCTGCGGCCTTGAAGACATCCTTGTTGTAATAGACGCCCATAGTCGAAGGGGCGCTCACCATAATCGCGTATCTGCTGTTTTTGTAGAGCCCTGCCTCGTCGTCTATACCCTTCTTGTAGTTCTTCTCAAAGGGAGCATTGTCGAGTTTCTGCAGCTTGCCCTGAGCAACCAAACCGGTCAGCATGGACCTGGTCGGTTGCCAAAAAGCCAGGTCGGGAGTATCACCGGTCGTGATTTTGGTCTGTGCGTTATTTTCATAGACTTCCGGAATGGTAACCAGATCAACCTTGGCACCCGTAGCTTTTTGGAAATCCTTGATCACCTGAACCGGAATCTTGTTGGCCTGGGGCGAGCTCCAGAACTTCAAGGTCACGCCGTCCAACTTGGCACTCGCCTCGGGCCAGTAGCCAGATGCCTTGGTATCAGTGTCGTCACTGCTGGCAGCAGGATTGCCGCATCCGGCTAAAGTGCCCATGCACAAACCTGCGGCAATCACCAGACCAGCCAAAGCTCGAACGGTCTTTCGTGAAGAATCGACCTTCCAATGGATCAACTTCATTGTTTATCCCTTTCCGCTCCTGCCACCCGCAGATGGCAGGATGGCAGGGACTTTCATTACATCACTCACGTCTTTTCAGACTGACGGCCAATCACTCCCTGATTAAGAGGGTCCTGGCCGTATACCCCTCTTCGGGCATATGAACTTCTAGACTCCCCCTTTCTTTGTGCCAGATATAACGCCAAGAATCCGACTTGCCATCCCGGTCCGCAAAACACGGATAGAGAACCTGCACCCTGCAATCCCTGTTTGTGAACATAGGCAGCGGCAGATCGAGATGACCATCCGATGTGCACCTGGCCCAAACGGTAATCAGAACACCGTCTCTGACCCCATCTGCTCCTTGGTCGCGTGCGCTTCTGATGCCAAGCGCAAGCTTGTCGTCATACCAACCAGGCAGTCCCAATGGCCAGAACGGCACACCCGTAGCTACCCGGCCGCCAATGATGCGACGATAGACATCGATCGCATCTCGGACCATCTTCAATTGATGCTCGGAGAACCGATTCAGGTACCCCGACAAGAAGAAGTGCCCCAGTAGGGTGTTGGTCAGAGCAAAGCAAAAGCTCTCGTCATCCATATCGGCAGCCGGATACGCCCAATTGCCAGCCTGCTCGGGAAGCATGGCCATGGGCGCTGTGGCACTTATGCTCGCATACCGGCCGAAGTCCTGCTGATCCGATGTAGAAAGAAGATGAAATACGGAAGACTGGGCGAAATCAGTCCGCATGCCTCCGGACGAGCAGTTTTCGAGGATCAGGTTAGGATGGCGACGATACAGCCCCTTAATCCATTCCCGATAGGCCCGGTTGTGGCCGAGAAGACCCTCACCAGGGCTATCCGCGCGATATGTGGTGCCTGGACCAGGCATGACGTTGTAGTCGAATTTAAAATAACCGACTCCGAAATCGCCAACGAGCCTATCGATCACTTCGTTCATGTGCCTTATGGTCTGAGGGTTTCTAAAATCGAGTAGATATCTATTCTGTTCCACTACACGATGCCCTGCGTGCTGGAAGAAGGCAGAATCCGGCAGCTTCTTGGCCAAAGGACTTTTGACTCCCACGACCTCTGGTTCAAGCCACAAACCTGGTATCATGTGTTCGCGTTTAATGGCATCCATGACCTCACCCAGGCCTCCAGGAAATCGGGTCGTAGATGGCTTCCACTCACCGACTGATGGCCACCAATCGCCGGTGTCGTCATACCAGCCGGCATCGATGCAGAATACTTCAGCACCCATGCTGCCGGCTGCCTTGATCAAAGGCAGCAAGCGGTCTGTGCTCGGGTCGCCATTGAGGGTATTCATATAATCGTTGAATATGATCTCTGGAGTCTTCAACTTGTCCATCGCAAGATGCCAGTGCCGTCTATAGTTCGCAACAGATTCAAGGGCCTGATCAAAGTTGCTGGCAGGAGTCACCGAAACAGGTACAGAGGTGAATTGCTCTTCCTTGTGAAGCACTACAGACCAATTATGATTTTTATAAGTAGGCCCGCTGAGTGCAAAGTAACCCTCGCTTTTTTCGCCTTCGCCCACCTCCCAGCGCCATGGTCCGTTGTGCTCGATCTGAAAGAGCCAGGTGATACCCTGCTTCGGCGAAGCCAACACACTCATCGGTAGGGCTTGTCCCGTGGAGAAGGTTCCCTCCGATATACAGGAGTATGCACCTTGAGGCGTTCGACCCACCATATCGTTCTCGAGGAGGGGACATATTTCACGCAGTGGCCTCCAGGACCAACGTCCCTCACCAAGCCAGTCATTCCGACACTCAGCCAGCTGCCAACCCGCCAGCCTATCCTTAGTCTCGTCAAGACCATTCGTCTGTCCGAAGAGCTGGCAATAGGTGGGGAGAGATTCGAGGACCAGGTCGTCTTCCAAGGTGTTTTTAATACTTGTCGTCACCTTGAACATCAGGTCACCGTCAGCTACCTGGAACAACTGGCTGCATTCAATCCCGTGCTCTTGGCTCTCCTGGCGTATTTCCAGGTTGCTGACTCCATTCGTATGCCACGTTTTCCAAGATGCGAATCGCAGGGCCTGACCAAGGGATGTCTCAATAAGCCTACGACCACAAATCGTATGACCCGTACCGCGGCCAGAGGCTTCTATCTGCACCATGGGCAACCGACCCATAAAAGTAATGCGTTGTGTCTTCGGCTCGGCGGGGTCAGCAGGCACACGGCTGGACGACGACCCGACTGATTGTGGTATGGATGAATATGCCTCATGGCACGGGCTAAAGGTCATGGAGACTAGAGCAACAGGTTGGTCATTTCCGACCTCGAACTCCAGTTGTATACAATCGTTCCCCCACCGTAAGGGTGAAGATATAGTTGAATCCCCTTTTGGTATCGTTACCAATTCGAAGACCTCAGAACTATCCTCGCTCTGCATGGAATCTCCTTACAGCTACATTGCTTTATGAACTAGCTTCTCCTAGTATAACTGGTACCGTTCCCAGCGCAAGTCGTAACTGAGATCAGTGTCTGGTCTTTCTCTCCGTAATCCAATCACCCAATAGACCAACCGGCCTTTTCTCTAGACTTTAGAAGCACTGGGAGAATGAGCGCTTGGAGATCCTCACACCAATTTCTGCTGGAATCAGAGCAATGCCGGACGGGCACTTAGGCGGCGACTTTCATCATTGGCCACACCCAGCAACGTAGCTGATCAGCGCGTCTTGGCTCTCTTTCCACCAGGCACTAGACATCATGGCAGTGGACGCGCCTACGAGACTGATCGGATACTACCTACCATGAAGCAACCCGAGAGCCTATGAACAGGCGGAAAGCGGTGGTCCATGATGAGCGAGGCTGAAACGGCAGCCAACAAGTCCCTGGTACAGGAGTTCTGCGACCAAGTCTTCAGCCGGGGAGATATTAGCAATATCGACAGGTTCATGCGAGACGACTACTTTCAGCACAACCCAACCTGCGCCGACGGGAGGGCGGGGTTCCTGGCCCTAGGCCCTCAAATCAAGATCATCATGGTCTATGTCCGCTTCAATTGCACGCTGAAAAACGACCATGTCAACAAGGACGGCCAGCTGGCTGAGCACTGGGACATCATCGAACACAATGCGGAAGGTGTGCAGTCCCGCAACGGCAACGGTCTCTTCTGACCTTTATCCAATCCCACCACCGCCCGGGCCGGGGTTCTCTTGCTGCTGGACCATGATCCAGCAGCAAGAGAACCAGGAAGGCTTCAGCGAGCGCGAATGGCCTCTCTGACCGGCAACACGCTCGCGGGCGATACCGAAAGCTCGTCCAGGCCGTAATCCAGGAAGGTGGCCGTAAGATCCCTGTCGGCACCCAGCTCGCCGCAGATCCCGCACCAGATGCCAGCCTGGTGGGCGGCATCAACGGCCATGCGAATCATGCGTAGAACGGCAGGCGAATGAGGGTCAGCGAACTGTCCCAGGTTGGGGTTCTGACGGTCGCAGGCCAAAGTGTACTGGGTCAGGTCATTGGTTCCGATGGAGAAGAAGTCCACCTTCCGGGCCAACTCCGGCGCCATGACAACCGAGGCCGGAGTTTCGACCATGATGCCCACCTGGATGTCCTCCTTGAAGTCCTCGCCCCTGCCACGGAGCTCTTCCATGACCTGGTCGATGATGGCCCTGGCCTGATCAACCTCTTTGGTGGAGGTGATCATGGGCAGCATGATGGAGATGTTCCCAAAGGCTGATGCTCGCAGGATGGCCCTGAGCTGCACCTTGAAGACCTCCGGCCTGGTCAGGCAGATACGGATGGCCCGGTATCCCAAGGCGGGATTGGCCTCATGCTCCAGACCGAAGTAGCCGACCTGCTTGTCAGCCCCGATATCCAAAGTCCGGATGATGACCGGCTTGCCGCCCATTCTCTGGGCGACCTCTTTGTAGGCCTGGAATTGCGACTCCTCGGTGGGGAAGTCCTCGCTCTCCAGGTAGAGGAACTCGCTGCGGAAGAGTCCGATCCCTTCAGCATCGTTGGCTTCGACCGCATCCAAGTCCGAAGGCCTGCCGATATTGGCATAGAGATGAACCTCCTGGCCTTCCTTGGTTTTGGTGGGCTTGCCCTTGAGTTCTTGGAGCAGCTGCACACGTTCCCGGAACTCCCGCTGGCGGATTTTATAGGACTCAAGGGTCTTCTGGTCCGGATCGATCAGCACCAGGCCCTGGCTGCCATCCACGATGGCTGTCAGGCCCTGGTCCTCCGGTCTGGGATCCTGACCAAGACCGATGACGGCAGGCAGCCCCATGGTCCTGGCCAATATAGCCGTATGGGAATTGGCCGATCCCTGGCTGGTGGCGAAGCCCAGCACTTGTGTGGGATCCATCTGAGCTGTCTGGCTGGGAGCCAGGTCGGAGGCCATGACGATGGCCGGCCGACCATCCTGGCCCGCCTGTGCACCCGAGCCAAGGTTGTCGATCAGACGCCGGGAAACATCCTGCACATCGGCAGCCCGCGCCTGCATATAAGGGGAGTCCATGCCAGCGAACATGGCGGCGAATCTCTGTGCGGTGGCATCCACCGCGTACTCGGCGTTGACCTTGTCCGATTGGATCAGCCCTTCGACCCCTTCCACATAGTCCGGGTCTTTGAGCATGAGCCGGTGGGTGTCGAATAGCTCGGCCTTGTCCTCGCCGAGCCTAGCAGCGGTATCCTCCCTGAGCTTGGCCAGCTGGTCCATAGAGACCTGCTGGGCCTGGCGGAAGCGATCGATCTCGGCACGAGGATCATCAACGGTGCGCCGCACCGCCTGCCTGGCCTCTTCCAGGACCTTAACGGGCCCTATGGCAATGCCTGCCGAGACGCCGGTGCCTCTCAGCTCCCTCATAGATTCTCCTTGAAGAAGCTCTGCAGCTCCTCGACGGCCTTGTCTTGGTCCGGGCCATCCACGTTCACAGTGATCGTGTCGCCCTGCTTGGCTCCCAGGCCCATGACCGCGAAGATGCGTTTGGCATCCGCCTTGTTGCCCTTGTCGTCGAGGGTGATGGCGGACTGATACTTCTGCGCCTGCTCGACAAGCCTGCCTGCAGGTCTTGCATGCATGCCCTCAGGGTCGGAAATAGTGACGGTGAATGCGCTTGCCATAGCTGCCTCCTCAGTCCTTGCTGATGTAACGGCCGTTGTCGAACCGGTATCCAGTGGACTGTTCATACTCGTGAACCATCTGGTCCCAGGAATCCTCGATCCTGTCGGTCAGTCCGAATAGCCCGGAACGGCCAATCACATAGATGTCAGGATCGGCATCTGAGATCAGCTTCCAGTGAGCCAGATTGGTGGATCCGTCCATCTCGATCTGATAGCCATAGCCGTGCTCATCGCGCAGCTTGCGCAGATGGACGATCTTGTCCAGGCAGACCGACAGGAAACGCTGGCCGGCGAAGCCCGGATCGATGGTCATGATGGTGACATTGTCCAGCAGATCGATGTAGGGAAGGATGGTTTCAACCGGCGTCTCCGGATTGAGCACCATACCCGCCTTAAGGCCCGCATCGTGGATCTGATCGATCAATCGGAAGGCAACCCCGTTGGACACCTCTGCTGGCATGCAGATCATCTCGCACTTGATATCGATCAGCTGCTGGACCCAGAAGGGGGCGTCGGTCACCATAAGGTGGGCCGACATGGGCAGGTCGGAGATCTTGCGCGTCTGCTCGATAAACCAAGGCGACAGGGTGATGTTGGGCACGAAATGGCCGTCCATGATGTCGATGTGGTAGAGGTTGGCTCTCTCGTTCAGGAAGCTGATCTGCTCCTTGAACTGGTCCAGATCCATGGTCATCAGCGAGGGGGCCAGCTGGATTTGCCGCGGGCGTTTGGTCAACGTTGGTGTGCTTGTTGCTGTCATTGTGGAATGATTGTCCTTCTGTTGGTTTAGATGACCTGGATATCGTCCAGGTCAAGGTCCTCTTCGTCGTCTGTTGCTGCTGCAGCAGGCTCGGCGGCGTCTTCAGGAATTGACTTCTTGATCAGCGCATAGACAACGCCGGTCACTAGGACGTTGGCGGCGATGGCCAACAGTCCCACCCACCACTTGGCACCCATGGTGGGGAGCATCAGGAAGCCGCCGAAAGGCACGGTGGCACCCTTGCCGTTGGAAAGGCTCATCAGGATGGCGCCCTCGCACATGCCGCCCAGACCAGCGGCGACGATTCCCCTCACCAGATCGTTCATGACGATGGGGATTGATCCCTCGACAATATTCACAACGCCCATGGGCACTGCGGACTTGAGGGTCTCCACCTCCTCACGGGTGTAGATCCGCTTGCGCAGGAGCTTGGCGACCAGATAGGCGAAGCCAAAGCCGATGGGGGTAGCCGTGTTGGTCAGCTGCAAGGCGGTGACAGGACCGTTGATGCCCTGGGCCTGCAGCGTCAGCGCAAAGGCGAAGGCGGTCTTGTTGATGGGGCCGCCGAAGTCGACGATGCTCAACGCTCCCAGTACGGCGCCGAAGATGAGGTTTGAGGCCCCATTCATGCTTGTCAGCAGGTTGGTCAGCCAGGTGGTGAACCAGGCCACCGGGGTGCCGATGATGTAGACCATGATCAGCCCGCTGGCCAGGGAGGCAAGGAAAGGCACGATCAAGGTGGGCATAAGCCCCTTGGCCCAGCTGGGAACTTTGACGTAGCGCAGTACCGCGTAGGCCAGCCAGCCGCCGATATATCCGCCTATGATGCCGCCGATGAAGCCGGCGCTGATGGCTACGGCCGCCAGGCCGGTCACGAAGCCGGGCGCGATCCCGGGCTTGCCCGCAATCGAGAAGGCGATACCAGTGGCAATTATGACCGGGAGCAGCCCCAGTGCTTTGCCGCCCAAGGTGGCCAGGGCCTGGAAGAAGTCGAACTTCCCCATGACCAAGGTGTCCTGGGCCTTGCCGCCGAAGGCCATGCCGATAGCGATAATGAAGCCCGCACCGCAGACGATGGGGATCATATAGGAGATGGCCGTCAGCAGATGGCCCTTGAAATTGGCTTGCTTCCAAAATTGTTTCATGATGACTTCCTTGTCCGCATGGTTGATTGCATGGTTACTACTTGCCGACGATTTCGTGCAGTTTGGCGATCAGTTTGTTGGGAGACTTGATCGCCGTCTCGGTGGAGACCTTGACGGTCTTCTTGCCCTTGAACCGCTCTTCATCGGCTATCTTGATGTCAATGGCCAGAATGACCACGTCTGCCTGCTTGATATCCTCCTCGGTCAGGGCATTTTCGATGCCGATGGTGCCCTGGGTTTCGATCTTGATATCGTCTCCGGCCGTCTTGGCCGCATCCTCCAGCTTCTGCTGGGCCAGATAAGTGTGTGCGATGCCAATGGTGCAGGCAGTCACTCCTACGATTTTCATGATTGCTTCTCCTTTGTCGTTATTCGGTTAAGTGACAAATCATCTGGTAAGAGCAGCCACGACCTGGTCGGTGTTCTCGGCCTGAAGGAGATCGTGCACCACATCGGCCTTGGCCAGCTTCCTAGCAAATTCCGAAAGCAGCTGCAGGTGCTGCTTGGATCCCTCATCATCGGCACCGACGGCAAACAGCACCACAACTTTCGCTCCGGTGTCGTCCAGGGATTCCCAGGGGATTTCATGGTCCAGCACGGCAATGGCGATGCCGTTCCTGCGAACAGTGTCGCTGCGGCCATGAGGGATGGCCACATGCTCGCCGATGCCCGTCGCACCCTGGCCTTCACGCTCGTACAGGGCTTTCATGAAGACCTCCGGCGAATCGATGTAGCCTGCGTCATGAAGCCTGCGGGTGAGCTCAGTGAAGACCTCGTCCTTGGTCTTCGCTTTGAACCCTGTCACCACGGTGCTCTTATCGATCGCCGCGCCAAGTGATGCTGCGTCCACCATCATTTCCCTTCTGTCGTCAATATCTGTCGAACATCCGTGATCGAGCCTGTTCCCAGCAGGCCCAAAACCTTCTCGTCACCCATTCGCCGATAAAGATCACGCAGGTACCGTAGATCCTTCATCGAAGGGTCCTGCGGGATAAGGATCAGCAAGAGTCTGGATACGTCATGCGATCCGTCCCACTGTGGCATGGGTCGTGAGAGCTTCAAGTAGAGGAGCAGGCATTCATCAACGAAAGGTCCCTGCGCATGCGGATTGGCCAGCTGGTCTGCAATGACTGTGCTGCCCGACGCCTCACGGGCAAGCAGGTCCTTGACCAGGAGATCGGCAGACCTGATGACGCCCTTGGACTGTAAATAAGTGCATATACAGACGAACAGGGCATGCACTGGATTTTTGCGCGAAGGCATTGCTGCTGCAGTGGCGGTGTGATGAGACAAGATTGCTGAGTCCTGGATTCCGAAGCCGCCAGAAGGCTCCTGCTCAATCAGGATTTTCATCGTCCGACCTCCCCGTTATGGATATGGTCGGCCATCCGTTCCAGCCTCTCCTGATCCTCAATGGTCAGCATGGCGCTGACCACCAGCGTCGGCCGCTTCATCTCTTCGGACAGGGCAACTGTAGAGACCACAAGATCAGTCATCGGATACCGCTCCAAGGCCTTCTCTACATCTCGGGCAGCCACGGTCCCTATGACGTCCATATCGGAGAACCGCCGTTCAATCTTTGATTTCAGCAGCTGCGCCGTGCCCAGCCCGGTCGTGCAGACCAGCAGGATGTTCAAGGGCCTGCTGAGATTTTCCACAGCCTGAGCGAAATACACAGTGATGAAGCCGATTTCCTCATCGTCGATGATGGGGAGATGCTCGTGCTCCTCCAGCTGGCGCGTGGCCTCTTTCACCGTGCTAAACAGATTTGGATACTCCAGCCTGATCTGCTCAAGAAGGTTGTTGTTGACTCTGATGCCGTTTTTCAGCCTGTTAAGCAGGGGCTTCATATGCTTGGAGAGCCTGGCAAAGAGCTCGGACTGATCGATTTGCGCGTAACGAGGGTTCAGAGCAACCTGGTCGATCAAATAGCGCGTGGCCCGCCGAACCGGACCAGGCATGTCGTTGGCGGCCGGAAGATCATCCTCGATCCTTGAGGAGGCCAAATATTGGTAGAGATCGTAAACTTCAGCATCGGGCAGCTGCGCATCCAAATACATGTTCACGTCGGCTATGACAGCTCGGCAGACACTCATGACCTTGGAGCCTTCATCGGCAATACTGGCCTGTTGCTCGCCGGCTCTATCCTCCATGAGGGCACCGACGCTGCGGAACCGTTCGATGAGGATGTACAGATGGGTGAAGATGTTGACCCGGTATGGATAGGGGATTTCGGTATGAAGCAGTTCCTCAATCAGATCCAGCTGTTTGTCAACAAAAGCCGCGTC
The DNA here is from genome assembly GCF_032193695.1 of Bifidobacterium sp. H6bp9. NCBI lineage: Bacteria > Bacillati > Actinomycetota > Actinomycetes > Bifidobacteriales > Bifidobacteriaceae > Bifidobacterium > Bifidobacterium sp. H6bp9. The sequence goes on from NZ_JASTZY010000008.1 coordinate 69,131, forward strand.
ACGCTGCTCAATGTCCTGGTCAGGCTGCATGAACCGTCGGTTGCCAGGCTGGCCTTCATCGACAAACAAGCTGCTGATCGCCCGGCGGATGTCTGCCTCCTCACCGTCGATCCAAACGAACCCGCTGACATGTTCGATGGAAAGCTGGAAGCGGCCCAGCATTAGCCTCAGGGAACGAAGATCGGTCGCCACGGCAGAGTCACCGATGAAGTATTTGCCCCAAAGCTCGGTCACTCTGTACCGCTGTGGCGCCGTAAACAACAGGCGCTTGACGATCTCATCCCGCCGCTCTATAGATGTCAGACGACTGACATCGACGTTGGCCCGGCCGATTACAAATCCTGAATCCCCGAACGACATCGTCTCAGGGTTTTTAAGCCGATACCCGCGCCCTCTCTTGGATTCGATAATGGTCACGGGCCGATATTGCTCGTTGATCTGCTGGACCGCTCTGGTAATCGTTTTGGTCGAGACTTTGAGTGCATCGGACAATTCGGAACCGCGCACATAATCGCGCCTGTTGAGCAGATAGCCGATCAACGACTTCTTGAACCCGGTCTCCATTGCCCTTGAACCTCCTTTATGTTTAGGGTAATGTGGCCACTTTCGGCATCGAACGGTGTGTAGTATTCAGCATTGTCCCTTGTCTGCGGACTATGCACTGAGTGTCAGGAAACCTATAAGACCAAAAGAGTCTGAGAGGCTGCTGAGATGCGTCGTCATCGATGATTTGAGCAAAAGAAATGGCCTCTGATGACTGATGTCATCAGAGGCCATTCAACGTGTTATGGCGGCGGTGTGCTACTCTCCCACACTCTTCCGGGTGCAGTACCATTGCCGTG
>NZ_JASTZY010000009.1:0-23664 GCF_032193695.1 Bifidobacterium sp. H6bp9
CCGCCCTGGCACGCGGCAGCACCGCCGTGCAGGACCAACAATGAGCTTGCCCCGGGATGCTGCTCTCTGCTTATAGGCACGGATCGGACGCACATCGTGGGATGCGGCAGGGTGACCGGGCTGGCCCTGCCATCTGGCTTATGCTGCTGGGGACCGTCTCTTTCCCTCTCTTGTTGATTGGGCAGGGATTGAGGAGGTTCGGCACACGTTGCTTGTCTAAGACTGACAGTGGGGGAAGGGTGTCGTGAGGGTGATGAGTCCCCGTCTGCAAGTAGCGTTGAAGTATGTCTGAGCTCCAAACCCATCTGTTGGACAAGGCCCCATTCGGGCGGGTCGTGCCGGCCATGGTCACCCCCATGAACCATGACGGTTCCGTGGATTTTGAGGCCGCTGGCAAACTGGCCCGCAGGCTTGTGGCTGATGGGGCGGATGGGTTGCTGGTCAACGGCACCACCGGTGAATCTCCGGCCACCCACATGGAAGAGAAAGTCGATTTGGTGCGAGCCGTCAAGGATGCCGTCGATGTGCCCGTCATCTCTGGAGCAGGCTCCAATGATACGGCGCACACGGTACGCATGGCCGAGATGACCCAGGAAGCCGGGGCGGATGCCCTGTTGGTGGTCATGCCGTACTATTCGCGGCCCTCCCAGGATGGGGTTGTAGCGCATTTCAGGTCCGTCTGCCGGTCTGCGGATCGTCCTATCGTGCTCTACGATGTGCCTGGCCGCACCGGATTGCACGTGACTGTGGATACCTACCGTCATCTTGCCGAATTGCCGCATGTCGAGGCAGTCAAGGATGCCACTGGCGACCTGGCCTCCATGCCCCGCAAACGCCGGGAGACCGGCCTGACCTGGTACTCAGGCGATGACGGGCTCTATCTTCCCTTCCTGGCCCTGGGTGCGGTCGGCGTCATCTCGGTTATTGCCCATGTGGCATCCGGACCCATGAAGCGCCTGGCCGACGACTTCGATGCTGGCGACCTGGACGGCGCAAGGGATCTGGCCTTGCGTCTGGACCCGCTGGTCCAGGCTCTGAACGGCCAAGGGCAGCAGGCGGTCATGGCCAAGGCTGCTTTGAAGGTGGCCGGCGTCTTGGACAGCACGACGATGAGGCTCCCTAATCTTGGGCCTGGCAAGGACCAGCTGATCCAAGCAGAGAAAGGCATGAAGGCCGCAGGGCTGATGCGTTCCTGACAAGCAACCAAGCGTCGCCCCCGTATCAGACGGGGGTACAGATAATGGAAACACAAGTGACAATGGCAAGAAAACAAGAAGAATCAAACACGACCGGCAAGAGCAGAAATCGTCGGTCCTCCTCCAAGAACGGCAAGCAGGGGTCAGGCAGGTCCCGGGGCGAATCCCGCAGCCGCCGCAACGGCGCCATCGCCCGCGGCAAGGGGACCCAGACCGAGCAGCATCTGGTGGCGCCTCCCAAGTACCGCAAGGGATCCATGCGCATCGTTCCCCTGGGTGGCCTAGGCGAGATCGGCCGGAACATGAATGTGATCGAGTACAACGGCCACATCCTGCTGATCGACTGCGGCGTGCTTTTCCCTGAGGAGGAGCAGCCGGGCGTGGACCTGATCCTGCCCGACTTCAGCTACATCAAGGACAAGCTGGACCAGGTGGACGCCCTGGTGCTGACCCACGGGCATGAGGACCATATCGGCGGCGTGCCCTACCTGCTCAAGCTGCGTCCGGACATCCCCCTGATCGGTTCCAAGCTGACCCTGGGATTCGTCGATGCCAAGTGCGAGGAGCACCATCTCAAGCCCACCGAGGTGGAGGTCAAGGGCCGCGACAAGCTCAAGGTAGGCCCCTTCAACCTGGAGTTCGTGGCGGTCACCCACTCCATTCCTGACGCCCTGGCCGTCTCGGTGCGCACTCCGGCGGGTCATATCATCGACACCGGCGATATGAAGATCGACCCGCTGCCTTTGGACCACAGGCTGACCGACCTGCGCGAGTTCGCCAAGCTGGGCGAGTCCGGCGTGGACCTGCTCATGGTCGATTCCACCAACGCCGAGGTCCCCGGCTTCGTCAAGCCCGAGATCTCCATCGCCCCCGCCTTGGACAAGGCCTTCGCCGAGGCGCAGCGCAAGATCATCGTGGCCTCCTTCTCCAGCCACGTCCACCGGGTGCAGCAGGTGGTCGACGCCGCCCACAAGTTCGGCCGCAAGGTGGTCTTCGCCGGCCGGTCCATGGTCCGCAACATGTCCATCGCCTCCGACCTGGGCTACCTGCACCTGCCCGAGGACACCGTGGTCGACCTCAAGGATGCCCACAGCATCCCGGACGAGAAGATCGTCTACATGTGCACCGGATCCCAGGGCGAGCCCATGGCGGCTCTGGGCCGCATCGCCGACGGGACCCACCGTGACATCACCATCAACGAGTTCGACACGGTCATCCTGGCCAGTTCGCTGATCCCCGGCAACGAGCATGAGGTCTACAAGGTCATCAACAAGCTGGTGCGCCTGGGCGCCAAAGTGGTCAACCGTGACAACGCGGCCATCCACGTCTCCGGCCACTCCGACGAGGGCGAACTGCTCCACTTCTACAACATCGTGCAGCCCAAGTGCGCCATGCCCATCCATGGCGAGAACCGGCACCTGGTGGCCAATGGACTGATTGCCGTCAAGACCGGCGTGGATCCGCAGAACGTGGTCCTGGCCGAGGACGGCGACGTGGTGGACCTCTACCATGGCCAGGCCGCTGTGGTCGGATCCGTGCCCTGCGGATACGTCTATGTGGACGGCGACTCCGTGGGTCAGCTGACCGACGACGAGCTGGAGCAGCGCCGTATTTTGGGCACCGAGGGCTTCGTCTCCGCCTTCGCCGTGGTCGACACCGAGACCAGCAAGGTCGTCTCCGGCCCCAAGCTCTACCTGAACGCCGTGGCCGAGGACGAGAGCGAGTTCAAGTCCATCAACGCCCAGATTGTCGATCAGCTTGAGGATGCCATGGCCAAGGGCACCACCGGCACCTACCAGCTCCAGCAGATGATGCGCCGCACCCTGGGCGGCTGGATCTCTCGCAAGCTGCACCGCCGGCCCATGATCGTGCCCGTGGTGGCCGACATCGCCACCGACGTGCAGCCGCAGGACTGACGCCACTGCCCGCATACTGATACCGAAGGCTCCGGTCACCCAGATGGACGGCCGGAGCCTTCAGTGTTATCAGTAAAAGGGAGCGCTTACATGCTCACGATGATCTTGACGTGGTTTTCCGCGTCCTCACGCAGCTGACGGAAGCCCTTGTCCACGATGTCCTCGACTTTGATCCGGTCGGTGATGAAAGTGGACAGATCGATGTTCCGGTCATGGATGAGCTTGATGGCGTCAGGATGGTCGTTGGCGTATCCCATGGTACCGCGGATGAACTTCTCGCCGAAGCCCAGCTCCTTGGTCAGGTTCAGCGTAATGGGCTTGCCATGCAGGGCTACGACCATGAGCCCGCCGGTGGCCTTCAAGGCCTCCAAAAGCTGGTGGTCGACCGGTTCGGCTCCAGCTGCATCGAAGGCCAGATCAGCCCCGGCTCCGTCGGTCTCCTGGCGGACCCGCTCCGCCAGGTCCTCCTTGCTGGGATCGACCACAATGTCGGCCGAATGGGACTGCAAGGCCTTCTCCTTACGAGCAGAGGAGAGCTCGGACATGATCACCCGGACTCCCTTCGCCCGCAGGATGGTGCCGATGAGCAATCCCACTGGCCCGGCGCCGCCGACCACTGCGGTCTGTCCTTCGCGGGGATCCATGGCGCGTATGGCGTGGTGGGCCACGGCGAAGGGCTCGATCATGGCAGCCTGGTCCAGAGGGATGTCGCCCACGGGGAAGACGTGTTCTGCCGGAACCACGATGTGCTCGCTGAGTCCGCCGCCGCCTCCGTTGATGCCGATGCCGGCCAGCTTGTCGCAGTCATTGTAGTTGCCGGCCTTGCAGGCTGGGCATTCGCCGCAGGCGATTTCGGCCTCGACTACCACCGAGTCGCCCACTTTCATGTCAGTGTGCACGTCGTCGGCGATGGCCTCGACGGTACCAGAGATCTCATGGCCGAAAACCACCGGCAGGGTCTCTCCCGTCAGGGGATGGGGATGGTCGGGCGAATTGCCTCCGCCGTTGACTGCTCCGTCGTAGTACAGATGGACATCGGAACCGCAGATGCCGGTGAAGGCGGGGTGGATCTTGATGGTCCCGGGTTTGAGCTCAGGCTCGGGCACGTCCTCCAGACGCACATCTTCCTTGCCGTAGTACATCAATGCTTTCATATCGTATATCCTCTCTGATATGCGTATAGGTCCTGCATGGACGAAGTTGAATACCCAACATGACATCCTTGCGGGTGGGTGACGCTCCTTCGTTGGAGACCACCTGATTCCCATATTACCGCTGATATGCAGCCCCAGTAATAGGAGTTTCAGTAAGGACCTCGCCGCCCTGGTCAAAGTCGAAGTCGGCCAGCCAGTGTCCGAACCTGCTGGGCCCCTTGCCGCACCAGACCACACAGGCGCTGCGGTCGGCCTGACCGCTCAGCAGACGGTTGGCGGTTCCGGTCACCCTGTCGTTGCCCAGACGGTAGTCCAGGAACTTGCCGTCCCCGTAGTGACGGGCCACCCGCTGACGCTGCTCCTGGTCCAGCACCCGCCATGGGTCGGCGGCGCAGAAGACCCTGGCGGGCAGGTCCTGCTCCGCCGCCTGGATCAGGGCCAGGCCGCCGCCCAGGCTATGCCCGGTAAAGAGGACTCCGCGTTCGGTTCCCGCCTTGCGTCGGGCCAGGTCAAGCGCCTGCTTGGCCAGGATGCCTGCCTGCTGTGTCTGTCCTGGTTCCCCGTTCAGCGGCGGCAGGAAGCAGGTCAGCGCGGCGTGGATGTCATGGCGAGGGTCGTCGCGCAGGTTGGTGCCTGCATAGACCACGATCAAATGGGCGTAGTCCGGAGCGTTCTCCAGGCCCTGGGCGGCGATCATCCCTTCGAAGCCGTTTTCGGGGCAGTAGCGGGACCGCAGCACCCAGTAGCTGCCCAGAGCCGGATCCTCGAACCAGTGCAGGCCCGGCCGTGTCTTGGCATCCCCTCGGCCTATCCCGTAGGAATACTGGCAGAGCATGTTGAGCTGCTGTGTGGTAAACCCGGTCCGGACCTGCATGGCGTTCCCTTTCTGCCAGACTCGTGAGGCATCGACCATGACCAACCGCCTTTAGGCCCGACTATTCCCGTCCAGACTGCGCCGTCAGAAAAGAGGGAAACCGTCCCGCTGGCCCGTCGGCTGGTGCCCGCATTAGACTTGACATGCCATATCCATACAGAACCTATGCCGATGCCGGTGGGGGCACCGACATCCATGCGCGAAAGGAAATTCATGCCCGGAGCCAATCTGACTCGTGTGGAAGCCGAAGAGCGAGCCGTCGTCGTATCCAATGTCAGCTACAAGGTCAATCTGGACCTGACCAAGGGGCCTGCCACCTTCCCCTCAACCGCCCTGATCGACTTTGATGCCCGGCCGGGGGAGTCCACCTTTGTGGATCTGATCGCCGACCAGGTCAGCCTGATCGAGCTCAACGGCCAGCGTCTGGACCCGGCCCTGGCCTTCCGGGACGATCGGATTGAGCTTAACGACCTGCGCGAGCACAACCAGCTGCGGGTGGAGGCCCTCTGCCGTTATTCGCGGACAGGCGAGGGGCTGCATCGCAGCGTGGACCCCTCGGATGGCAACGTCTACCTCTACTCCCAGTTCGAGGTGCCCGACGCCCGCCGGGTCTACGCGGTCTTCGACCAGCCGGACATCAAGGCCGTCTTCGACTTCACCGTGGACGCCCCGGCATCCTGGACGGTCCTGTCCAACATGCCTCCCGCCTCCCATCAGAATCTGGACAGCCGCACCGCCGAGGGAACCCTGGAGGGCGGCCGCACCGAGGGCGTGACCCGCTGGGTCTTCCAGACCACCCCGGTCATGAGCTCCTACCTGACCGCCTTCGCCGCCGGACCCTATGCCCAGTGGACCAGCGAGTATCAGAACGAGGATGGGCGGACCATCCCCATGGGCCTGTACTGCCGCCAGGCGCTGAAGGACTCCCTTGACGGGGATGCCGAGTACCTCTTCGATGTGACCAAGAAGGGCTTCGCCTTCTACGCCAAGACCTGGGACCTGCCCTTCCCCTGGGCCAAGTACGACCAGATCTTCGTGCCCGAATACAACGCGGGCGCCATGGAGAACATCGGCCTGGTCACCTTCCGCGACTCCTATGTCTTCGAGTCCAAGGCCACCGGGGCCCAGATCAACCGCCGCGTGGAGACCGTCCTGCACGAGCTGGCCCACATGTGGTTCGGCGACCTGGTGACCATGAAGTGGTGGAACGACCTGTGGCTGAACGAGTCCTTCGCCGAGTTCATGTCAACCCTGGCCACCGCCGAGGCCACCGAGTGGACCGACGACTGGGCCACCTTCTGCTCCGGCGAGAAGAGCTGGGCCCTGACCGAGGATCAGCTGCCTACCACCCACCCCGTGGTGGCCCCCATCCGCGACCTGCACGACACCGAGGTCAACTTCGACGGCATCACCTATGCCAAGGGCGGTTCCGTCTTGAAGCAGCTGGTTGCCTATGTGGGCCGTGAGCGCTTCTTCCAGGGCATCCACAACTATCTGACGGCCCATGCCCACGGCAACGCCACCTTGAAGGATCTGCTGACCGAGCTGGAGAAGACCAGCGGCCGCGACCTGGGCAACTGGTCCCGGCTCTGGCTTGAGGAGGCCGGCATCACCACGCTGACCAGCCAGGTGCAGACCGATGGGCAGGGGACCATCACCGCCATGCGGATCGACCAGACCGCTCCCGAGGAGCATCCGGTCCTGCGCCCGCATCGCCTGGCTGTGGGCTTCTATGACGAGGACCAGTCCGGCAAGGTGGTGCGTACAGACCGGTTCGAGCTGGATCTGGAGGGCCAGGGAGCCGAAGTGCCCCAGGCTGTGGGCAAGAAACGTCCGGCCCTGATCCTGATCAACGACGACGACCTGACCTACGCCAAGCTGCGCCTGGATCAGGATTCCCTGGAGTATGCCACGCAGAACCTATACAGGATCGAGGACCGCCTGGCCCGTGCCGTGGTCTGGCTCAGCCTGTGGGACATGACCCGGGATGCGCAGTTCCCTGCTGAGCGTTTCATCGGTCTGAGCCTGAAGGCCCTGGCCACCGAGCACCAGTCCACCACCTTCCGCTACGCGCTGTCTCAGATCTCCACGGCCGCCCATCACTTCACCGCCTCCCGTCGTCGTCAGCCCATGCTGCAGCTGGTGGCCGGCACCCTCTGGGACCTGGCCATGAAGGCCCAGCCCGGTTCGGACGAGCAGTTCCAGCTGGTCCGCGCCTACCTGGGTTACGGGGACGACGCCGACTTCGAGGATCACGCCCGCGGTCTGCTGAGCGGCGACCTGAAGCTGGAGGGACTGACCATCGACAACAACACCCGCTGGCTGATCATCCACGCCCTGTCCGCCCATGACCTGCTGGCTGACGGCGAGATCGACCGAGAGCTGGCGGCGAAAGACACCACGGAGAACCGCGAGTTCGCCATGGGCGCCCGGGCCGCCCGCCCGACGGCTGGGGCCAAGGCCTGGGCCTGGGATCAGGCCCTGCACAACGAGGATCTGACCAACTCGCAGATCGAGGCTCTGGCCGACGGCTTCTCCGGCTCGGGGGACCAGGAGCTCTTCGCACCCTACGTGGATCGCTTCTTCGCAGCCGTGGACGAGGTCTGGGCCCAGAAGACCTTCCACATCGCGGAGACCCTGCTCAACCCCCTGTCGGCAGGCGGGCTCTACCCGACCAAGGCCGACCCGGCCGCCCTGGTCAAGGCGGGCGACGCCTGGCTGGCCGACCACGCCGAGGCCCCCAAGGCCCTGCGCGGGATGATCATCCAGAACACGGAGTCCTCCAGGCGCATCCTCAAGGTCCGCGAATACAACGAGCTTCTGCGCTGAGCGACCTGCCCGCCCCGATCCGAGTGGCGACGGGTCAGGGGCGGGGCCATAATGAATCTGTCGCCTGTATGCAGAATGGTAGGTTCGGAGGAGAGCAATGCCCAGATTATTCGGTACCGATGGTGTACGCGGTTTAGCCAATAGAGACCTGACTGCACAGCTGGCCCTGGATCTGGGCGATGCAGCGGTCCGTGTCCTAGGTCGTGGCGCGGATCGGTCCGCGGGCCGCCGACGGGCCCTGATTGGCCGCGACACCCGGGTCTCCGGGGACTTTCTGGCATCGGCCCTGGCTGCCGGCATGTCATCGGGCGGCTTCGACGTGATCGACGTGGGCATCATCCCCACCCCGGGCATCGCCTACCTGACCAGCGTGCTCAACGTGGAGATGGGGGCGGTCATCTCCGCCTCCCACAACCCCATGCCAGACAACGGCATCAAGTTCTTCGCCCGGGGCGGGTTCAAGCTCCAGGATTCCAAGGAGGACGACATCGAATCGGTCCTGGGCCAGGACTGGGAGCGCCCGGTGGGCGAGAGCGTGGGCCGCGTCTCCCATGACACAGTGACCGCCACCAACATGTACATCGACCACCTTGTTGAAGCAGTTGCCCCTGTCGCCCCCGACAAGACCCAGCCCAAGCCCTTGGACGGTCTGCGGATCGTGGCCGACTGCGCCAACGGAGCCACCTCGGTGGTAGCCCCGGAAGCCCTGCGCCGGGCCGGGGCGGACGTGGTGGTCATCAACGCTTCGCCCGACGGCTACAACATCAACAAGCACGCCGGATCCACCCACCCCGAGCAGCTGCAGGCCATGGTCCAGGCCTCGGACGCGGTCATGGGCGTGGCCTTCGACGGGGACGCCGACCGCTGTCTGGCCGTGGACGAAGAGGGACACATGGTCAACGGCGATCAGATCATGGGCATCCTGGCCCGCGCCAAGCAGCGTGAGGGCAAGCTGGCCAACGACACCCTGGTGGTCACCGTCATGAGCAACCTGGGGCTCAAGCTGGCCCTGAAGCAGATGGGCATCGTCACCGTTCAGACGGCTGTGGGCGACCGCTACGTCCTGGAGGAGATGCTGCGCGGAGGTTACACCCTGGGCGGCGAGCAGTCCGGGCACGTCATCAACCGGGAGTTCGCCACCACCGGCGACGGGACCCTGACAGCCCTGACCCTGGCCAAGGAGGTCGTGCGCTCGGGCAAGAGCCTCAAGGAGCTGGCCGCCGACTTCCCCCAGCTGCCCCAGCAGCTGATCAACGTGTCTGGTGTGGACAAGAACGCGGCACGCACCAACGCCAAGGTTCAGGATGCGGTCGAGGCGGAGGAGCGGATGCTGGGCAGCACCGGCCGGGTCCTGCTGCGGCCATCGGGCACCGAACCCCTGGTCAGGGTCATGGTCGAGGCGGCCACCCAGGAGCAGGCCGACCAGGTCTGCCAGCGGCTGGCGTCGGTCGTGGCCGACGAGCTGGCCATCTGAACCGAAGACCCAGGAAAGGCGGAATCATCCATGTTCGGCAGAAAGGCGGCCTTCGACGCCGATCTCAACCACCGGGTGGAATCCATGCTGGCCAAGGCCGGCAAAGAAGAGCTCCTGCCCATCGTGCAGATGGGCGAACCTGTCCTGCGCCAGCAGGCCCAGCCCTACCAGGGTCAGCTGGCAGCCAAGACTCTGAACAGGCTGCTCAAGGCCATGCGCACCACCATGCTTGAGGCCCCGGGCGTAGGGCTGGCAGCACCTCAGGTGGGCCTGGGCCTGGCCATCGCGGTCATCGAGGACCATGTCCGCGACGACGAGGATGATCCGCGTCAGATCGACGAGTTGCCCTTCAGGGTCATCATCAACCCCTCCTATGAGCCTATCGGGCAGGAGACCGCGGCCTTCTATGAGGGGTGCCTGTCCCTGGAAGGATTCCAGGCGGTTCGGCGTCGCTGGCTGGACATCACGGCCAGCTGGGAGGACCGTTCCGGGCGCAAGCACCGCCAGCGCATGCACGGCTGGTCTGCCCGCATCTTCCAGCATGAGACCGACCATCTATCGGGTGAGGTCTACATCGACAAGGCCGAGATTCGCAGCCTGTCCTCCGACGACAACCTAAGCGAGTACTGGGCCTACGACCCGGTCCCCACCGAGGCTGCGCGGGAGCTGGGCTTCACCCTCTGAATCCTGCGAATCCTTTAAATTTTCTTGATCCTCTGATCCAGAGCTATATCCTCAGTCAGTTCCGGTCCGTCACCCTTCAGGGGTGCCACCGGGTGCATGGTCAGTGTCTCAGAGGCATGGCGGCCATGCTCCACGGCCTTGGGCAGGATCTCCTTGCCTTCTATGCTCGGATCCAGCCAGGAATCCAGATTTTCCTCAGTGATCAGCAGGGGCATCCGATCGTGTACACGTGCGGCCTCCGGCGTGGCTTGTGTCGTCAGGATGGTGGCCGTCAGCAGCCAGGGTTGGCCAGGTCTGGCACGCCACCAGGAGTAGAGGCCGGCGATGCTCAGGGTGTGGCCATCCGGAGCCTGGAAGTAGTAGGGCTGGTGGTCAGGTGTCCACTCGTAGTAGCCGCTGGCCGGAATGATGGCCCTCTGACTCCTGGCTGAGTCCGCGTAGGTCCGCTTGGTCAGGGCGCTCTCCACTCGGGCGTTGTGGGTGGGGTAGGCCATCTGATCGCTGTCCGACCAGGAGGGGACCAGGTTCCAGCGGGCCGTATGCAGGTGCCGCTGTCCATGTCGGTCCTGGGCCACCAGGGCGATGGCCGATCCGGGACTGATGTTCCATGAGGGCTTGGGCAGTCCCGGAGCCTGCCGGGCACCATAGTGCTCGGCCAGGCTGGAGTAGTCTAGGTCAGCCGCGAATCGTCCACACATGGTCCTCATTCTATGGGGGCTTGGAGCCAGCGTCGAGGAAACGCCGGAGGGCCTCTGCTAGGAAAGTTGCATGGTAGTTGAGGTCTTTCCCTGCTACCATAGGAGGTGGTCTGCAACAATGGCGTGTGCATTGAAGACCACCGTGGCTGCAGTACAGTATTTAACGATATACATTTGTCCTGTCGGATGGAACCGGCAGGAACATGGTTATTAGGAGATGGCTTATGCCTCAGAAGATCAAGGCGTCGATTGCTTACGGTATCGGCAAGGGATTCGCCCAGCCCGAGGAGGTCGTCATTGACGATCCCATCGGCGCGGAGGTCCTGGTGGACGTGCAGGCCTCGGGTCTGTGCCATTCGGATCTGCATCTGGTCGAGGATGACGACAAGTTCTTCCCATTCCCGGCTGTGATCGGCCATGAGATCTCGGGCATCGTCGAGGCTGTGGGCCCCGAGGTGTCCGGCATCAAGGTTGGCGACCACGTGGTGGCCTCCTTGGAGCAGGTCTGCGGACACTGCGCCAACTGCCTCAAAGGCCAGCCTCAGTCCTGCACCCAGCAGCAGGAGTGCGTGCGTGGCGCGGATGAAAAGCCCCGTCTGTCCTTCCCCGACGGCCGGCCCATCACCCAGGCTTTCGGCGTCGGCGGCTTCGCCGAGAAGGCACTGGTCCACGAGAACCAGCTGGCCGTGGTCAACAACCAGGTCAAGTGGGATGAGGCAGCCTGCATCGGCTGCGCCACCATCACCGGAGCAGGAGCAGCCATCAACACCGCCCATGTGCGCCCCGGCGATACGGTGGCCGTGATCGGCACCGGCGGCATCGGTCTGAACATCATCTCGGGAGCTCGGATTTGCGGCGCCAAGCGGATCATCGCCATCGACCTGCTGGACAACAAGCTGGAGTTCGCCCGTAAGTTCGGTGCCACCGACGTCATCAACTCCAAGAACGAGGATCCCGTGGCCAAGGTGCGTGAGCTGACCAACGGCGGCGTGGACAAGGCCTTCGAGGCCATCGGTCTGCCCGTCACTATGAAGCAGGCCTGGGACATCCTGGGCGTGGGCGGCACCGCCTACCCGATCGGCCTGGCCAAGCCGGATGCCACGATCTCTCTGGAGATCAACCCGGCCGACCTGCTGGTCCACCAGCGCGGCTTCAAGGGTGTGTGGATGGGCTCCACCAACATCAAGCACGACATCCCCATGTATGCCGACTTCGCTGTGGACGGGCGGCTGAACATGCATGACATCGTCAGCCAGCACATCAAGCTGAGCCAGATCGACGAGGCCTACAAGCAGCTGGTCAACGGCGAGGTCATCCGTTCGGTCATCACCGAATTCGACTGATCCCTTCCAACTTGACGACATGACTGCTGGAGGTTATGCCGAACAGATTACAGGGGCTCCGGGTGCGCAAGGCATCCGGAGCCCCTTTGTTGTTCTGCTGATCCGAGAGCCGAATCAGGCCAGGAGCCTGCCGATGTTCTCGGCCACTGCGGCGAGATTGTCGTCAGCCTTGGCCATGGCATCCTCAAGGCTGACGGCCCCGGGGCTGATGCTGAAGATGGCGTCGATGCCCGCCTTGTAGAGCTCTTCGGTTCTTGCGCCTACGCTGCCCGCCAGGGCGATGACCTTGCAGCCGGGGGAGGACTCCTTGACGGCCTGGGCTGTGCCCATGGGGGTCTTGCCGAAACCGGTCTGGAAGTCGATGCCGCCCTCGCCGGTGAAGCAGATGTCGGCGCCGCGGGCCAGCTCCTTAAGACGGGTGGTCTCCACGACAATATTGACGCCCGAGGCCATGACGGCAGGAGTGAAGGCCAGGAATCCTGCGCCCAGACCTCCGGCGGCCCCTGCGCCCGGTTTGGTCTCCACTTCACGGTGCAGGTCCTTGCGGATGACGGCTGCATAATGGGCCAGGGCCGCATCCAGCGTGGCGACCATGGATGGGTCAGCCCCCTTTTGCGGGCCGAAGACGGCCGCGGCTCCTTCGGGGCCGGTCAAAGGATTGGTCACGTCCGAGGCCAAGCGAATGCGGGTGCTTGCCAGCCTGGGATCCAGCCCAGAGATGTCAATCCGGTCCAGCCGGGCCAATGCCGCTCCACCCTGGGTCAGCTCATGCCCGTCAGCGTCCAGGAATCGGGCACCCAGGGCCTGGACCATGCCGGCACCGCCGTCGTTGGTGGCCGAGCCTCCTAGGCCGACGATGATCTCTTGTGCGCCCTGGTCCAAGGCCTTACTGATTAGCTCGCCTGTGCCGTAGGTGGTGGTTACCAGCGGATCGCGGGTCTGTTCGTTGACGAACTGGATGCCACTGGCCGCAGCCATTTCGATGGCGGCTGTCCGTCCGTCGCCCAGGATGCCGTAGCTGGCCGTGACAGTCTGACCTAGAGGTCCGGTGACATGGGCCTGGATCATATTGCCTCCCGTGGCATCGACCAGGGACTGGACCGTTCCCTCGCCGCCGTCGGCCATGGGCACAAGGACCATTTCGGCCTTGAGGGGGCTGCGTCGCAATCCGCGTTCGATGGCCTTTGCAGCCTCCTTGGCGGTCAGGCTGCCCTTGAAGGAGTCGGGTGCGATGATGATTTTCATGAGTGTGACCTTTCCTGACTCGTCGCTTCGGAAGACCAGATAGACCAGCATGGCCACCAGAGTCATAGTAAGGCCTACCCGCAATTCAAAGGGGGCCGCCCCCACCGTGCTCGCCCAGGTCAGGTTCATGGACTTGGTGACGGAGCTGCTGCCCAGGATGACGCTTGTGGAAGTGGCGGCGACCATGAGGATGCCGGCGATGGGTGACAGCATGGCTTCGGGCACGACCATGGAGCAGATGAGGTTCACGATCCGCTTGGGCAGGTATGGACTAGGTCAGACTAGGCCTGGCTCGGCCCTGCAGCTTCCGCTGCCTGGTCATCGGCGGAAAGCTGCTTCAGCTCGGCACGGACCTTCTGAAGCTTGGCGAAGGCTGCGTTGCGGTCCTGGGTGGTTTTGGCCCGGCTATGGTCTCCTGTCAGCTTGGCCTCCTGGGCCTTGAGCAGCTCGATGCGCTCGCGGACGGCGAGTCGGCTGTCCAGATCTCTGCCGTCAGTCTGGTCCAGGGTCACCTGGGCGCACAGGCTGTCCCAGAGCTGGTCCATATCGTCGCCGACCAGGGTCAGACTGGTCTGATCGGCAGGACGGGGCCTGCCCAAGTGGAGCGTATGCCTGGTCTCATGACCGGCCTTGGTCGGCAGGGCCCGGCGCACAGCCGGTGTGCAGACGAGTCCCTCTTCACCCTGGTGAATGGTGATGAAAACCATGCCTGAGGAGCGCATGGCGGCGATATGTTCCAGCACATCCTCCGGCACATCGGGGGTCTTCAGCCCGATGGCCATGACCAGCACCTCATGGCAGTGTGCGCCATCCTTTACAGGGATGGTCCCGGGCCGCAGCAGGGCCAGCATGACGATCTTGTCGACGCTTGTGGAGAAGTGCTGACGCAGCCGTGAGGAGACGGGCGGTCGCGTGGTGAAAGCCCTTATGGGCAGTTCGCCCTTGGCTGCCGGAATGGCGGTGGTGGGCGGCAGGCCCAGGGAGAGCGCGGACACGCCTTCGTAGCTTGCGATTGTCATCCTTGGCCTTTCTGTCGCTGTTGCCGTCATTCTACCGGCAGGAGCGCGACCAGGGGCAGGAGTGTCCGTTTGCCGGAGCATGACCCGTTGCCTATCGAGCAAACATTGTTACGAGAATTGCTGCTTGCCGTGCTGGTCGTCGCTGCACGTCTGAAAGGTCGTTTGATCGATCTGGAGGTGCTCCCTTCGATATTGCCGGGGCGTAATCCCGTATTCACGAGTGAAGGCTCGTGTGAAACTGGTCAGACTGGGGAATCCGGCATCGGCGGCGATGTCTGTTATGGGGCCATTGGATCGGTCCATGTTGGTGCGTGCCTCGTCCAGTCGCAATTTGGTCAGATAGGACTTGAAGGTGGAGCCAGTGGTTTTTCGAAATAGGCGGCTGAAGTGTTCCCTGCTGTAGCCGAAGTAGGCAGCCACTGTCCGCTCGGTCAGATTCTCCGCGTGGTGGTTGGCTAGATAGCCAAGGATCTGCCTGGTGATATTGCGCCCTGACCTGATTGATTCAGGCCGTCGCACACCGATGGTGAACCTGGTGTACAGCAGGTGCAGCAACTGAAAAAGCGCGGCATTCAGCAGAAAGGCTGAAGCTGTCTCCTGCTGTTCATGGAGGCTGCCAATCCTGATCATCAGCTGGTCCAGATTCTTTCGGTCTTCTGCGTTGGCATGGGGAGCGGAGAGCGAGAAAAGAAACCTATCGGCAAAGGGGTAAATCCGGCCCACAACTTCATTGTTGAAGGTGACCGAGATGATTTTGACCATACCTTGGCTATGATCCACCGTGCGACCCTGATGCATCTGATAGGGGCTGATCAGCAGACTGTCGTTGTCACTGAGCATGTAGTGCTGGTCTTCGACCTGGAAGGTGCCGCCCCCACGGATGATATGGATTGCTTCCAGACCCTGATGCCAATGGGCGCTGACCAATTCGTCGTTGTCGTGATGAACGATGACCAGTCCCGGATAGCCCTCTGGATAAATGTCCTCTTCCAAGAAGTCAGGGCTGATCACCGTGTTGTACTGATGGGCGCTTTGTGGACGCTGCGGCATAGTACATCTCCTTTCCGTGGAAAGCAGTCTGTACATTATTTCATTTTTGACCGGCAGATAGGTCACAAAATGTCACATTCGGGTCACCGATTGACGTTCTCTAACCCGTGGACATGCATATCGTAGTTATAACGATGTGTCATGCTACAAAGGAGTGACCGTGTCACAAAATAAAAATCAATCATCATCGTCTGGTGATGTGACGGAAGTTCTTGACCCGTCTGTGCGACGCCGCATCATTCTGGTCTGTCTGGCAGGGGCAACAGGAGGACTGCTGTTCGGCTACGACACCGCAGTGATCAACGGGGCCGTGGATTCAATCGCCGGCACAAAAGCAGGTTTTGGCCTGAACAGCTTCATGAGCGGTATGTCCGTATCAGCTGCCCTTTTGGGCTGCGTAATCGGTGCCTGGTTCGCCGGAAAACTGGCTGACCGATTCGGACGAGTAAAGATCATGCTCTCGGCTGCTTTGCTCTTCGTGGTCAGTTCAATAGGGTCGGCCTTCGCTCCGGAGATATGGAGTTTCTTGCTCTTCCGCATCATAGGCGGCATTGGTGTGGGCTTCGCTTCGGTGGTTGGCCCAGCCTATATCGCTGAGGTCTCTCCCACCAAAATGCGCGGGTTCCTGACAAGCTTCCAGCAATTCGCGGTGGGAATCGGTATGTTTGCTTCCGTCATAGTCAACAATGTGTTGGCCAAGAGTTCGGGCGGAGCTGACCAGGCTCTGTGGTTTTCAGTGCCCACCTGGCGGTGGATGCTTCTGATGATGCTGGTCCCTGCTCTGATCATGTTGGTTGTCTGCTTCAAGTTGCCCGAATCGCCCCGGTACCTGGTCATGAAAGGACGCGATCAGGAGGCTGCCGACCTGCTCAGGCAACTCAATGGCACCCGGGATCCGCAGGCAAAGGTGGCTCAGATAAGGCTCTCGGTCGGCAGCGAGACAAGTCCGCGCCTGTCTGATCTGCGCGGACGCACTTTCGGCCTGAAAAAGGTGGTCTGGATAGCCATTGCTGTGGCGCTATTCCAGCAGTTCAACGGTGTCAACATCATTCTTTACTATGATTCCAGCCTTTGGCGATCACTTGGTTTCTCTGAGCAGCAGGCATTGAACATCTCGGTTATCCGTGCGTTTGTCGCGTTCATCCCCATGATCGTTTCCATGGCCCTGATTGACAGGATCGGCCGGAGAAAGCTTCTGGCCTTCGGTTCCGCCGGTATGGCCATTTTCCTCCTTATCGCTACGTTCGGTTTCTACCATGCCCAGGTCACTGCCGCGGGCCTGTCCTTGACGGGTGTGTGGGCGCCGCTTACTCTGGTAGCGGTTTACCTCTTCTACTTCACATTCTGTGGCACCTGGGGGCCGGCCATGTGGGTGGTCATTGGTGAGATCTTCCCCAACAATATCCGTGCCATGGGCGTGGCTGTTGCAACAGCCTTCAACTGGATTGGGAATTTTTTGGTGTCCACCTCCTTCCCCTGGCTGCGGGATGTGATCGGCACTGGCAACGTATATTTGCTGTACACCGTCTTCGCGGCGCTGAGCCTGCTGTTTGTTCTGAAGGTTCTGCCAGAGACCAACGGCGTAGAGCTGGAAGATATGAAGGCTGAATGATGAGCTACGATGCAGAGATGACGGTAACCGACGAGGAACGCGAACTGTTAGAGGGCTGGACCGAGGTCGACGGGGACCTGGATGGTTGCAGTCCTGATATGGCCAAGACTGTTCTGGGCTCCCGGCTGACCTTCGGGCGCATGGATGCTCCCCGCTCCCGTCACTGGCAGGTGCCCGAGGGGGTGGACTGCCTGAACGACATCGCCTATGTGGACGATGGTTTGCGCGCCCACAAGCTGGATCTGTACCTGCCTCATGATGCCCTGCTGCGCAACGGCAGGGTGACCCCGGTCTACATCGATATCCACGGCGGCGGGTTCATGTACGGCTACAAGGAGCTCAACCGGAACTTCTGCACCCACCTGGCCCAACGTGGCTTCGCGGTCTTCTCCGTCAACTACCGGCTGATCCCCAGCACGGACTTCATGGGCCAGCTGGGCGACGTGCTGACGGCCCTGACCTGGATAAAGAACCACCTGGACGAGTATCCGGTCTCGCCCGACCGGATCTTTCTGACGGGAGACTCGGCCGGAGGCACTCTGGCACTCTATGTGCTGGCGGTGGAGTCCGATGATCAATTCGCGCAGAGGCTGGGGCTGAAGCCTGCCGGGCTGCGGCCCCGGGGCGCTGCCTTGGTCTCAGGACTTCTCGATCTGACTCCTTACTTGTCGGTGGATCTGGAAGACTTCCATCCAACCGGTTCGCCCACCGATGACCTGACAAGGGTCGCACCATTTTTCTTCAGGAGCTTCGCACAGGCCGGGGGCGATCAGGTGGCAGACCTGACGACGATGGTCGATATGGTTCACCTGCCGCCGGTATTCCTGAACACCAGCGCCGACGACTTCCTGCAGGGCGACGCGCTCAAGATGGCCGAGATCCTGTGCAGGAAGGGCCTCGACTTCGAGCTGCACGATCTGAGGCCCAGCCGTCTGCAGACCCTGGGGCACGTCTATCCGGTGGCCATGACCTGGCTGGAGGAGAGCCGGCAGGCCCTGGACCAGATCCACGATTTCTCCTACGACCTGATTTGAGCCTCTGTGCGCGCCCGGTTCATCCGGTCGCTGGCTATGATGGGAGGAGAAAGGTGGGCATCGATGGCGCAAGGCCCCCGGTGTCTGCACCGCCGCTTACAGAGGAGTGATTCATGGACGAGAAGACCTTGGTAGAGAAGCTAGGCAACCTGGAGACCATCGACCAGCTGGTTGATCTGTCCAAGGAGATCGGCCAGCCGCTGTCGTACAACGACGCGGACCAGCTCTTCGGCAGGATCAACCAGTGCAAGAATGATGTCGCACAGCTGGGCGGCGACACCATCGCCAAGCTGGCCAAGAAGGCCTTCAACATCTGAGGCATCAGAATCTGAGGCATCAGATTCCATAAGGGCGGGCCGGTATTCGGTTCCGCCCTCTTTTTATACCCGGCTTCATGCCCGGGCCCGGGCCTCCTGCTCGATCTGGGCCAGGCTCTTGCCCCTGGTCTCGGGCACCATGATCCAGGCGAAAACCAGGGCGCACACATTGATCAGGGCGAAGAGCAGGTAGGTGCCGGTGCCGCCCAGCCGGGCCAGGAGGGTGGGGAAGACCAGGGAGAGCCCGAAGTTGGTCAGGTTCATGGCCACGTTGGCGTAGCCCATGCCGCGGCTCTTGATCTGCTGGGGGAAGATCTCGGACAGGAGCAGCCAGGTGACCGGGGCCACCAGGCCTTGGACGAAGACCACGTAGATCATCATCATGCCGATCATGATCCAGGCGGCCGTTCGTGACCCGCTGCCCGGGGCGCCGACGAACCGGTAGCAGACCCCGATAGCGGCCAGGAAGACGATGGTGCCTGCAAGTCCCACAGCCAGAATGACGCGGCGGTCGAAGCGGTCGATCAGTCCCAGCCCTCCGATGGTGGCCGCTACGGCGGAGACCAGGATGACGGGGACGGTGGCCACCATGGACAGAGAGGGGTCGAAGCCCAGGGTGTCAGTGAAGATGGTCGGCGCGTAGTAGTTGACGATGTTCAGCCCGGTCAGCTGGTTGATCATGGCCACGCCGATGCCCACGATCAGCACCCGCCGGAGCCAGGGGGTCTTGAAGCTGGGGGTCTTCGCGCTCGCCGGCTGCGACAGCTCCTGCATGGTCACCCGGGCCTCTGCCTGGTCGCGGGTGGACTGAAGGAAGGCTGCTGCCTGGTCCGGCTGGCCTCGGCGGATCAGGTGGGCCGGGCTGTCATGCAGGAAGCAGGCCAGCAGGGCCAGCAGGATGGCCGGAGGCACGAGGGCCCAGAGCATGGTCCGCCAGTCGGCACTCATCCGGTCCAGGATGGCATTGACGCTGACTGCCAGCAGCTGCCAGACCACGATCATGACCGAGTTGACCGAAACCACCCGTCCGCGTTCCGCCGTGCCGACCATGTCGGCCAGGTAGATGGGCACGATGGTCGAGGTCATGCCGATGCCGGCTCCGATGATCAATCTGCCCAGTCCCAGCAGGGCCAGGCTGGGGGCCAGCGCGCTCAGCAGGGCTCCCGGGATGGCCAGCAGCGCCCCGGCCAGGATGATGTGCTTGGGGCCGAAGCGGTCGTTGAACTTGCCTGCCAGGTAGGATCCCAGCGCGGCGCCTATCAGCAGGGCCGAGGTGACCATGCCCTGTTCGCCGGCTGTCAGGTGTCCGCCCGAGCCGGAGCCCAGGTTCATGCCGATCAGCGCTCCGGAGATGACGGTCAATGTATAGCCGTAGAGGCCGCCTGCCAGTACGCCCAGGGCGGTCATCAGTTGCAGATTGCGCCGCCGTCCTTGGATTGCAGCCATGGGCTCCCCTTTCGCCGGATCATCCGGGCATAATTAAAGCAATCATAGGCACCTGGGGGAGCGGTCCGTCGATCCGGCTCGCCATTATGGATCAGGGAATCGCCCGGGAAACCAGCTGCTGGATTCGCTATCTGGATTCGCCATCCGGGCCCTGGTCGCGGGCTAGATGAACATTTGAGGATATTGTCCACGACTTGCGCATGTCATGGGCAGCGAAACTGCTCAATTTCGCATATGATAAACAAGCATTCACCACAAGGACATCGTGGATGCATACGGCCATGGTTCCATACAGCCATGGCAATGAAAGGAAACATTGTATGCGCAAGCTGATTCTGGATCTGGACACTGGTGTCGACGACACTCTGGCTATCTCCTATGCCTTGGGCAGCCCCGAAGTTGAGCTGATTGGCATAACCGGCACCTATGGCAACGTGCTGCTGGAGCAGGGCATCCGCAACGATCTGGCCATCACCGACCTGCTGGGCCACCCCGAGGTCAAGGTCTACCCGGGCCTGCCTCACGCCTCCAAGGCGGACTCCTTCGAGGTGCTGCCCGTCTCCGCCTTCATCCACGGAGAGAACGGCATCGGCGACGTGGCCATCCCCGACTCGGACCGCGAGGCGGAGACGCAGTCGGCCGTGGACTTCATCATCGATGCGGTCAACGCTTACGGCAAGGATCTGGTCTACGTGCCCACCGGCCCCATGACCAACATCGCCGCCGCCCTGGCCAAGGAGCCTGACATCGCCCAGCGCATCGGCTCCATCGTGCTCATGGGCGGGGCCTTGACCGTGCCGGGCAATGTGGACGCCTGGCAGGAGGCCAACATCTCCCAGGATCCGGACGCGGCCGATGTGCTCTTCCGCTCCGGCGCGCCCGTGACCATGGTCGGCCTGGACGTGACCCTGCAGACCCTGCTGACTTACAAGGAGACCGCCCGCTGGCGGCAGCTGGGCACCGCGGCAGGCAACTTCCTGGCGGACATGACCGACTTCTACATCAAGGCCTATGAGACCACCTCGCCCCACCTGGGCGGCTGCGGCCTGCACGATCCGCTGGCCGTGGGCGTGGCCGTGGATCCGACCCTGGTCACCACCCTGCCCATGAACATGAAGGTGGAGACCGAAGGCGCCACTCGCGGGCGCACCATCGGCGACGAGCAGCGGCTCAACGACCCCAACAAGACCATGCGCGTGGCCGTCGGCGTGGACGTGCCCCGCTTCCTGGACGAGTTCATGACCCGCATCACCAAGCTGGCCTCCCAGGCCGACTGAGGTCCGCTATCCCCGGCAAGTCCACGCAAGAGAAAGAGAATTGACGACATCATGTCCGAAAAGCAATCCACCGAGGATTCGACAGCCGTACGATCGCTGATCCTGCTGCTGATCACCTTCGTTCTGGGAACCCTGTGCCTTCAGGGCTTCAACCTGGTCTTCCAGCAGGTCGGCAAGGACGCCGGCGCTCCAGACCAGGCCTCGCTGATCACGGCCCTGCCCAGCATCGTCCTGGGCATAGTCTGCTTCATCTACGGGTCCCTGGGCGACTTCGTATCCCTGCGCAAGCTGGTCACCTTCGGCCTGTGCATACTGTTCGTCGGGTCCGTGTACGGATACGTGGCCAACACGATCATGGCCCCCAACATCTGGAATGTGATCGCGGCCCGGCTGCTGCAGACCGCCGGCGAGCAGGTGGCTGGCTCGGCCTACCTGGTCGTGGCCACCAAGTACCTCAAGCCCTCCCTGAAGGTGATCTTCTTCGGCATCTTCACGGCCGGCTACCAGGTGTCTGCAGCCATCGGCATCTTCGCCGCCGGCCTGCTCAGCTCCATAGCCTGGCAGTACCTCTTCCTGATTCCCGCGGTCACCATCGTCTTCCTGCCCATCCTGCTCAAGAGCCTGCCCACCGGCGGCGGCAACGGCGAGAAGGTGGACTGGCTGGGCTTCGTCATCTTCGGACTGGCCACGGCCCTGCTGACCCTCTTCTTCTCGTACACGGCCTGGTGGCTGCTGGCGGCCTCCGCTGTCTGCTACCTGATCTTCGCCGTGTACATCAGCCGGGCCAAGAGTCCCTTCATCACCCCGGACTTCTTCCGCAACAAGCGCTGGCTGATGGGCATCGGTCTGATCCTGATCTTCTACTTCATGAACTACTGCATGTCGCCCATCTTCAACGCCATCGGGCGTGACGTCTACAAGGTGTCGACCACCACGGTTTCCCTGCATGTGGTCTGGGCCTTCCTGGTGGCCGCCGTGCTGGGCACCACCTCGGGCGCCATTGTGGACAGGATCGGCCGCAAGCCTGCCATCATCATCGCCGCCTGCCTGATGATTCTGGGCTTCGCGGGGACGGCTCTGGTGGTCAACTCCGGCCTGCTGGCCTTGACGCTGACTGCCTGCGTCTACTATGCCGGGGTCGGCCTGATGTATTCGCCCATCGTCTCCACCGTGCTTGACACCCTGCCTCAGGACCAGTCGGGCCGCGGCGTGGGCATGAACGACCTGGTCATGAACGTGACCGGCTCCATTGGCATCGCGATCATCGGCGGCCTGATGGGCAAGCCCAGCCTGGAGGGCTTCAGCATCATGGGCGCAACCGGTCCGGCTGCCAACTACAGCAACCTGTTGCTGATCGGGGCTGCGGTGTCCCTGCTGGGCCTGGTCGTGTATTTGGCCTGCAAGAAGACCATCTACGCCACGACTGCTGACCAGCAGTAGAACAGTTGCAGTCGACCGTCCGAGCGCGGCAAGAGGAGCTGCTTCCTCTGTTGCGTTCGGACGGTCGATTGATATGTGTGGTGGGGGCGCGGGAGGGAAGTGTCGGCTCTCTTGGGGATGAGCCTTAAGTGACACGTTTCCTCCCTGCTCCCCCTAGAAGGGCCGGGGGCGGGGGGGGGGATTGATTCGCCGCCCGGCCGCTCTTACTCGTGCGAAGCATGTGACAGTTGGTGTTGTTCCCTACGGTGGCGGCGTGAGGCCAGGACGCCGCCCATGCCGGTCATGCCCGTAGCGAGGGCGAGCAGGATGCCCTCCCCGCCTGCCTCGGGGAGCACGCCTGCTGGCAGGTACGTGTACCTGAGGGAGGTGTCCGGTGTTTGGGGTGCGCCGCCTATCGTGTAGTCCACGCTGATGGTGACTGTGCCCGGCACGTGTGCGGGCGTGAGCACGGTGACGCTGCCGCCATCGCCGCGTGTCAGGCCTGATACTGCCTTGCCGTCGAACCAGACGCCGGTGATCACCAGCTGCAGGTTGAACGACACCGGCACAGGAACCTTCGCTTCTTTGGTGGTGTCGTTGCCGAGCTGGCCGCTGTAGTTGGCACCCCATGCGTAGGCGTTCCCGTCGCTGCCCATGGCCAGAGAAAAATGGTATCCGGCTATCACCTGTGCGGCTTTCAGCCCTTTGCTTGCGTTAGTGGGGCTGGCGGGGTCGCGCACACGCACGGGAATATACGAATCACCGGGCTTGTTGTTGCCGAGGTCACTACCCGTATTGCATCCCCATGCGTAGGCGTTTCCATCGCTGCCCAGGGCCAGTGAATGATCGCCTCCGGCGCTGACCTGCACGTAGGTGAAAGCCGTAGGTTTGCCGACGGGCGGCTTGACTTTGACTGGCGTGGTCCTGGTGTTGTTGAACGTCCCGTCGCCGAGCCCGCCATACATGTTGTTTCCCCATGCGTAGGCGTTTCCATCGCTGCCCAGGGCCAGTGAATGATCGCCTCCGGCGCTGACCTGCACGTAGGTGAAAGCCGTAGGTTTGCCGACGGGCGGCTTG
>NZ_JASTZY010000010.1:0-10294 GCF_032193695.1 Bifidobacterium sp. H6bp9
GCAACGGGACGAGCAGCAGCCAGTACACGCCGGTCAGGGTGAAGACGCCCGACCGGAAGACCTACCCGGACCTGCCCAAGGATTTCACCTACGTGCAGGTCAGCGCCGGAGGCGATCATTCCCTGGCCCTGGGCAGCGACGGATACGCCTGGGCATGGGGATGCAACTGGTATGGCAACCTCGGCAACAACACCGCCAGCGGGACCAGTGACACGAATCCTGTTCCTAAGCGCGTGCGCGACCCCGCCAGCCCCACCGACAAGAGCCAAGGACAGCAAGCCACACAGGTTAGCGGCGGATACCATCTTTCGCTGGCCCTGGGCAGCGACGGCAACGCCTACGCCTGGGGATACAACTGGTATGGCCAGCTCGGCAACAACAGCTACCGCGATTCGACTGTCCCTGTGCCGGTGTCGTTCAACCTGGCTCTGGTGGTCACCGGCGTCAGGTTCGACCAGACCCCCGCATCAGGGCTGACGCGCGGCGACGGCAGCAGCGTCAGCGTGACCACGCCCGCACACCAGCCGGGCACGGTCACCGTCAGCGTGGACTACACGCTGGGCGGCGCACCCCAAACGCCCGACACCTCTCTCCGATACACGTACCTGCCCGCAGGCGTGCTCCCCCAGGCAGGCGGGGAAGGCATCCTGCTCGCCCTCATCACCGGGACTGTAAGCATGGGCGGGGTCCTCGCATCCCGCCGCCACCGGAAGGAAACACGCCAACTGGTTCACGCTTCGCACGAGTAAGAGCGGCCGGGCGGCGTATCAATCCCCCCGCCCCCGGCCCACCTAGGGGGAGCAGGGAGGAAACGTGTCAATCAAGGCTCAACCCCAAGAGAGCCGACACTTCCCTCCCGCGCCCCCACCACACTTCCGCAGGCGGAAGCCGAGGGCAGGCATGCACGCCCCCGTATCCGCCTGGGAGAGGAGGAAACACGGCCGGGCAGGCCAGAAGGCCTGACAGCCACCAGCCAGCCTGGCCGCTGTTCATCTCCCTATCCCAAATAATTAATATAAGTGGCCGCTCTTTCCCAACCGCCTGGACGGGGATTTGGCCGATGCCTATAGGTTCAGACGGTATGATTTTTGTGGGGATGTTGAGGGGTCTTTCGTCTTCTGACTGCATCAGCGCAATTGGCGCCAGATCAGCCTTGAATGGCCGAGAGACTCTTCTGAAAGTAAGACGTAGCAGTGGTGTTGGCCGGCCGTTGGGGAATAACAGATGGCAGGCAAGCCTGTTGTTGGGGAAGAGGTTTGTAAGTCATGCGTATAGGCTCCCGATTGCGTTCACTGACCTTCGCGATTATTCTTCTGCTGCTCCTGTCAGGCTTGGGCATAGTCGAAGCCGAAGCTGAAACCGACGCTGGTACTGAATCTATATTGATCGAGGGGGGGGGGGGGTCGTCAGACCCCTCGCGTAACTAAGCAAACCCCCGCCACTCTTCCCAGCAGCACAACCGACACGCCGCTTCCCTCGCCCTCGCTTCTTAACCCCACGACATCCAGCCCAGACGCCCCGTCATCGTCCACAGGCAGTTCAGGCAACTCAGACTCCGCTTCAACCAAGCCGTCCCAGCAGACGGATGATCAAGCCACGCAAACGATACGTTTCGACCCGACCGACGGAAGCAAACCCACCCAAGCGACCGTGAAGAACGGAACCCTCGCCTCACCTCCGCAAAAGAACCCGCAACGTGAGGGCACCCGGTTCGACGGGTGGACGCTTGATGGCCAGCCCTTCGATTTCCAGACCCCCATCCTGCAAGACACGACGCTGACCGCCCGTTGGGCCAATGCCACGGACTGGACTCTGAGCCCGGACCACGGACCCTCCTCAGGTACACAGCTGACCGTCAGTCCGCCCGACAAGAAAAAACCCTATTACACGAGCATCCATACGGCAAACAGCCAGTTTGTCGGTCTGACAGGCGACGGCAACATCTACATTTGGACACAAGACGGCACACCAAAACAGGTTCCTCTCCCTGCCCAGGCTCCCGACGGGTTCCACTACCTGCAGGCCGCAGCCGGCAGCCAACGGCAGGCGGCCCTCGGATCCGACCAGCACATCTACACCTGGACCAGCCAACAGCCCACGCCCACCATCCTCGACACTGACCTGAACATCAGGTTCACCAGCATCAGCACAAGCGACGACCGGCTGCTGGCCGTGGACCAGCAGGGCCGTGTCCACAATTTCCAGGCCAGCCAGGCCGACAGCCGGAACATGAAACCCACTGGGCACTCCACAATCAGCCTGCCCGGGCAAACTCAGGCGACACTGGCCGTCGCCTCCCCCAGCCGGACACTCATCGTGGACGCGGACGGGCAGGCATGGTCATGGAAGCCAGACCAGGCAGGAAACACGAAGCCGTCACCCATCATGCAGGACCAGGGCGTACGCATCATCCAGGCTACAGCCCTCGACCAGGGGCTGCTGCTGCTGGACGCTGACGGGCAGGCCTGGTACCTAGCCGACAGCACGACCAGCGCCAAAGCCGCCAACCTGCCAGAAAGCACGGAAGCCAGCCGAATCAGCGCCAGCAATGACCAAGCCATCATCACAGACAAGGACGGCCGCCTCTGGTCCTGGAAGCCAGGCGAGGCGTCTATGCGCGCAGACAAAGGGAACCAGCACTACCTGCAGGCAGTCCGCATCGGCAACAGAATCGCCGCCCTAGACAGGCAGGGAAGCCTATACCAGTGGAGCATCGACACCCAAGGCCAGCCCGGCAAGCCGGCAAAAATCGACTCCACCACAGCGCCCACCCTGGAATCAGCCAGCCTGGATGGCCAAGACTTGACACTCAGCAAAACAGGCGATGCCTGGCAGGCAGATGTCCCCGCCCGCAATCCCGGGCCGGCCATCATCACCATCACCGGCAGGCAGGACGATAAGCCTTTCACCAAGAGCCTCAATTACACCGTCGACCAGCCGCTGTTAAGGGATGCTCAACAGGATTCCACCCACACGATCACCTTCGATACAGCAGGAGGAAGCCAGGCACCCCAACCCCAGCAAGTCGGCTACCCCTACGGTAGGGTGAAGCGACCCTCCCCCGACCCGACGCGCAATGGTTACCAGTTCTACGGATGGTTCATCGACAACGTCGCCTACGACTTCAGCAAGCCTGTGACCAAAGACCTCAGACTTACTGCCCATTGGTCGTCAAACAAGTGGACAATAAGCCCTGATACGGGCAGCCAAATCGGCGGTGAAAGGACCACCATTACCCCACCAACCAATACAAACGGTATCAAGTTCAACCAGATCAGCAGCTCAAACACCGGTTCATTCTCCCTGGCTGTGGGCAGTGACGGATACGTGTACGCCTGGGGAAACAACGGAAACGGTCGGCTCGGCGACGGCACCACCAACGGCAAGTTAGTTCCCGTGTCGGTGATGTTCAACCCGCAGCCGGTGATCGCCGCAGCCAAGTTCGACACCAGCCCTGGCACGCATCTGACTCCTGTCAGCAACAGCAACAGCGCCACAGTGCTCACGCCTGCACATCTGCCAGGCACGGTCACGGTCAGCGTGGACTACACGATGGGCGGCGCGGGAAACACACTGACCGACACGTCCCTCAGATACACCTACACACCTGCAGGCGTGCTCCCTCAGGCCGGCGGTGAGGGCATTCTGCTGGCCCTGGCCACCGGCATGACGGGCATGGGTGGGGTTCTGGCATCCCGCCGCCATAGGCGAGAAACGCAGCAACTCCTACATATTACACGAGTAAGAAGGCCGGCAGATGGGTCAACCCCCGTCCACCCGCCTGAACAGGGGCGCATGGAGGAAAATGTCATACAAGGCTCATCCCCAAGGGAGTCTGCACTCCTCTTGCGCCCCCACCACATTCCTGTTGGCGGAAATACGAGCAAGCCTCTCTTTTTCTCAGTCTGAGACAGATATTGACGTGGCCAGACCCACTAAGGTCACATGACTCCAGGCCAGCTCAGTTCACATCCTTGCCTCACGACTTGGCATAATTGCTTTGAACAACAGCATTCCACCAACCCAGGATGATTATTGTCACGGGACTGCTGAGCTGGTTTATGTGTATTGTTTGCTGGATGGGTGGTATGGTGAAAAACAGGGGTAACGGAAAGACGGCTGGCTTCCGCCATGGTTCCTGCGATCCGGTACAGATCCGGCGTTGAAAGACAGGGCAGCTTTCCGACAAAGACGACATTTATCAGCGAGCTGTTGGCTTCGCTTGGTGTTTGGTGAAGGGGTTTACAAGTCATGCACCTGGTTTCCCAACTGCGTCGCATCATGGCGATGATGATCGTCCTGCTGGGCCTGCTGGCAGGCTTGGGCGTCGCATCCGCCCAGTCGGACGCTCCTATCCTCACAGGGGGACTTCAGACCCCTCGGGTAGCTGAGCAAACCCCCGGCACCCTCCCCAGCAACGCAACCAACACCCCACTACCCACACCATCACCGCTGACACCTTCCTCACCATTAAGCACCACGACACCAAGCCCAAACACCACGTCATCGCCGACCGGAACGCCTGACACCACAGGATCCGCTTCAACCAAGCCATCCGATAGCGATGATCAGGCTTCGCATACGGTGCGCTTCGACCCGGCCGACGGCAGCAAGCCCACCCAGGCGAGCGTGAAAACCGGCACCCTTGTATCCTCTCCGCAACAGAACCCGCAACGTGAAGGTTTCCGATTCGACGGGTGGACACTCGACGGCCGGCCCTTCGACTTCCGGACCCCCATACTCCAGGACACCACCCTGAAAGCCCAATGGACAAAAACCACGGACTGGACACTGAGCCCGGATCACGGGCCCGCCTCCGGAACCGTCCTGACCATCAGCCCGCCCGACAGGCAGGAGCCTCAATTCGCCAGCATCCAAGCCGCAGGAAACCAGATTGTCAGCCTGACAGGCGACGGCCGCATCTACACATGGACGCAGGACGGCACACCCAAGCAGGTCCCCGCTCCCGTCCAGGCTGCCGACGGATTCCACTACCTGCAGGTTGCAGCCGGCAACCGCCGGCAGGCGGCCCTCGGATCCGACCAGCGGATCTACACCTGGAACAGCCAACAGCCCACACCCTCGATTCTCGACACCGGACAGAACACCAGGTTCACCAGTATCAGCATCAACGGCGGCCGGCTGCTGGCGGTGGACCGGCAGGGACAGGTCCACGCCTATCAGGCCAGCCAAACCGACGGTCTGAACATGAAACCCACAGAACACGCCACAGTCGACCTGCCCGGTCAGGCTCAGGCAGTACTCTCGGCCGCCACCAGCAGCCGGACCCTCACCCTGGATGCGGACGGGCAGGCCTGGACCTGGGATGCGAGCAACACCGGCAACGTCGAACCCGAACGCATCAGGCAGGACCCTGGCATGCGCATTCTCCAGGCCCAGGCCCTCGACCAGGGGTTCCTCCTTCTGGACGCAGAAAGGCAGATCCATTACCTGGCCGACAACACGACTAGCCCCACAGCGGTCAGCCTGCCGGAACGCATGAAAGCCAACTCGATCAGCGCCAACGACAGACAGGCCGTCATCACCGACACGAACGGCCACCTCTGGGCCTGGAAGCCAGGCGAAACACCCACCCGAGCGGACGACGGGAACCAGCACTACATGCAAGCCGCCAAGACAGGCAGCAGGATCACCGCCATCAGCACGAAGGGCAACATGCTCACGTGGAGCCTGGACGGGCAGGGTAAGCCCGGCCAGCCGGCAAGACCCGACACCGCACAGGCACCCACACTGGAATCAGCCGGCATGGACAGCCAGCCGCTCAACCTCACCAAGAACAACGACGCCTGGCAGACAGACATACCCGCCCACAAGCCGGGACAAGCCACCATCACACTCGCCGGCAGACAGGACGGCCAGCCCTTCACCAAAAACCTCAACTACACCGTCGACCAGACGCTGACCAGAGGCACCGAGCAAAAATCCACGTTTACGGTCCACTTCGACACGGACGGAGGAAAACCCGAACCAGCAGACCAGGAATTCCCAACCCCGAACGGCAGGGCGAAGCGGCCCTCCCCCGACCCTGCGCGTGAGGGCTACCAGTTCGACGGATGGTTCACCGGCGAAGTCGCCTACGACTTCAGCAAACCCGTCACCAAGGATCTGACCCTGACCGCCAAATGGACCTTCAAAGACCCCAACAACACATGGAAAATCAACCCCGACCAGGGCAGCCGGCTCGGCAACGAAACCACCATCCTCACCCCTCCAGACACCAGCCGAGGCATCAGGTTCAGCCAGGTCAGCGGATCATCATACGACGGTAGGAGATCCTATGGTTTTTCCTTGGCTGTGGGCAGCGACGGGAACGCCTACGCATGGGGAGACAACTGGTATGGCGAACTCGGCGACGGGACAACCACTCAAAGGACTACACCGGTCAAGGTGAGCAAGCCTGAAGGGACACCCGCGGATTTCACTTACGTGCAAGTCAGCGCCGGAAGTCGGCATTCGCTGGCCCTGGGCAGCGACGGCAACGCCTACGCCTGGGGATGGAACGACAATGGTCAGCTCGGCGACGGGACAACCTCTCAAAAGACTACGCCAGCCAGAGTGGGGAAGCCTACAGGCACGCCGACGGATTTCACCTACACACAGGTCAGCGCCGGGCAATATCATTCGCTGGCCCTGGGCAGCGACGGCAACGCCTACGCCTGGGGAAAAAACGCCAGTGGCCAGATCGGCGACGGGACGACCACCGACCGGAATACGCCGGTCAAGGTGGGGAAGCCTACAGACGCACCCGCGGATCTCACCTACACACAGGTCAGCGCCGGAGGCTTTCATTCGCTGGCCGTGGGCAGCGACGGCAACGCCTACGCCTGGGGAGACAACGGCAATAGCCAGCTCGGCGACGGGACGGAAACCAGGCGGACTACGCCAGCCAAGGTGGGGAAGCCTACAGACGCGACCGCAGACTTCACTTACACACAGGTCAGCGCCGGACGATTTTATTCGCTGGCCCTGGGCAGCGACGGCAACGCCTACGCCTGGGGAGACAACGGCAATGGCCAGATCGGCGACGGGACGACCACCGACCGGAATACGCCGGTCAAGGTGGGGAAGCCTACAGACACGCCCGCAGATCTCACCTACACACAGGTCAGCGCCGGGAACGATCATTCGCTGGCCGTGGGCAGCGACGGAAACGCCTGGGCATGGGGATGCAACCAGGATGGCCCGCTCGGCAACAACACCGCCAACTGGCACGGTGACGCGAATCCTGTTCCTGCGCGCGTACGCGACCCCGCCAACCCCACCGACAAGAGCATAGGACTGAAAGCCACACAGATGAGCGGCGGATTCCATCATTCGTTGGCTCTGGGCAGCGACGGGAACGCCTACGCCTGGGGATGGAACGACAATGGTCAGCTCGGCGACGGCACCACAAACACCAAGTCGGCTCCTGTGCCGGTGGCGTTAAACCTACAGCTGGTAATCACCGGCGTCAGGTTCGACCAGACCGCCGTATCAGGATTGACGCGCGGCGATGGTAGCAGCGTGACCGTG
This sequence comes from Bifidobacterium sp. H6bp9, assembly GCF_032193695.1. NCBI lineage: Bacteria > Bacillati > Actinomycetota > Actinomycetes > Bifidobacteriales > Bifidobacteriaceae > Bifidobacterium > Bifidobacterium sp. H6bp9. The sequence goes on from NZ_JASTZY010000010.1 coordinate 7,534, forward strand.
ACAACGCCTGCGCACGCGCCTGGCATGGTCACGGTCAGCGTGGACTACACGCTGGGCGGCGCACCCAAAACGCCGGACACCTCCCTCAGGTACACGTACCTGCCCGCAGGTGTGCTCCCCAAGGCCGGAGAAGAAGGCGTCCTGCTGGCCCTGGCCACCGGCATGACCAGCATGGGCGGGGTCCTGGCCTCACGCCGCCACAGAAGGGAACAACGCCAACTGCTTCACGCTTCACACGAGTAAGACAGGCAGGAGGCGGATCAATCCCCCCCCCCGCCCCGGCTTACAAAGGGCGCACGGAGGAATGTCACATTCAAGGCTTATCCCCAGAGGAGCCGGCACTCCTCTTGCACCCCCACCACACTACCGTCGACTGCTACTGACAGGAATTGAAAGCAGGCATGCACGCCCCGCCTCTGCCCTTGAAAGGGTAAACTCGGGCATACCGATTAAAGAGCACAGAACCCCAAGTCAGCTCGGCCTTCGCCCGTGCTTCCATTACCAGATAATTGGTGTAAACAAACGCTTTTCCTCAACCAAAAGATCCATTGTCGTCGATGACTGACCCGGCTTGTGAGTTGTTGGCGGGCTGGGTGGTAGGGTGAAAAGCGGGGGACGTCGAAAAGACGACTGGCTTCCGTCAGGATTCGTGCAATCTGTTGCACGGACTGACGTTGAGCATTGGGTAACTTTCCGACAGACAGAACTTTATTAGTCAAGCGGCATTTGCTCCGTTTGGTGTTTGGTGAAGGGGTTTTGGTTTCATGCATCTGGTTTCCCGTCTGCGTCGCATCATGGCGATGATGACCGTCCTGATCAGCCTGCTGGCAGGCCTGGGCGTCGCATCCGCCCAGGCGGACGCTCCCATACTCACCGGGGGGGGGGGGTCGTCAGACCCCTCGCGTAGCTGACGGAACCCCCGGCACTCTCCCCAGCAACGCAACCAACACACCACTACCCTCGCCTTCACCAATACAAACCAACACACCGTTAAGCCCAGCATCATCCAAGCCCGGCACCCCGTCATCGACGACGGGAACGCCTGAAAACACAGACGCTGCTCCAACCAAGCCATCCGATACCGGTGATCAGGCCACGCATACCGTGCGCTTCGACCCGGCCGACGGCAGCAAACCCACCCAAACGACCGTGAAAACAGGCACTCTCACCACTACCCCGCAGCAGAATCCTCAGCGACCCGGCTTCCGGTTCGACGGGTGGACGCTTGACGGCCAGTCTTTCGACTTCCAGGCCCCTATTCTCCAGGACACCACCCTGAAAGCCCAATGGACCAAGACCACGGACTGGACACTGAGCCCGGAGCACGGGCCCGCCACCGGCACCAGGCTGACCATCAGCCCGCCCGACAAGCAGGAGCCTGGATTTTCCAGCGTTCACGCCGCTGGAGACCAGTTCCTCGGCCTGGCCGGCAACGGCCGCATCCACACCTGGGCGCAGGACAGCACACCCAAACAGGTGCCCTCCCCCGCCCAGGCACCCGACGGGCTCCACTACCTGCAGGTGGCAGCAGGCAGCCAATGGCAGGCCGCTTTGGGATCCGACCAGCGGATCTATACCTGGACCAACCAACAGCCCACGCCCACCATCCTCGACACCAGCCGGAACACCCAATTCAGCAGCATCAGCCTGGACGATGACCTCCTGCTGGCTGTGGACCGGCAGGGACAGGTCCACGCCTATCAGGCCAGCAAGGCCGACAGCCAGAATCCAGAACTTATACAGCAGGCCACGCTCAGCCTGCCCGCTCAGGCTCAGGCCGTCACCGCCGCCTCCAGCAGCCGGATTCTCATCGTGGACGCGGACGGGCAAGCCTGGACCTGGGACGCAGACAAGACCGGGAAAGCCAAGCCCGAACGCGTCAAGCAGGACCCGGGCATGCGCATCGTCCAAGCCCAAGCCCTCAATCAGGGGTTCCTCCTCCTGAATGAGAACGGGCAGGCCTATCACCTGGCCGACAGCAACAACAGCCTCACCGCTATCAGCCTGCCCGGCGGCGCGCAGATCGGCAGAATCAACAGCGGCGACAATCAGGCCACGATCGTCGGCACGGACGGCCATGCCTGGGCCTGGAAGCCCGGAGAAGCGCCCAAGCGTGCGGACGACGGGAGCCTGCAGTACATGCAGGCCGTCAAGGCCGGCAACAGGGTCACTGCCATCAGCAGGAAGGGCGACCTATACGGGTGGAGCCTGGACGGGCAGGGCCAGCCCGGCAAACCCGTCAGGCTCGAAACCACACAGGCGCCCATCCTGGAATCAGCCAGCCTGGACGGCCAGGCATTGCCGCTCAGCAGGAGCAACGATGCCTGGCAGGCGGACATGCCCGCCCATAAGCCCGGGCAAGCCGCCATCCTCATCACCGGCAGGCAGGACGGGCAGCCGTTCACCAGGAGCCTCAGGTACACGGTCGACCAGCCGCCGGCACGGGCTGCCGAACCAGGATCCGCGTTCACGGCCCGCTTCGACACGGGCGGCGGAAACCCCAAACCAGCAGACCAGACTGTCCCCGCCCCATACGGGAGGGCGAAACGCCCCTCCCCCGACCCTGCGCGGGAAGGCTACCTGTTCGACGGATGGTTCATTGGCGAGGTCGCCTACGATTTCAGCAAGCCCGTCGACAAGGACCTGACCCTGGCCGCCCACTGGACGCCCGCAGGCAGGAACACCAAGTGGAGCATCAGCCCCGACAAGGGCAGCCAGCTGGGCAGGGAACCCGCCACCATCACCCCGCCCGACAACGCCA
>NZ_JASTZY010000011.1:0-5826 GCF_032193695.1 Bifidobacterium sp. H6bp9
CCGCAAGGAACCGGAAACACCAACAGCCATCACACACCACCCTCCCGCTCAAAGCATCGAATCCGCCACTCGACCCGCCAGAGCGTTGATTCCGTTCTTATATCAGTGTCGTTCATGCAGGCCTCTTCCCATCCCGCATCGCCGGAGTTCGTCCTACTCCTGCGCAAGCACGGACCCCCAAGACCCGGCCAACGACGAGAAGGGCTTCGAATAACCAAGGCCCTCAGACACCAGCGTCTTCCGCTGACACCGCCTTTATCCTGATTATAGACTCGCCGCTTCAAGGTACGACATCGTCTTTGACCACGGAGGGGACGGACGGATCCAGCCCTCCCCGCGCAGCCGACATCATCGGCTGGCATCATCGTCATCTTTGGAGGCTCCCAGGAGGGAGGCGATCAGCAGGATCAGGTCGCACACCAGCGCCCAGGCCGCCAGCCACTCGAAGGCCGCGTCACGATGCGTGCCCGCGCACTTCCCGATCGCCCACATGTCCAGCACGAACCACAAGGCGCCCACGACGCCCACCACGCAACACCAGAACAAGGACGCACCAGCCGACCCCGTCACCCTGGCCAGCATCCAGGACGGCACCACACACAACACCACCATCGCCGCCCACGACGCGAACCCGTTGCGCACCAGCCGCATCACCACCGGAAACACCGACACCCCGACAACCACCAACACAGCCATCGACACCAGAACCCACCGGAACACGCCACCAGAGGTACAACCGACAGACCCGAATACGACACCGAACCCCGGAGCGAACGGAAGCGACAACACCACAAACCAAGGCCCCGGACGCCCCTTCCCATCCTCATACCGCCCCAACAGGATCAGAACAGCAAACCCGGAAAACAAAGCAAGCAAACCAGAGTAGGCTATCCAGCCGCGCACCCAATCCTGGTTGTCGTCGTATAGGAAGTACCAGCCGCAGGCGAACGCGGCCACATAGGCCAGCCCGTACAGCACCGTCTTCCACAGGACCCCACCCAGGGAGAACTCACGGGCGCCAAGCCGCGCATGCGGGACGCTCCCGACCACACGCGACATGATCGACGACAGGACAAACGCATCAACCCGATCCCCAGCACCATCCGACACCCCGCAGACACCAACACCCCCGCCGCTCGACTCAGACATCACCACCACTCACCCTTCGTCCTACACCTTCGCTAGCACGGGACCCAAGACCCGGCTATAGGCGAGAAAGGCTTCATATAGGCACGGCCCTCAGACACCGACGTCTTCCCGCCCGACACCGCCTTTATTCTGATTATAGTCCTGACACTTCAAGGCATTTACATCCTCTTTGACCACGGAAACGGGTTCCGCGGGCAGCGGTCCCCTACAGAGGGTCTTCCCGCATCGCGGGAAACGAGTTTCAACCCCCTCGTTGTCGAACGTCGCATATATATAAAGACCGGCAGCTTTTGCAGATGACCACACTCCGCGCCCGAATCCCTTCATGAACAGCAGGGGCATGCCCGTATGCTTGGGTGAAGCCGCCACCAAGGACTTGGCCCCCTCCGCCCTTTTCGAAACCGGCAGGTTCCCTGTCTGGTCACCCTCCAATCCATCCGCAATGACATCCAAGCCGGGGACCTCGGCGTTGGTGGAATCGACCATGAGCAGGTCCACGCCCGGCTGCTCCTCCTCCGGGAAGGCCACGAACAGCAGGGCACAGCCACCAGCAGCGCATCCGCCCCTGCCTCCTGGATCATCTCCACCATACGCACCGTATGCGCCGTGTCATTGGACCGCACCCGAGATCACCGGCACATCGACAGCATCCACGACGGCACCACACGCGACATGGCCGAAGACGCGCTCTCCAGCCAGGACCCCCCCCCCACAGGAAGCCGCAAGGAGCCGGAAACACCAACAGCCATCACACACCACTTCCCAGGCCAGAGGATGGGGAACCGCTCCACGATCCCGTCGCCCCTTCCCGGTCAAGCTCCTCGATTATGAAGTCGGAATCAGCAAGAGAGAAGGCGCCCGAGGGGCCGACAGGCGCAGTTTCACCAGGGGCGAGCAGACGGCCGGACACCCTGGTTCCATTGGAGGAATGCCGGTCTGTTATCTCGAACCCTCCACCAGGAAGGCGGCTGATTTGCGCATGTATCCTGCTGACGTTCATGTTGCCGCCCATATGGATGTCAGCCTGGGCGGATCTGCCTATGGTGGCCGTATCCTGACTGCAATCCACCCGGTATCCATCCCTGATTCTGGTGACACGGAAGCAGGTCCTCCTACTCATGTTGAGGCTGGCCGGCCCCTCATCGCCGGAAACGCCGGGGGCTTCATCCGCCCCACGTATATCCCGGTCTGGATGAGGGGACGTACCCAGAACGGTGTCCCCATCATTGCCCTCATCCGAAAGTCGAATTCTCGGATTGCCATCCGATTCCAAAGCCCGATCCCCAGAGGGAGCCTCCGTGGTAGCTCCCTCCTCCGGCAGCTTGAGAATCGTTTCCGAGTAGTACTCATCTTCATCGCCATGGGATTCACCCGCATGATCCCCGGTTGGATCCGCGCCGGATGGGCCCGTCCCGGCACCAACCTGGCTCCGAGCTTCAGAGCCCGAGGACTCGGCGCTGGCGCCATCACCCCCCGGCAGGGTCCGGAATCTGCCCGCCGGGAGGATCGATGCCAGCATGGCATGGTAGGCATCCGCATCGAACTCCTTGCTTGTTTGCACGAACGCCTCAACCGACCGAGACCACTCCGGATGCCCAAAAGTGCCAGTATCGACCTTGCTGAGTCTGAAAAGCAGGGAAAGGGGACTGGCATCGAAGCGGGGCCCATCGATGATGGGAACCTGTATCATTCGCGGAACCGTGTCATCACCAGCAAAGTACAGATAATCCTGATGCCAGAGCACCGTCTGCAGAACCGCGCGCTCCTCTGCGCACACCTGCGCCACATCCCCTATGGCCTGCAGGACCCCGGCATACCGATCAGCGGCCATGCCATGCCGCAGAACACGGTCCAGGGATGTGGCTCCGGTCAAATCATAGTAGAACCTGGCTTCTCGCAAATCCCCCTCATAAGTGAAGGGAACCAGGTAATCCACATACCTTCCCGAAAGCAGAACCTGAGCCAGCGCCAGGTCAGGCATTTCACCCCGGGTGGGTTTTACCGCCAGCGTGCATGCCCCGGCAGCACGATCACGCCTGACCCTGCACTTCACCCTAGCTCATCCTTATCTTCGACAGCTGCTCCCGGGCAAAGCCAAGGAAACCTTCCGAACCCGCCATGGCATACTTCATCAGGCGATCGAACTGGTCATCATCCATACCACCCTGGCAGTTCACCACGAACAACGTGTGGAAGACCAGGCCTTTCTCGGAACTCTGCAGATAGGCGCCCGGCCCCTCATAGTACCGGTTCCAGGCATTGCAGCAATCCTCAAGCAAATCATGCTGGCCATTCGGATGACTGCCCTGCTCAGTCCCATGAACCACCAGATACTTATCGTGCTCGCCACGTACACTGAAATCGAGCACGATATTCCCCCATAAACCGATCCAGGCCCGCTCATGATATTCGACACGGTAACCTTGGGCATCCAGCCACTGCTGTATTCTCTTCCCGTCAACCACGGATTTCATCGGCTGTTCCATTTGTTCATGCCCCTCTTCCGTATGGTGCATTCGGTATGCGTATGGGATCCGGGCATTGCTCATTCACCCAAGCATAAAGATTCTGTATCAGATAGATGGAATCATCGAGACGCTGTCCCAGTACCTCATCCCGCTCGTCGCACATGATCTGCCCGACTCCCGCTATCCTGACGGCCTGGTTCTGCTCCAAGGAAGGTTCGGTGGCATAGGCCTTGAGATATCCAACCGATCGGTTCCATTCAGTACAGACATTCACCGCATCCCGATACCTGGCGGAGCTGAATCCCCGGCTCCACAGACTTGTGAAACCAATGGAATCCAGACTTTTGCTCATTACAAAAGTAATGCCGCAATCGACCAGCGGCACCAGTACAGGACCGCCGCTGGCATTGACGTACGAGGGTATCCCCCGCTGAGCGAGCAGTCGTATTATGCGGGCAATGGGAGTTGGAAGGCCTTGCAACAATTGCTCATCCACACTCATCCCAGCGGTTCCCTGTCCTTCCACATCCACAGCAGTATCAGTCATTCCAGTCTCCTTATATAAATCCACCCGTGCAAGCTAGTCAGTCCAAGGTCGGGTCATACCCGACTGGTTCACTTCCGCCCCTATTGCCCCGTTGTTAATTGCCCCGTTGTCAAAGGACGGACGGTGATGACGGGAGGGCGTGCACATGATGACCAGCTGAATCACCATCGACACGAGCAGCGGGATGACAGCCAGGAGCAAAGGACCGCCACCTATGGTCAACATTCGAGATTTCACCAGCCCAATCGTAGCTGGAACCATAAGTCCGTACGGAATCAAAGTCAGCCATCCCGGCAGCAATAAATCATGCAGACGCCGCACCTCCAGAGCATACTCTGGCACCACCATGATCAGGTCGAAGACCAGGGGGATGAGAGCCCAAGATCCCCCGCCGCATACCTTACTCAGGCCTTGCTCTACAATTGATAGAACGATGAAGAACACCCATATCTCCTTGCGGCACGATCTGCCCCTTCCCCGGGCAAACAGGTAGAACGGCCGCTGCAGGCATTCTCGCAATGTAGCGTCATACATGGGTTCGAAACCCTTCATCTCTGCCACACGAGGCGGTCTATTTTCAAACAAGGCAATAGCCATGGTCCCTTTCCTTCCATACAACTCGAGCGGCCAACCAGAACAGATTCCGCCGCGACCAACTTCATTGTCGACAACCAGCGTAGATTGCATTACGGCTATAGATATCGTTCACGTAAGGCCTTAAGCCCAGTAAAAGCCTGGACGATTCCCTCACCAGCAACGCCCTCATTGGTCCTGCACGGCGGTGCCGCCGCGATACAGGGCGGCCACCAGGGTCATTAGGTCGAAGATCAGCGCCCAGGCCGCCAGCCACTCGAAAGCCGCGTCACGGTCGTCGCCCGCGCAATAGTCGATCGCCCACAGGTCCTGCAGAAACCACAAGGCTCCGGTTGCGCCCACCGCCACGCACCAGGGCAGGCACGACAGGGGGGAGCCCCCGGACAGCAGGCACAGCATCCACGACGGCAGCACACACGACACAGCCGAAGCCGCCCACGCCGCCACACGGCCACGCACCCGATCCGACACGAACCGCAGCCAGGTCACCCCGGCAACCACCAGCACAGCCACCGACACGAACACCCAACGCATCACCCCCGGACGCTCGCCGGTCATCGCGCCGAACATCACCCCCCAGCAGGGCATCATCGGCATCGTCAGCGCCAGGCACCAGAACCCCGGACGCCCCCCGCGGCTCTCGAACCGGCCCAAAAACCACCACATCGCAAAAACTGAGAACAGGCCCGCCAAGCAGAACTGTATACAACGGTCGCGCACCCACTGCTCCTCCTGGTCGTACAGGAACGCCCAGCCCGGCACGAACCCCGCCAGGAAGGCCGCCCCGTACACCGCCAGCTTGCGCACCACGCCGGCACGCGAAAAGGCACGCTCCCCCGCAGGCGCATGACGCGCGCACCCCGCCACCCGCGACATGATCGAAGACGCGCTCTGCAGCCAGGACCTCCCCGCAGGAAGCCGCAAGGAACCGGAAACACCAGCCATCACACACCACCCTCCCGCTCAAAGCATCGAATCCGCCACTTCGCCCGCCAGGCCAAGGACCGGCACAGCCGGGGCAAGCTCATTGTTGGTCCTGCACGGCGGTGCTGCCGCGTGCCAGGGCGG
>NZ_JASTZY010000012.1:0-5496 GCF_032193695.1 Bifidobacterium sp. H6bp9
ATGGCGGCGGTGTGCTACTCTCCCACACTCTTCCGGGTGCAGTACCATTGCCGTGCTGGGTCTTAGCTTCCGGGTTCGGAATGGGACCGGGCGTCTCCCCCAGGCCATGACCGCCGCGAATCTTCAATTCTGCCGACCCTGCCGGGTCGGGGTCTCCTGGCGGCTTGGGGACCGGATGGTGGACGCGTGTTCCGATTGTCTGATCGCCTGTGCGTGTTCGTGTTCATTGCCGCAGGCATGTGTTTCGCAGTCGGGTTGATGTCGCCGCCCCTCATGGGAGCGGGTGTGGTGTTGTCTTCGACCATTAGTGCCGGTCGGCTCCGCCCCTTGCGGGGTGTCCACGTCCGGTCTATCGACCATGTGTTCTGCATGGGGTCTTCAGAAGCCCGAAGGCTTCATGGAATCCTTATCTTGGAGGGGGCTTCCCGCTTAGATGCTTTCAGCGGTTATCCCATCCGAACGTAGCCAACCGGCCGTGCCGCTGGCGCGACAACCGGCATACCAGAGGTTCGTCCACCCAGGTCCTCTCGTACTATGGGCAGGGCTCCTCAAGATTCCAACGAGCGCAGAGGATAGAGACCAAACTGTCTCACGACGTTCTGAACCCAGCTCGCGTGCCGCTTTAATCGGCGAACGGCCGAACCCTTGGGACCTGCTCCAGCCCCAGGATGCGACGAGCCGACATCGAGGTGCCAAACCATCCCGTCGATATGGACTCTTGGGGATGATCAGCCTGTTATCCCCGGGGTACCTTTTATCCGTTGAGCGATGCCGCGTCCGTACGCCGGCACCGGATCACTATCTCCGACTTTCGTCCCTGCTCGACCCGTCGGTCTCGCAGTCAAGCTCCCTTGTGCGATTGCACTCAACACCCGATTGCCAACCGGGCTGAGGGAACCCTTGGGCGCCTCCGTTACTCTTTGGGAGGCAACCGCCCCAGTTAAACTACCCGCCAGGCACTGTCCCTGGCCGGGATGACCGGCCGAGGTTAGAGGCCAGATGAGGACAGAGCGGTATTTCACATTCCGGCTCCACGGATGCTGGCGCACCCGCTTCGAAGCCTCCCGCCTATGCTACACAGTCCGCACCTAACGCCAATACCAAGGTATAGTAAAGGTCCCGGGGTCTTTTCGTCCTTCTGCGCTTAACGAGCATCTTTACTCGTACTGCAATTTCGCCGAGCTCCTGGTCGAGACAGTGGGGAAGTCGTTACGCCATTCGTGCAGGTCGGAACTTACCCGACAAGGAATTTCGCTACCTTAGGATGGTTATAGTTACCACCGCCGTTTACCGGGGCTTGAATTCACCGCTGCCCCCTCCGAAGAGGGATGACGGATCCTCTTAACCTTCCGGCACCGGGCAGGCGTCAGTGCATATACAGCGACTTACGTCTTCGCATGCACCTGTGTTTTTGGTAAACAGTCGCTACCCCCTGGTCTGTGCCGCCCCCACCGGCTCCGCGCGCAAGGCGCCTCACCGGCAGGGGCCTCCCTTATACCGAAGGCACGGGAGTGATTTGCCGAGTTCCTTGACCAGGATTCGCTCGATCGCTTTGGTATACTCTACCTGACCACCAGTGTCGGTTTAGGGTACGGGCGGCGCCACTCCTCACGCCGAAGCTTTTCTCGACGGAACGGCACACCGGATTCGGGGCACAAGGCCCCCCATCATCACACCTCGCGCTCATGCCGGGCGGATTTGCCTGCCCGACGCGCCGCATGCTTGACCACGGATAACCACCACCGCGGCCCGGCTCCCGTTCCGTGTCACTCCCGCGCTACCCGCCACGCATCCACACGCCGGTCCCACCACATCGGCAGGTCCGAAGACCAGCCTCCGAGGCAGGTAAGGGCACGCTTCCGCGTCTTGGATTGGACGGCTTGACGCCGGTAGGAGAATATCGACTCCTTCATCCATTCGACTACGCCTGTCGGCCTCGCCTTAGGACCCGACTCACCCGGGGACGACGAACGTGGCCCCGGAACCCTTGGTCATCCAGCGGGCGGGATTCTCACCCGCCTCTCGCTACTCATGTCTGCATTCTCACTTCCACACGGTCCACGGCCGGCTCACGCCGCCGCTTCGCCCCATGCGGAACGCTCTCCTACCCAGCACAGCAAACTGCGCTGCCGCGTCTTCGGTGGCGTGCTTGAGCCCCGCTACATTATCGGCGCGGAACCACTAGACCAGTGAGCTGTTACGCACTCTTTCAAGGATGGCTGCTTCTGAGCCAACCTCCTGGCTGTCTATGCGACTCCACATCCTTTCCCACTTAGCACGCGCTTAGGGACCTTAGACGACGATCTGGGCTGTCTCCCTCTCGACGACGGAGCTTATCCCCCGCCGACTCACTGCCGCGATACACCTCGCACGTATTCGGAGTTTGGCTGCTGTCGGTACCCGATACGGGCCCTCAAGCATCCAGTAGCTCTACCCCATGGAGGCACTCACGCGACGCTGCACCGAAATGCATTTCGGAGAGAACCAGCTATCACGGAATTTGATTGGCCTTTCACCCCTAGCCCCAGGTCATCGGCCCGGTTTTCAACCCAGGTCCGTTCGGTCCTCCACGCGGTCTTACCCGCGCTTCAACCTGCCCAGGGCTAGATCATCCCGCTTCGGGTCCAGGACACGCGACTGGAACGCCCTTATCGGACTCGCTTTCGCTACGGCTGCCCCACACGGGTTAGCCTCGCCACGCACCACTGACTCGCAGACTCATTTTTCGATAGGCACGCCGTCACCCCGAAAGGCTCCGACGGATTGTAGGCACACGGTTTCAGAAACTCTTTCACTCCCCTCCCGGGGTGCTTTTCACCTTTCCCTCACGGTACTCGTACGCTATCGGTCAGACAGGAATATTCAGGCTTACCCCACGGTCGGGGCCGATTCACACGGGATTCCACGAGTCCCGCGCTACTTGGGAACAAGAACCGGCAGGCGGCGCGCCTTCGGCTACGGGGCCATCACCCTCTACGGCCGGGAATTCAATCCCGTTCGCCTCACACGCCGCTTTATCACTGCCGCCGGGCCCGTCGGAGCCCGGACGCCAAGTCCCACAACACCCATGCCGCAACCCCCGACGGGTCTCACACGGCACCGGTTTGGCCATCATCCGCTTTCGCTCGCCACTACTCACGGAATATCCTTTCCTGCAGGTACTGAGATGTTTCACTTCCCTGCGTACCCCCCGCACGAATGCGGTGCCGGCCCATAACAGCCGGCGGGTTACCCCATTCGGACACCCTCGGATCAAAGCCCTGTCGGCGGCTCCCCGAGGCCTATCGCGGCCCCACGCGTCCTTCATCGGTCCTGTCTGCCAAGGCATCCACCATGCGCCCTTGCCGACAACACGGCCACAGGCCATGCCACGACAACAACAACTGCGAACTGCCAGACGACAAATCATCACACTAAACGATCACAAAACGATCGACCCGAACCCACTCGCATGGGCCCGGACGAAACAATACAGCAGACAGCCAGCCAGAAAAGCCAGCCATCCGCTCGCGTCCACTATCCAGTTCTCAAGCCACCAGCGCGCCGCCAAGACCCCCACAGGGCAACACCCCATGCAGGAACCCGACGGGCGGCAGGAACACCACCCACCAGGGTGGCGGTCCGGGAACCCAACAGCGCATCCATGCCACAGCCTCAAGACCGTTCCACGCCAGCACGCCCACGCCATCCGACCAACCGGCCGGACCCATGGACTCGACCCCACGACCCATAAACAGGCGGGGGATTTCACTCATATCTCCGTAGAAAGGAGGTGATCCAGCCGCACCTTCCGGTACGGCTACCTTGTTACGACTTAGTCCCAATCGCGGACCTCACCTTAGACGGCTCCCCCCCAAACGGGTTGGGCCACCGGCTTCGGGTGCTGCCCACTTTCATGACTTGACGGGCGGTGTGTACAAGGCCCGGGAACGCATTCACCGCGGCGTTGCTGATCCGCGATTACTAGCGACTCCGCCTTCACGGAGCCGGGTTGCAGGCTCCGATCCGAACTGAGACCGGTTTTCAGGGATCCGCTCCATGTCGCCATGTCGCATCCCGTTGTACCGGCCATTGTAGCATGCGTGAAGCCCTGGACGTAAGGGGCATGATGATCTGACGTCATCCCCACCTTCCTCCGGGTTAACCCCGGCGGTCCCCCGTGAGTTCCCACCATAACGTGCTGGCAACACGAGGCGAGGGTTGCGCTCGTTGCGGGACTTGACCCAACATCTCACGACACGAGCTGACGACGACCATGCACCACCTGTGAACCGGCCCCGAAGGGAAGCCGCGTCTCCGCGGCCGTCCGGCACATGTCAAGCCCAGGTAAGGTTCTTCGCGTTGCATCGAATTAATCCGCATGCTCCGCCGCTTGTGCGGGCCCCCGTCAATTTCTTTGAGTTTTAGCCTTGCGGCCGTACTCCCCAGGCGGGATGCTTAACGCGTTAGCTCCGACACGGAACCCGTGGAACGGGCCCCACATCCAGCATCCACCGTTTACGGCGTGGACTACCAGGGTATCTAATCCTGTTCGCTCCCCACGCTTTCGCTCCTCAGCGTCAGTGACGGCCCAGAGACCTGCCTTCGCCATCGGTGTTCTTCCCGATATCTACACATTCCACCGTTACACCGGGAATTCCAGTCTCCCCTACCGCACTCCAGTCCGCCCGTACCCGGCGCCGATCCACCGTTAAGCGATGGACTTTCACACCAGACGCGACGAACCGCCTACGAGCTCTTTACGCCCAATAAATCCGGATAACGCTTGCACCCTACGTATTACCGCGGCTGCTGGCACGTAGTTAGCCGGTGCTTATTCGAAAGGTACACTCACTCTCGCTTGCTCCCAATCAAAAGCGGTTTACAACCCGAAGGCCGTCATCCCGCACGCGGCGTCGCTGCATCAGGCTTTCGCCCATTGTGCAATATTCCCCACTGCTGCCTCCCGTAGGAGTCTGGGCCGTATCTCAGTCCCAATGTGGCCGGTCGCCCTCTCAGGCCGGCTACCCGTCGAAGCCTTGGCAGGCCATCACCCCGCCAACAAGCTGATAGGACGCGACCCCATCCCATGCCGGTAAACCCTTTCCCGCACCATCATGCGACAGCGCGGAGCATCCGGCATTACCACCCGTTTCCAGGAGCTATTCCGAAGCATGGGGCAGGTTGGTCACGCATTACTCACCCGTTCGCCACTCTCACCGCCAAGCAAGCTTGGCGGATCCCGTTCGACTTGCATGTGTTAAGCACGCCGCCAGCGTTCATCCTGAGCCAGAATCAAACCCTCCACAAAAAACCATGAAGAAGGCCGAAACAGCCCACATCAATAATTGACGGGCCAGCTTCCATAAGGAGGAAACCAACCCACGAAAAACCCCGACACCCCTCACAACGCTCCCACGTACCCGACAACAGCCGGGCGGGCATCGGACTGGCAATCAAAAAGCTATAAGTAGCACAAACACGCTCTTGAGTTCTCAAACCACCACCACACCAACA
>NZ_JASTZY010000013.1:0-5235 GCF_032193695.1 Bifidobacterium sp. H6bp9
ACAGCCACAAGGCCAAACCCCCAACATAAACAACGCGTTTAGTTCCTATAGCCCAAGAATGGTGTAACGGTGGTGCTACTGTCACCGTTGATGTAATAACTCAAGAATGATAGTTAGGCCTATCTATCAGTGCAGTATTCCAGTTTTAGCTGGGTTGTCAGAGGTGCCATGGCTGACACCGCTGACTTCGTTATTGGTTATCAAGGATGAATTGACTCAACAAACGGAAAGGGGCTTATGATGAAAGCTCTGAACACTATCAAAAGTAGGTTGCTCGCCAGCGTTGCTGTTCCACTTGCGCTGTCTATGGGAGTCGCCATGGTTCCCAGTCAGGCGATGGCTGCAGAGCCTGTGGATACCGCTTCGACATCTATCGTGAGTCAAGTCACCGATTCGCTGACTCCGAGGGATGTGCTGGAGATAGCGGATACCGCATGGGAAAACGGTGATTATGAAGGTGCTGGCATCCTGACCGAGTATGCATTCTCGATGCATGATGGCACTGCCGGTAATGGCTTCCAATCGAGGAATTGGGCTACGACGATCGCCAAGAAAGCTGTCATTAAGCTTCTGCGCTGGGGAGGTTCCAAGCTTCCTGCCAAGATTGCTCCGTGGGCCGGTCGGATTGCAGACTTCCTGGAAGCCACCGGCGTCTGGACTCATGCCGCTATCGTCTCAGGTTTGATGCAGCTGGGCATCCCTTACGATATTGCTGAATACACGGCGACATGGGTTGATTTGTTCCTCTGATTCATGGAGAGAGGGGTGAGCGATGAGTGACCGTGGACGATCAGACCATGTAACGGTTTCGGATGCGATTACCGGTGTTGGTTTTTTCGGAACTGTGTTGTTGGGTTTTGTCTTTCCTTTTGCGGTCGGCATTGGTGTCACTTATCGCTTGCTCCCTTTCGGTGGCGTTCGTTCCTGGGTGCATGGGTGGCGTGGGGTTTTGGGTACCATCGTTATCTTTCTGTTGTGGTTCTTTGGTACCTACATAACTGATGCGTTGGTGGATGTGTTGTTTAGCATGAGCAGTCACAAGGTCTTGAAGAAGCTTGTTAGCGAAGTTGTGAGTTTTGTGTTTCTCATGGGGTTGATGGCCTTGGCCTTCAGCAGGTGGGAAGCCATGGCGCTCTCATCTTTGATAACTGAGGTTCTCACCATTCTCATCTCCCTACTCGTCATTCATGCCGTTGATGCTGCAGACAAGCATGATTAATCTAAACAACGATCATTCCTAGGGAATGAAGCGGATTCGAGTGCCCCTTTTATGGGGCGGGAGAAACGCATCGGACGCGGAGAGGTCTCCTCCTTGGTTTGGGAGGAGACCTCTTCGGTTTGGTTGTGTGTGGTGTTAGTCGTCGGTGGGGTTGATGTTCTTACTGAGGGCCAGGGCGATGAGCGCTGCGAGGTTGTTGGTTCGGTCGAGGGTGAGGGCTTGGACCATGTATGAGCTGGCTTGGTCGGGGTCGCGGGCGGCCCAGGCCAGGTAGGCTCTGGAGGCGCTGAGGTGTGGGGTGGGGCCGACGGCGGCGGTGAGCTGGTCGAAGAGGTTGTAGGCTCTGTCGGCGCGTTCCTGGTTGACGGGGGTCCGGCCTTCGAAGCAGGTGGTGAGGCTGGTGAAGATGAGTTTGACGGCGGCGGGGTCGTGGGGTTGTTCGGTGATGGTGGTCAGGTCGTCTCGGGTGGTGTCGGGGTTGATGGCGGCGACCAGGAGCGCGTCGCGGTGCGGCAGTGAGGTTTCTATCAGCGCGGCCATGCGGGTGAGCCGGTCGTGTCCTATGGCTTCGGGCTGGTGGGTGCCGTCGAGTATGCGCATGATGCTGTCGAGGGCCTGTCGGCCTGCGGTGAGCATGAGTTGGGGGTCCTGGCTCAGTTGCTTGACGTCGTCCTGGAGGCTGGTTGTGGTGTTCATGGGTGTTCCTTTCCTTGGTGCCGGGACTGTTTGTGCCGACGCCTGGAATGGCGGCCCGGGTATAGCGGAGAGTCAAGCCCCCGCGTGGATCCGAACACTCCCCCGGAGGCCGAGGGGGCATGCTGTTCGGCCCCCTCGGCCGGAGCGGGGTGTGGGCGGAGACGCTCGGGGCTTGAGTCGCAGCGGCCCGGGCCAGAATGGAAGGGGGCGGCACAAACACCACATTCCCAACCCCTTCAGCAGCACGCCGCAGGCGTGCGACAGCGGCGGCCAGACATCAAGGCGCAGCCGCCGATGACCACAACCCCGGCCGAGCCGAGCATGGAAAAAGGGACCCCGTTGAGGGGTCCCTTGATGATGTTGCCCTGATGGGTCAGGCCATCTGGCTTCGGAGTCCTGGGTAGTGGTGTGCCAGGTATTCGGCGGTGGCTTGGCGGATCAGTGCCGATAGGTTGGTGCCTTCTGTTTTGACGGCGGCTTCGGCCCATTGGTCCAGGGCCGGGGTGGTGCGTACCTGCCAGGTTTTGCTGGTGGGTTGTTTGAGTTCGTCGCGGGGGCGGCCGGCGAAGATGGAGAGCAGGTCGTCGTCGGTCAGGGGGCCGGCGTCGTAGCCCCGGTATACCCGGGTGCCTTCGATGGGTGTGAATTGGCCGGCGTCGGCCATGCGGTCGAGTGCTTCGGCGTGTGCTGCCCTGTCGGCGGGTGTCTGTGTGTTGGTCATGGTCTGGCTCCTTGTTGGTTGTGTCTATTGGTATCTGAGATGTTGCCACCGGCTGGTCAGCGGCATGGCGTGGAAGGCGTGGAGCTGGCCGTCCTGCCATTTGCTGACGATGACTTCGAGCAGGTTGTCGGGTAGGGCCCCGGGGTGTGGCTGGCCGACGAAGACCACCGTCATCTCGTCGCCGTAGCCCTCGATTTGTTCGTGGCCTATGGAGTGGAGGACCGCGTGCCTGATTTCGTCGTCGGCGCAGCCGTGCTTGCGGGCTGATTGCTCTATCTCGATCTCCATGACCATGAGTGTAGTACAAATTGCACATACAAACCAGTCGTGCGTTCCTCGCGTTGCGGTCTGGCTGTCCGAACGCGGGGCGTTCGACGATGCCGATTCCACCCCGTGGGGTGGCGCGAGGCATCGCTGCGCCGCCGCCGGCAGCCGGCCCCGCTTGGTGGCGGGGCCGGCTGCGGGGTTCATTCACTCTTTGGTGTCCTCCTCCTGGTCGCCGTCGTCTGTTTCATCTTCGTTCCCTTCGTTGTCTTCCTCTTCAGGTCGGGGCACCAGGTCGCCGTCGAGACCGGATTGCTCTTCGTCGCTGATGGCGTAGCCTGCGGTTTGGAGGGCACGGTAGAGGGGTTTGAGCAGGCCGTCTATGTCGTCTTGGCTGCGCCAGGTCTCGTGGTTGATCTGTGTCTCCATGATGGCGTGGCACAGGGCGAAGGCCGTCTGGGTGCGGCGACTCTCGTCAAGGTCGGCCTTTTGCGCCAGCTCGGCTTCCTGGTCCTGGACGATGGCGCGCCATGTGTCCCGCACCTGGTCCCGGCTGACCCACCAGGTGCGTTGGCTCGCTTGGGCGATGACCAGCATGGACAGGGCCTGGGACTGGTTTTTGGCGGGGCGTTTGAGGGACATGAGCCGTTGCGTGTAGGCCAGCCGCAGGTCGTGGCTTGCCGTGTCCAGTTGCTTGGCCGGTGCGATTTCGGCTTCTTGTTCGGCTTGCCACCTGGCCAGGTCATCCTCTCTTTGCCGGCGTTCGTCCTCCTGGTCCTGTTGGGTGTATGGCTCCAGCAGGGTGATTTTGACGCGCCACTGTCCGCCACGGTCGAGCAGTCCGGCGGCCGTGGGTTTGTCGCCTTCCCATTCCTCCAGCCATGTGTCGAGGGCCTGCTTGGGGTCGGGGTCGGTATCCGGGGAGAATCGGGCGATGGTGCGCCAACCTTCCGGGTCAGACCAGGATTGTGATGGTGTCAGCGGCACGATGGGCAGCCCGGCCTGCTTGATGGCTTCCTGGGCCTGTTCGATCCACTTGTCCAGCGACCGTTTGGCCTGGACCTGGTGCAGTGTCATGTTCCAGTTGTTGGTGCCTGCGGCTTTGATGAGCTGGTCTTGCAGGCCTTCGTCGTCGCGGAAGTCGGCTATCGTCTCCAATTCCTCGAAGCTCAGCTGGGATGGCAGCGCGAGTATTTTCTCGTCGTCGATGGACGATATTTTGAGCCGTCGCTGCACGGTGCTGCGGCTGCGGCCAGTGGCTTTGGCCATCTGGTCCACGTCTTCGCCAAGGTCCAGGAGGTGGGCGTATCCGCGTGCCTCGTCCAGGGCGGTGAGCTGGTCACGGTGTATGTTCTCTACCAGCATCACCTCCGCCTGGGTCTGCTCGTCCATGTCGGTGATGATACAGGGCACGGTTGCAAGGCCGGCCTGCTCGGCGGCCGCCAGCCGCCGGTGTCCGATGACCAGGGTGTGCCGCCCCTCCTGGTTCGCCGGTGTGACGACCAGGGCCTGCTGTATGCCTTGGGACGCGATGCTCATGGCCAGCTCCGACACGTCTCCTATCTCGCTTCGGGGGTTGGCGTCGTTGGGCCTGATGGCGTCGATGGGCAGCATGGTCACTGTGGTTGTGGTGTTCATGGGTGTTCCTTTCCTTGGTGCCGGGACTGTTTGTGCCGACGCCTGGAATGGCGGCCCGGGTATAGCGGAGAGTCAAGCCCCCGCGTGGATCCGAACACTCCCCCGGAGGCCGAGGGGGCATGCTGTTCGGCCCCCTCGGCCGGAGCGGGGTGTGGGCGGAGACGCTCGGGGCTTGAGTCGCAGCGGCCCGGGCCAGAATGGAAGGGGGCGGCACAAACACCACATTCCCAACCCCTTCAGCAGCACGCCGCAGGCGTGCGACAGCGGCGGCCAGACATCAAGGCGCAGCCGCCGATGACCACAACCCCGGCCGAGCCGACCAGTTTTATGTTTGCCGATTGAAGGGTGATCTGCAGTAGCTCATGATAGAAGAAAGACCATCCGATAAGAAATGTGTTTATATTGTGAAGCTTTATCTTGATGAAGCTTTCTAACTGATATCCCGAGTATATTAAAGCTTGTTAGAAGCCGCCACTGCCTCTATCATATTTATATGATATGCACACTAGGGCGGCACTTTTTTATCTAAAGGGGTGTAACTGAGATGGACACCGCTCGTATTCCTTACCCTTCGCATCCTTATCAGAGCTCAGCCAATCTAGCCTCTATGCTGATACAGAACGGTCTCTCCGGCATCAGGGGCTATAGGAACTAAACGCGTTGTTTTAGGTTCTGTGTGTGGGTTTGGTTGTGTGTT
>NZ_JASTZY010000014.1:0-3181 GCF_032193695.1 Bifidobacterium sp. H6bp9
GACCATTGCTGTTGCTTCCCCATGCGTAGATGTTTCCGTCGCTGCCCAGGGCCAGCGAAAAATCGTATCCGGCGCTGACCTGCACGTAGGTGAAATCCTTGGGCACGTCCGGATCCGTGTTGCGGTCAGGCTTCCTCACCCTAAGTGGCGTAGTCCGGCTGGTGGTTGTTCCGTCTCCGAGCTGGCCATACTGGTTGCGTCCCCATGCGTAAGCGTTTCCGTCGCTGCCCACCGCCAAGGAAAAGCCGTAGCCGGAGTTGTAGACATTTCCTGCGCTGACCTGGCTGAACCTGATGCCTCGGCTGGCGCTGTCCGGCGGGGTGATGGTGGTGGATTCCCTGCCTAGCTGGCTGCCCTTGTCGGGGCTGATGTTCCACTTGGTGTTCCGTCTTTCAGTCCATTTGGCGGTCAGGGTCAGATCCTTGGTAACGGGCCTGCTGAAATCATAGGCGACCTGCCCGATGAACCACCCGTCGAACAGAAAGCCTTCACGCGTCGGATCGGGGGAGGGGCGCTTCACCCTGCCGTACGGGGTGGAAACATGCTGGTCTCCTGGTTCGGGGCTTCCTCCGTCCGCATTGAAACTGACGGTGTAGGTCGTGCCCTGCCGGTCGGCTCTGGTCAGCGGCTGGTCGACCGTGTACTTGAGGTTTCTGGTGAAGGGCCGGCTGTCCTGCCTGCCGGTGATGAGGATGGTGGTTGGTCCTGGCTTGCGGGCGGGTATGTCTGCCTGCCATGAGTCGTTGTTCCTGCTGAGCGTCAAAGCTTGGCCGTCCATGTTGGCTGATTCCAGGGTGGGCGCTGTGCCGGTGTCGAGCCGGGTTGGTTTGCCTGGCTGACCCTGCTCGTCCAGACTCCACTCGTATATGTCGCCCTGCTTGCTGATAGAGGTGATCATGCTTCCGACTTCGGCGGTCTGCATATATTGCTGGTTCCCGTCGTCTGCACGCTTGGGGGTTTCGCCGGGCTTCCAGACCCAGACGTGGCCGTCGGTGCTGGTGATTATGGTCTGATCTTTGCTGCTGGAGATACTGCTGGCCTTTGCGCCGCTCGGCAGGCTGAGAGCTGTGGGATTGGTGGTGCTGTCGGCTATGTGGTAGGTTTGTCCGTCCGCGTCCAGCAGGAGGATTCCTTTACTGAGGGCTTGGGCTTGGATGATGCGGATTCCTGGGTTCTGTCTGACGCGTACGGGTTTGGCTTTTCCGGTGTTGTTCGCGTCCCAGATCCAGGCTTGTCCGTCCGCGTCCACGATGAGGATTCGGCTGCCGAAGGCGAGGGCGGTGATGGCCTGTGCCTGTCCGGGCAGGCCTGCTGCCGTTTGCTCTCCGGGCTTTGCAGTCGGATCCTGGGTGCCGGGCTGGCTGACTTGGAAGGTGTGAACCTGCCCTTGCTGGTCCACGGCTAGCAGTCGGTCATCGTTCAGGCTGATGCTGGTGAACCTGGTGTTCCGGCTGGTGTCGAGGATGGTGGGCGTGGGCTGTTGGCTGGTCCAGGTGTAGATGTGCTGGTCGGATCCTAATGCGGCCTGCGATTGGCTGCTGGTTGCGACTTGCAGGTAGTGGAACCCGTCGGGAGCCTGGGCGGGGGAGGGGGCCTGCATGGGTGTGCTGTTTTGCGTTCGGCTGTAGATGCGGCCGTCGCCGGTCAGGCCTACAGTTTGGTCTCCCGCGGTGTGGATGCTCGTGTAGTAGGGCTCTTGTTTGTCGGGCGGGCTGATGGTCAGTTGGGCGCCGGTGGTGGGCCCATGGTTCGAGCTTAGGGTCCAGTCCGTGGTTTTGGCCCATTTGGCAGTCAGGGTTATGTCTTGCAGGATGGGCGTCTGGAAGTCATAGGGCTGGCCGTCAAGCGTCCATCCCTCGAACTGGAAGCTTTCACGTACAGGGTTGTGCTCTGGAGGGATGACGAGAGTGCCGGTTTTCACGGTTGATTGTGTTGGCTTGTTTCCGTTATTCGGGTCGAAGCGCACCGTGTGCGTGGCTTGATCATCCGTCTTGCCGGATGGCTTGGCTGAAGCGGAATTCGTACTGCCGGTAGTAGCCGTCGGCGATGACGGAGCAGATGGATCTGTAGTTTCGGGATTTAATGGTGATGTGGTTGTCAGTGGCGATGGGGTCGGAAGTGGAGTGTCTGTTGCGTTGCTAGGGAGAGTGCCGGAGGTTTGCTTAGCTACGCGAGGGGTCTGACGACCCCCCCCCCCCGGTGATTATAGGAGCGTCCGCCGCGTTTGCGGACGCGACGCCCAAGCCTGCCAGCAGACTCAACAGGACGATCACCATCGCCGACGCGCGACGCAGACGAGAAACCACATGCATAAAACCAAAACCCCTTACCAACACCAAACGAATTCAAATGCCGTTTGCTTGTTTAAAGTTCTGTCCGTCGGAAAGCCCTTCTGTCCTTCAACGCCAGCCCTGCATCGGATTGCGCGAGCCAATGGCGGAAGCCAGTTATCTTCTCGACGCCCCCACGTTTTTCACCATACCACCGGATTAACAAGCAACACACACGAGCCAGGTCTGAGCCCTGGGTGGTGATGACCTCAATGGTGGGTAAAGGCGGCTGCTCGCCAAATTATGAGGAGGGGGGGAAGAGAAATGAACGGCGGCCAGGCTGGCTGTGGGTTTCTGCCCGTGGCCGGCCTGGCCGCGTTTCCCTCTCTCCCAGGCGGATACGGGGGCGTGCATGCCTGCCCTCGGCTTCCCGCCTGCAGAAGTGTGGTGGGGGCGCGGGAGGGAAGTGTCGGCTCTCTTGGGGTTTGAGCCTTAAAGTGACACGTTCCTCCCTGCTCCCCCTAGGTGGGCCGGGGGCGGGGGGATTGATACGCCGCCCGGCCGCTCTTACTCGTGCGAAGCGTGAAGCAGTCGGTGCTGTTCTCTTCGGTGGCGGCGGGATGCCAGCACCCCGCCCATGCCGGTCACGCCGGTGGCCAGGGCGAGCAGGATGCCTTCCCCTCCGGCCTTGGGGAGCACGCCTGCTGGCAGGTACGTGTATTGGAGGGAGGTGTCCGGCGTTTGAGGTGCGCCGCCCAGCGTGTAGTCCACGCTGACCGTGACCGTGCCCGGCAGGTGCGCGGGCGTGAACACGCTGACGCTATTGCCATCGCCGCGCGTCAGCCCTGATACAGCGGTCTGGTCGAACCTGACGCCGGTGATCACCAGCTGCAGGTTGAACGACACCGGCA
>NZ_JASTZY010000015.1:0-1355 GCF_032193695.1 Bifidobacterium sp. H6bp9
TGGGCTATAGGAACTAAACGCGTTGTTTATGTTGGGGGTTTGGCCTTGTGGCTGTAAGCGTGTTGGGTGGTTGTTAATAGGTCGGGTTGTTAATAGGGGTCTTGCAGGGGTGCCCGTTCCTGTTCGATTGGGGAATGAGAACCAGATCGAAGAGGGCCAGGCATTGCCCCATATGCCATGGGCGGATGCGCAAGCATGGGCGCAACAGATCAGGCACGCAGCGCTGGATGTGTCCGTCCTGCTCGATCGCGTCCACCGCGCGCAGGCAGGACCGGGCCCGCGCCGCGCAGTTGAGGGAGTTCCTGGACCGGCTGCTGACGGGCAGGACCCGGGAACAGATGGGGGCCATGGGCGCCAGGGCCTGGCGTAAACGGGTCGGCTGGTGCTGGAACATCAAGCCGGCAATCACACCGGACGGGGTGGTCCATCACACGCTCATGGCCGACGGCACGTATATGGCACACGGCTGGTGCCTCCTGATAGCGATCGACGGGCAGACGGGCCAGGTCATCGACTGGCAGTGGTGCCATCAGGAGAACACGGCGGCCTGCACGGCCCTGTTCTCCCGCATCCCCGGGCCCGACGTGCTCATCACCGACGGCCTTCGCGGCGTGCAGAAAGCCTGCCATGCCTGCTGGCCGGGCACGCGCATCCAACGCTGCCTGGTGCACGTGCAACGCAACACCAAAACCGACCCGACACTCAAACCACGACTTCAGGCCGGCAAGGAACTCAAGCGACTCTCCGACCAGCTCACCCGGGTCCATACCATCGAGGAAGCGGTGCGTTGGGGTGAGGCCTTGAACGCCTGGCACGAAAGATGGAAAACCCTCATCGACGAACGCACCATGGCCAAGGACGACCCAGCCAACCCCAAAGCCAGCCACCAATCCTGGTGGTGGACCCACCAGGAACTCCGCCGCTGCTACCGCAGGCCCGAACACCTCTTCCAAGACAGGCAGCTCTTCGCCTTCCTGGAACCCGAACTCACCGCCGGCGGGCCAGTGGAACGCACCACCAACCGGCTGGAAGGAGGAGTCAACCCACCCATCAAACGCACCCTCCTGCAACACCACGGCCTACCCGAGAGCCACATGAGACGCGCCTGCGAATGGCACTGCTACATGAAAACCGACAACCCCGACCCCGCCAGCCTGATCAGGGACGAACACCACCAGCCACAACCAGCACCCAAACGGGAAACCAGACAGGAACAGGACGAGCCCGAACACTACGGCACCGCCATCAACTGGAACGAGTTCCACACACCAGTCAGATACCCCAACACCACACTCTGACCAACACACAACCAAACCCACACACAGAACCTAAAACAACGCGTTTAGTTCCTATAG
>NZ_JASTZY010000016.1:0-724 GCF_032193695.1 Bifidobacterium sp. H6bp9
CGCCAACCCCACTGACACGAGCAAAGGACTGCAAGCCGTACAAGTCAGCGGCGGATACTTTCATTCGCTAGCCGTGGGCAGCAATGGATACATCTACACCTGGGGATACAACAGCAATGGCCAGCTCGGCAATAAAACAGCGGATCCATCAGTTCCAGTGCTCACGCGCGACCCCGCCAACCCCACTGACACGAGCAAAGGACTGCAAGCCGTACAAGTCAGCGGCGGACAATTTCATTCCCTGGCGATCGGCACGGACGGGAGCGCCGAAGCATGGGGAAGCAACGAGTTTGGCCAGTTAGGCAACGACAGCATCCCCACTGGGAACTATACCAGCAGAGTTCTGACCCCTGTACCGGTGGTGTTCAATCTGGCGCCAGTAATCACCGGCGTCAAATTTGACAGCAATACCGCAACAGGATTGACGCGTGGTGATGGAGGTAGCGTCAGCGTGTTCACGCCGGCACACCAGCCGGGCATGGTCACGGTTAGCGTGGACTACACGCTGGGCGGCGCACCCCAAAACCCGGACACTTCTCTCCGATACACGTACCTGCCCGCAGGCGTGCTCCCACGTGCCGGCGGGGAAGGCATCCTGCTGGCCCTGGCCACCGGCATGACCGGCATGGGCGGGGTCCTCGCCTCGCGCCGCCACCGGAGGGAACAGCACCAACTGGTTCACGCTTCGCACGAGTAAGAGCGGCCGGGCGGCGTATCAATCCCC
>NZ_JASTZY010000017.1:0-496 GCF_032193695.1 Bifidobacterium sp. H6bp9
TCCCCATGCGTAGGCGTTGCCGTCGCTGCCCACGGCCAGCGAAAGATGGTATCCGGCGCTGACCTGTGTGGCTTGCTGTCCTTTGCTCTTGTCCTTGGGGCTGGCGGGGTCGCGCACGCGCTTAGGAACAGGATTCGTGTCACCGGTCCCGCTGGCGGTGTTGTTGCCGAGGTTACCATAGTAGTTGCATCCCCATGCGTAGGCGTATCCGTCGCTGCCCACGGCCAGCGAATGATCGCCTCCGGCGCTGACCTGCAGATAGGTGAAATCCTTGGGCAGGTCCGGGTACGTGTTGCGGTCGGGTGTCTTCACCCTGACCGGCGTAATCTGGCTGTGGATCGTTCCGTCGCCGAGCCGGCCATTGTAGTTCCATCCCCATGCGTAGGCGTTGCCGTCGCTGCTCACGGCCAGCGAAAAATTAGTTCCGGCGCTGACCTGCATGTAGGTGAAGTCCTTGGGCAGGTCCGGGTACGTGTTGCGGTCGGGTGTCTTCACT
>NZ_JASTZY010000018.1:0-425 GCF_032193695.1 Bifidobacterium sp. H6bp9
GGGGAAGCCTGCAGGCGCGCCTGCGGATTTCACCTACCTGCAGGTCAGCGCCGGATATTATCATTCGCTGGCCGTGGGCAGCGACGGGAACGCCTACGCCTGGGGATCCAACAGCGATGGCCAGCTCGGCAACGGGACGGTCGCCGGCCAGCGTACGCCGGTCAAAGTGGGGAAGCCTGCAGGCGCGCCTGCGGATTTCACCTACGTGCAGGTCAGCGCCGGATTGCAGCATTCCCTGGCCGTGGGCAGCGACGGCAACGCCTACGCCTGGGGAAACAACACCTATGGCCAGCTCGGCAACGGGACGAGCAGCTTCAGCGGCCAATATACGCCGGTCAGGGTGGGGAAGCCTGCAGGCGCGCCTGCGGATTTCACCTACCTGCAGGTCAGCGCCGGAGGCCTTCATTCCCTGGCCGTGGGCAGCG
>NZ_JASTZY010000019.1:0-418 GCF_032193695.1 Bifidobacterium sp. H6bp9
GGTGAAGACGCCCGACCGCAGCACGTACCCGGACCTGCCAGCGGATTTCACCTACCTGCAGGTCAGCGCCGGATTCGATCATTCCCTGGCCGTGGGCAGCGACGGATACGCCTACGCCTGGGGATGCAACTGGTATGGTAACCTCGGCAACAACACCGCCAGCGGAACCAGTGACACGAATCCTGTTCCTGTGCGCGTGCGCGACCCCGCCAACCCCACCGACACGAGCAAAGGACTGCAAGCCGCACAGGTCAGCGCCGGATACCGGCTTTCGCTGGCTGTGGACAGCGACGGCAACGCCTGGGCATGGGGATACAACGGCAATGGCCAGCTCGGCGACGGCAGCAGAAACAGCAAGTCGGCTCCTGTGCCGGTGTCGTTCAACCTGGCTCTGGTGATCACCGGCGTCAGGTTCGAC
>NZ_JASTZY010000020.1:0-387 GCF_032193695.1 Bifidobacterium sp. H6bp9
TCCTTGGGCAGGTCCGGGTACGTGTTGCGGTCGGGTGTCTTCACTCTGACCGGCGTATTCGGGCTGGTGGTCGTTCCGCCGCCGAGCTGGCCACTGCTGTTGCTTCCCCAGGCGTAGGCGTTGCCGTCGCTGCCCAGGGCCAGCGAATGATAGGCTCCGGCGCTGACCTGCAGGTAGGTGAAGTCCTTGGGCAGGTCCGGGTACGTGTTGCGGTCGGGTGTCTTCACTCTGACCGGCGTATTCGGGCTGGTGGTCGTTCCGCCGCCGAGCTGGCCACTGCTGTTGCTTCCCCAGGCGTAGGCGTTGCCGTCGCTGCCCAGGGCCAGCGAATGATAGGCTCCGGCGCTGACCTGCAGGTAGGTGAAGTCCTTGGGCAGGTCCGGGTAC
>NZ_JASTZY010000021.1:0-380 GCF_032193695.1 Bifidobacterium sp. H6bp9
GCCGGTGTCGTTCAACCTGGCTCTGGTGATCACCGGCGTCAGGTTCGACCAGACCGCCGTATCAGGCCTGACGCGCGGCGACGGCAGCAGCGTCACCGTGACCACGCCCGCACACCAGCCGGGCACGGTCACCGTCAGCGTCGACTACACGCTGGGCGGCGCACCCCAAACGCCCGACACCTCCTTGAGGTACACGTACCTGCCTGCAGGCGTGCTCCCCCAGGCAGGCGGGGAGGGCATCCTGCTCGCCCTGGCCACCGGCATGACCGGCATGGGCGGGGTCCTGGCATCCCGCCGCCACCGGCAGGAGACACGCCGACTATTGCACGCTTCGCACGAGTAAGAGCGGCCGGGCGGCGTATCAATCCCCCCGCCCCCGG
>NZ_JASTZY010000022.1:0-584 GCF_032193695.1 Bifidobacterium sp. H6bp9
CGCTGCCCACGGCCAGGGAATGAAGGCCTCCGGCGCTGACCTGCAGGTAGGTGAAGTCCGCTGGCGCGCCTGCAGGCTTCCCCACTTTGACCGGCGCATGCTTGTCGTCTCTCGTCCCGTCGCCGAGCTGGCCATAGTAGTTGTATCCCCATGCGTAGGCGTTCCCGTCGCTGCCCACCGCCAGGGAAAAACCATAGCTGAGGTTTGTTGATCCGCTGATCTGGCTGAACCGGATGCCCCGGCTGGCGTTGTCGGGCGGGGTGATGGTGGCGGGTTCCCTGCCCAGCTGGCTGCGCAAGCTGGCGGTGTACGGGGCGGCCTTCCTGGCGGGGTTCGTGCCGGGCTGGGCCTTCCTGTACGACCAGGAGGAGCAGTGGGTGCGCGACCGTTGTGCGCAGTTCTGCCTGGCGGGCCTGTTCTCCATTTTTGCGATGGCGTGGTTTTTGAGCCGGTTCGAGAGCCGCGGGGGGCGTCCGGGGTTCTGGTGCCTGGCTTTGACGATGCCGATGATGCCCTGCTGGGGGGTGGCGTTCGGCGCGATGACCGGCGAGCGTCCGGGGGTGATGCGTTGGGTGTTCGTGTCG
>NZ_JASTZY010000023.1:0-533 GCF_032193695.1 Bifidobacterium sp. H6bp9
TGGGCAGGGAATCCACGACCATCACCCCGCCTGACAGCGCCAGCCGGGGCATCAGATTCAACCAAGTCAGCGGAGGAAAAAACAATGGCTATGGTTTTTCCTTGGCGGTGGGCAGCGACGGCAACGCCTACGCCTGGGGATACAACATCTATGGCCAGCTCGGCGACGGGACGAGTGCCAGCTACCGGACTACGCCGGTCATGGTGAAGACACCCGACCGCAACATGTACCCGGACCTGCCCAAGGACTTCACCTACCTGCAGGTCAGCGCCGGAGCCTATCCTTGGCCTCCTTGAAATCAATCCCGCCATCAGCCTTCTGGGCAGGCATAGGCTGTCCGTTCCTGTCAGTGGCAAACATCTCATTGGGATTGCTAGGCTGTTTGGGCAAATTGAAAGCGGAATACTTGCTGACTTGGGCCGCCTTGCCAGTCGTGGAAGTCGCCGTATTGGGGGACGGCTGCTGGCCTGTCACCAGAACCGGCTCAGGGGTCAGCTCATCAACAGGCACCCACTCGCTATCCTTCAGAGCCA
>NZ_JASTZY010000024.1:0-436 GCF_032193695.1 Bifidobacterium sp. H6bp9
CGGGCAGTGTGTATACTTCCAAGCTTGATCCGGTGGTCAGTGGTGAGTGCACGCCTTCAAAGGATTCCGCGCGTCCCAACAAGGTCGTTCTCTACGGCGAGGACCCAGCCAATCCGATTGCGGAGGGGCAGGGCACGAATGGCGATGACCTGGTGAAAACCGCGGACACGTGGGGGTTCAGGCTGGGCGAAGTTGAATGCCAGGTCGATCCCAAGAGCAAGCAGGCTTGGGCAGGTCCGGGTACGTGTTGCGGTCGGGTGTCTTCACTCTGACCGGCGTAGTCTGGCTGGTGCCGGTCGTTCCGTTGCCGAGCTGGCCATAGATGTTGTATCCCCAGGCGTAGGCGTTCCCGTCGCTGCCCACGGCCAGCGAATGATCGGCTCCGGCGCTGACCTGCACGTAGGTGAAATCCTTGGGCAGGTCCGGGTACGTGTTG
>NZ_JASTZY010000025.1:0-380 GCF_032193695.1 Bifidobacterium sp. H6bp9
CCTACCTGCAGGTCAGCGCCGGAGGCCTTCATTCCCTGGCCGTGGGCAGCGACGGGAACGCCTACGCCTGGGGAAACAACAGCGATGGCCAGCTCGGCAACGGGACGAGCGCCAGCTACCGGAATACGCCGGTCAAAGTGGGGAAGCCTGCAGGCGCGCCTGCGGATTTCACCTACCTGCAGGTCAGCGCCGCCTACCTGCAGGTCAGCGCCGGAGGCCTTCATTCCCTGGCCGTGGGCAGCGACGGCAACGCCTACGCCTGGGGATACAACGGCAATGGCCAGCTCGGCGACGGGACAAGCACCACACGGTATGCACCGGTCAGGGTGAAGACGCCCGACCGCAGCACGTACCCGGACCTGCCAGCGGATTTCACCTAC
>NZ_JASTZY010000026.1:0-404 GCF_032193695.1 Bifidobacterium sp. H6bp9
CTGGCCCTGGGCAGCGACGGAAACATCTACGCATGG
Organism: Bifidobacterium sp. H6bp9; assembly: GCF_032193695.1. Classification (NCBI taxonomy): domain Bacteria; kingdom Bacillati; phylum Actinomycetota; class Actinomycetes; order Bifidobacteriales; family Bifidobacteriaceae; genus Bifidobacterium; species Bifidobacterium sp. H6bp9. Next base: position 37 of record NZ_JASTZY010000026.1, read on the forward strand.
GGAAGCAACAGCAATGGTCAGCTCGGAGACGGAACAACCACTCAAAAGACTATACCGGTCAAAGTCAAGCCGCCCGTCGGCAAACCTACGGCTTTCACCTACGTGCAGGTCATTCGCACGAGTAAGAGCGGCCGGGCGGCGTATCAATCCCCCCGCCCCCGGCCCATACAGGGGGAGCAGGGAGGAAAAGTGTCACTTTAAGGCTCAAACCCCAAGAGAGCCGACACTTCCCTCCCGCGCCCCCACGACCGTGACGCGGCTTTCGAGTGGCTGGCGGCCTGGGCGCTGATCTTCGACCTGATGACCCTGGTGGCCGCCCTGGCACGCGGCAGCACCGCCGTGCAGGACCAACAATGAGCTTGCCCCGG